>JAZRDI010000061.1:0-58324 GCA_045660185.1 Eubacteriales bacterium | reverse complement strand
TGGTGTGGTCGCCCCGAAATATGATTTTAAATTAGAAATTAAGCAAAGAACAAACCGTTCAAGGTCATGGGATCGATATACTCGCCGTTCTTGTAAACGCGCATATTGCCCGAAGCGATTTCGTCGATAAGCATAACCTTGCCGTCCTTGTCATAACCGAACTCAAACTTGATATCGTAAAGAACAAGGCCTCTTTCAAGAAGATCGTCAGCAACGATCTTGGTGATCTGCTGAGTCATAACCTTGATATCGTCGTACTGCTCGGCAGTCATAACGCCGAGGTCGATAAGACCGTCCTTGGTTACGAGCGGATCGCCCTTTGCATCGTTCTTGAAGGTTGTTTCAACGTATGCGGGAAGATCTGCGCCCTCTTCGATGTAGTCACTGTAACGGCGGGAGAAGCTACCAACTGCCTTGTGACGGCAGATAACCTCAAGTCCCTTACCAAAGGGCTTTGCAGGAAGAACTTCCATGGTGGTATCGTTAAGATCAGCGCTGATGTAGTGGGTTTTAATGCCTGCAGCATTTACCTTTTCGAAGAAATAAATGGACATACGAAGGTTAACGTCGCCAACTCCGTCAATAGTGAGACCAACCGAGTTCTCGCCGGGATCGAACACTCCGTCCTTACCGGTGCAATCGTCCTTAAATTTAAGGAGGTAGTTACCGTTGTCAAGTGCGAATACGTCCTTGGTTTTTCCTGTGTAAACAAGTGTCTTGCTCATAATTAATGCTCCTTGTATATAAAATTTATTATTTATTTATTGAATTGTGCCGCAACCTCGGCATCCTTTTCGAGAACGGCTTTTGCATCGCTTACGCGCTTTGCGTCAAGCATGTCCGCGAGGGTCTTGTCCTCAACTGCGAGAATCTGTATTGCAAGAAGAGCTGCGTTTGCCGCCCCGTCTATAGCAACCGTTGCAACGGGAATACCGGTAGGCATCTGAACTGTTGCAAGAAGCGCATCCATACCGTCAAGGTTGGTAGATTTGCAGGGAATGCCGATAACGGGAAGCGTAGTGTTTGCCGCAATAGCGCCCGCGAGATGAGCTGCCATACCTGCTGCCGCGATGATTGCTCCGAATCCGTTAGCTCTCGCGTTCAAAGCGAAGTCGCGGGCTTCAACGGGAGTTCTGTGTGCCGAGAAAACGTGAGTCTCCGAGGGAACACCGAATTTTTCGAGCATATCAATAGCCTTCTTAACTATGGGAAGATCGCTTGCGCTTCCCATTACAATACCGATTTTTTTCATTTTTGTTCTCCGTTTCAATGTAAAATTTCAAAAAAGGCGCACATATTCCAAGAAAGTGACTTCAAAGAATAAGTGCGCCCAGACGGTCGGCTTTAAACGATTTCTGCTCCACTGTGGTATCCCACAATAATCCGTCAGTCGCAGAAACCACGAATACGATAATATTTTATCATATATATATAAATTTGTCAATACGTAATTATTGGAGAATTAAATAAACTGTGGAAACGTTTTTTGTGTAAATATACCAAAATATGCACCATTTGCGTTTTTTAGCGAAAATTCGGTTTAAAATTACGACTTTATAAGTGCGAAACGTGCGAAACTATGCTTTTGATTTTTTATTACGAATCTTGCCGAGCAATGATTTTATATCTATCTCGGATATCAAAACTGCGATAAGAACAACCGCGCAGCCTGCGTATTCCTTTGCGCTCATTCTCTCGTGCAAGAACATAGCCGAGAAAACTGCGCCGAACACAGATTCCAAAGAAAGAAGTATTGAGGCGACTGCGGGCTCGGTGTTTTTTTGACCTACAATTTGAAGCGTGTACGCTATGCCGCTTGAACCGATTCCGAGGAAAAGTATTTGAGGGAGAACCTCAATTATTCCCGAGAAAACGAACGGAAGCTCAAATATCAGAGCAGCTATAAATGAGAATACCGTTACGGCGGAGAACTGAACTAACGAAATACGAACTCCGTCGCAAGTGGGAAGAAGCATATCCACTGTCATGATTTGCAAAGCAAACGCAAACGCGCAAGCAAAGACGAGTAAATCGGAAGGCGCAATGGTAAAGTTTTCTTTGATGCATAGAAGATAAAAACCGATGACTGCGATTCCTATTCCTATCCAAGCGTTAATTGGTGATTTTCTGCCTATCAAGAGGGCGTAAATCGGAACGATAACAACGTAAAGGGCAGTTATAAACGACGTTTTTCCGGCATCGGTATTAGCAATACCTGCCTGTTGAAGAGCCGACGCTGCGAAAAGGAACGCTCCGCAAAGAGTACCACCGAGAAGCTCTCTTTTAGTTATTCCTATTTTCTTTTCTTTGATTGAGATGATTTTTCTTCCGTTATTCGAAAAACGGTCGAAGAGCGCTACTGCGGGTATTAAGAAGAATACCGCTACGATGCTTCTTGAAAAAAGAAGCGTAAATGTTGGAACTATGACTGTTGCTTTTTGAGCGACGAACGAGAATCCCCAAAGGATAGCGGCACTCAAAAGCAAAATCGGTGATATAATTTTTTTCATTTTCTTTTTCCTTTGAATTTATTGACGGATTATTTTACCATACTTTATTACTTGTGTCAAGCGTTGACATTAAGTTGTTGCGAATTATATAGAGATTACCGTAGATGCAAAATTATACGTCTCGCCCTTCAATAATTGCAACTCCGTTATAGACCGCTTCGAAGCAATCGGTGTTAGACGGCGCTTCGAAGCGTACACCTTCAATTTTTATAAAACGTACAAAATCGTAATTATAGGTTGAAAGAGGTCGGCGTAACGCGTTGTCAGTTTGCGCGGCAACGAGTATGTCATCATCCTCAAAGCCGACTATTAAAAGAGTGTGATAATATCCGTCTGTGTTGCGTCCGAGCTGTATCGCGTCACCGATTTCGCATTCGTCGCGCTCCGCCTCTCTTCCAAACGGACCAATGCTTTTGTTTTGCGTTATGAAGTTGAAAAAGTAATCTACACCGGTCCAAGCGGGAGCGCGTTGGTCGAGCGAAATGTAGTACCAGCCGAACGTTTTGGTGTAATTCATTTTACAAGCCCCCGCGTAAACGCATTGGGAAACGAAGTTTGTGCAGTTGCCGCCTATTTCTCGGAAATCTCCGAAAACCGGATTTTGAGAGAAGGCGTATCGTTCGGCGTACATAACTGCCTTTTCTCTTTCGTAGTTTTTGATAACGAGCATATTTTCCTCCGAGTTTGTTATCTTTGGTGTTCTTAAGTTTACGTTAAAGCAATGTTGACTCTACGCTAATATTATGCTGAAAAGTGATAATAGGTGTAGGGGGACAGAGAAAACTCGATGTAATGAATACAAGAGGATAAACGGCTCCTCCTTGTGTCTTGGGTGTGGCTTTAAGAGATATAAATAATCGTGGTTTGTTATCAATACCGACGAAGTTTAATAAAATGTGATTTTTTTGTCAAAGTTTATATTTTCCGTTGACTAAAGGCAAAAACTGTGGTAAAATATTTATAAAAGAGGCACAGCCTCTTAAAAAAAGGAGGATAATCCAATGAACAGATTTGTACTTAATGAAACATCTTATCACGGAAAGGGCGCTGTTAACGCTATTTCCGATGAAATTAAGGCGAGAGGATTTAAAAAGGCTTTTGTTGCTTCCGACCCCGACCTTATAAAATTCGGTGTAACCAAGAAGGTTACCGACGTGCTTGATAATGCGGGTATTGCATACGTAGTATTTTCAGACATTAAGCCCAACCCCACCATTGAAAACGTTCAGGCAGGAGTTAAGGCATTCAAAGAAAGCGGAGCTGATTGCATAGTTGCTATTGGAGGCGGTTCTTCGATGGACACCGCAAAGGCTGTCGGAATCATTATCACTAACCCCGAGTTTGAGGACGTTCGTTCTCTTGAGGGCGTTGCTCCCACTAAAAACAAGTGCGTTCCCATCATCGCAGTTCCCACCACAGCAGGTACTGCGGCAGAGGTTACTATCAACTACGTTATAACAGATGTTGAGAAGAACAGAAAGATGGTTTGCGTTGACGTTCACGATATTCCCGTAGTAGCGGTTGTAGATCCCGATATGATGGCGACTATGCCCAAGGGACTTACTGCTGCAACAGGTATGGATGCTCTTACTCACGCTATCGAGGGTTATATCACGCGTGGCGCCTGGGCGCTTTCCGATATGTTCCATCTCAAGGCTATCGAGATTATTGCTTCTTCGCTTCGTGGAGCTGTAAACAACGAAGATGCAGGCAGAGAGGGAATGGCTCTCGGTCAGTACGTTGCAGGTATGGGCTTCTCTAACGTTGGTCTTGGTATAGTTCACTCTATGGCTCACCCCCTCGGCGCGCTTTACGATACTCCCCACGGTGTTGCAAACGCTATAATTCTTCCTACGGTTATGGAATATAACGCTCCGGAGACAGGCGATAAGTATAAGTATATCGCTGCTGCTATGGGTGTTAAGGGAACTGAAAATATGAGCGTTGAGGAATACAGAGCTGCAGCTATCAATGCTGTTAAGCAACTTTCTCTTGATGTTGGAATTCCCGCAGACCTTAAGGAAATCGTTAAGGCAGAGGATCTTCAGTTCCTCGCAGAGTCTGCTTATGCAGATGCTTGCCGCCCCGGCAACCCCAGAGAAACAAGCGTAGAAGAAATCCTTGAACTTTACAAGAGCTTACTTTAATTAGAATTAAAACCAAATAAATGCAGCGATGCCCGCCGTACGAATTTTGACTGTACGGTGGGCATTGTTTTTAAAAACTTCAAAAAATGGTATAAAACAAAGAATTATACCGTAACGGTACAAATAAAAAATGTATTTTTTATGAAACGAGAAGTATAAAAATCGCGCTTTAAAATATAATAAGACGGAAGAAAAAATACAATCTAAACGAGATAGCGGAGCTTGGCGAAATTGCTGTGAAATGAAAAATAAAAATAAAATTGTTGACAAATCAACATTTTTGTGGTATAATGCCAAAAGTTGAGTTGTCAACAATTTTTAAAAATGAGGTTAAAATCATGAATAAACATATGCTTCACGAAAAACGTGAATTCAACGATTACAGAGAGCTTATAGAATGGGCAGCTGAAGAATATAAAGACAAGAATGCATATTCATTTAAAGAAAGCTCGAAAAAAGAGGTAACGAGAATAACGTTTCACGAATTTTGCGCAGACGTACGCGCTCTCGCTTCGAAGCTTATTGAAATGGGCGTAAAGGGAAAGCACGTTAGCGTTATAGGAAAGCTTTCTTACGAATGGGCGCTTCTTTATTTCTCCGTGCTTTGCGCGGATGGCGTTCTCGTACCGCTTGACAGAGATTGGCACGCAGATGAGCTTGCAAAAACCGCAAAAAAGGCAGATGTTTCCTTCCTATTTGTAGATGAGGATATTAACGATAAAGCAGAGGTCATAGCTAACGCAAACGAGCTTACGGTAGCTCCTATTCTCATTTCGGGTAAGGGAAGTGGCGTTGGTGTTGACGCTCTTGTCAACGAGGGTAGAGAAATATTCAAAAACAACCCCAACGTTTATTTTGATAATACAATTGATGCGAAAAAAATGTCACTTCTCGTTTTCACTTCGGGAACTACGGGCGAGGGGAAGGGCGTAATGCTTACGCAGAACGCGGTGCTTACCGATATAACCAATGTTGCTCCTTATCTTGATTACAGTGATAAAACGGTTGGAGTTCTTCCCCCGCATCATACTTACGGTTCTTCGGTTATATTTGCCGCGCACGCTTTGATAGGCTCAGAGGTTTATATTTCAGCAGGACTCAGATATATTCAGAAGGAGCTTAAGGACGAAAAGCCCGGTCACCTTGCATTAGTACCTCTTTATCTTGAAACCTTCTACAGAAAAATTCAAGCCAACGTGAAGGAGCAAAAGAAGGAAAGACTTCTTAAGGTTATGATTAAGGTGAGCAACGCTTTGAGAAAAATCGGAATTGATTTGAGAAAGAAGCTCTTCAAGTCGATAAGAGCAGCGTTTGGCGGTGAGGTTAAGATGATAATTTCCGGCGGTGCTCCCATAAATGCCGAGATTCTTGACTTCTTTGAGGCGGTGGGAATTTCCACACTCAACGGATATGGAATTACCGAGTGCGCTCCCATCATAGCGGTTAACAGAAGCAAGAACGTTGTTAAGGGAAGCGTTGGTAACGTTATAGAATGCGACCACGTAAAAATAGACTCTCCCAACGAGGACGGCGAGGGCGAAATTTGGGTTAAGGGTCCTAACGTAATGCTCGGATATTATAAGAACGAAGAAGCCACAAAAGACGCTATTACAAAAGACGGATATTTCAAAACCGGTGACTACGGAAAGCTTGATAAAAACGGTATTCTTTATATCACGGGAAGAAAGAAAAACCTTATAATTCTTTCTAACGGAAAGAACGTTTATCCCGAGGAAATTGAGAATGACCTTATCGCAACTCCCGGTGTTCTTGACATCATCGTTTACGAGGGTAAGAGCCGTCGCGGAATGGAGCATAATGCTATAGTTGCGGAAATTTATCCCGACAAGGAATATATGGAAAAGAACGGAATTACCGACGTCAAAAAATATCTTGACGGATATATTTCAGAATACAATAAAACCGCAGTTCCTTACAAGAAAATAGGCGTGCTTAAGGTGAGAGATGAGGACTTCCCGAAGAACACGCTCCGAAAGATAATGAGATTTAAGCTCGATATGACTATCGACTAAAACGAAGTATAAAGCAGAGTGCGAAAGAAAATTGAAGCTGAGCAAGGCATAGCTCCAATAAGGCTCAATGGCAAAGCTTAAATAAAAAAGTAAAGTATAGTTTTCAAAAAAGCGGGATTTGCTATAAAAATGGCTTATCTCGCTTTTTTGTATTGACTTTTTTCTGTTGCGGTGGTATGATATACTTATAATAATTGTCAAACCGTTGGAGGTAGATATGCAGATAAAGATTGCCGATTTTTCCGACCTTCCGGAGATAGAAAAGATATATAATGACGCAAGAGCGTTTATGAAAGCTTCCGGCAACGGCTCGCAATGGGGAAACGGTTATCCTGCCCACGAGCTGCTCACAGAGGATATAAAAGGCGGTAACCTCTATACCGTGCGAGAAAACGAAGAGATTTTGGGTGTCTTTTTCTTTAAAGTGGGACCGGATCCTACGTATTTAAAGATTAGCGGCGGAGAGTGGAAAAACGATTTACCCTATGGAGTTATCCATAGAATTGCCGTGAGCAAAAATGCGCACGGTAAGGGGGTAAGCAAGTTTGCCTTTGAGTTTGCTTTCGATAAATGCCATAATGTGAAAATTGACACGCACCGCGATAATATTCCGATGCAAAACGCGCTTTTGAAAAATGGATTTGAATATTGCGGAGTAATAAATATTGATAGCGGTGAAGAGCGTATCGCCTTTCAAAAATGCAAATAATGTAGAAAATGTAAACTATAAATGACATTTTAGGAGTTTAAAATGAAAGTTTATTATCTTGGAACTTGCTCGGGAACAGAGCCGATGCCCGATATGCATCACACGTCTTACGTGATAGAGGTTAACAAAAGCCTATATTGGTTTGACGCGGGAGAAAACTCATCGCATAGAGCCTATACGTCGGGACTTGATTTTCTCGCATCTCGCGCGGTGTTTATATCCCACGCTCACGTTGACCATATAGGAGGATTGCCAAATCTTATCTTCGTTTTTCACAAGCTTAACGCTATATACAAAACCCCCCTTTATAATGATAATACTCTTGACCTTTATTTGCCTGACGCATCCTATTTTGAAGTTGTCAAAAAGTTAGGAGTCGGCTATCGAGGTTCGGGGTCGAAAATCAACTTCAATATCAACGAAAGAGTAATTTGCGACGGAGTCATATACGAGGACGAAAACGTAAAAGTCAGCGCTTACCATAACAAGCATTTAGGTGAGTGTGACGAAAACGGCTGGCATTCCTTCTCCTTCGTTCTTGAAGCGGAAGGGAAGCGAATCGTATGCTCGGGTGACGTTAAGGATTATTCCGAGCTTGATGCTCTTCCTATATCCGAATGTGACCTCTTGATAGGCGAAACAGGGCATCATAAAGTGTCGCGAGTTCTCGATTACGCTACCGAAAATAAGGTTAAAAAAATGCGCTTTATCCATCACGGAAGAGAGATTTTGGGCGACCGCGAAGCCGCCGAAAAAACTCTCGCAGAGCATTCGCAAAAAACGGGACTTGATGCAAAAATTTGCTATGACGGAATGGTTGAAGAGCTTTAATTTTTGTGCCCTATTCTCAAAAAACAGATTGCTTTTGAGAAAATTTTTGCCTTGATTAAGGTCACCAAAAAAGTCAAAATCATAGTTTTCTTTAAAACTATTTGCCTTGATTAATCCTAAAACGAAAAAGGCCTGCCAAAGCTTATTGCCTCGACAGGTCTTTTGTTTCTTTTTATTCTCATATTTTTGCGTTCGTTAGCTCTCTAAAGCCTCTGCCTTGAATGCTCGCGGAGATAAGCCGGTGCGCATTTTAAAGAACTTTGAGAAGGTGTAAACATCTGTGAAATTAAGATAATCGGATACTTTTGTAACCGAGCTATTGGGAGCTGAAAGCGCGGATTTTGCATACTCAAGTCGCTTTTGGTTGTAGTATGCGATGATGCTTATTCCGTATCTATCCTTGAATTTTTTTGATATTGTGAACTTGTTTATCTCATAAAGAGATGCGATTTCCTCAAGCGTTATTATTCTTTCAAAGCCCGCGTCGATATAATCCTTAACTACCTCGCAGTAATCGATTTTGTCTTTTATTTTGGTGATTCCGAGTCTTGAGTGTATGAGGTTGAGCAGCTTGGTCATTTTTATCTCAATGACGTACGAGTTGTTCTTTTTAAGAGCGTCCTTTATCTCGCACCAATAGCTCACGTATTCATCAAAGCCTTGGGGTCTAAAGACTAACGGAAGATCGTATTTTTCGTATAAGTTTTGCTGTATGTAAGCCTTCTTGAATTTTGGCAACGTTTCGGGCGGTATTGCTGATGAAATGTTTCTTTTACGGCTTAATTCGCTGTAATTTGCATCGAAATCCACTATAAGCTTTATAATATCACTCGTCACGGTGTATCGATGAGGCTCGTTTGGCGGAATGAATACAACGTCACCCTTTGATATTTTGATAGGCTTGTCATTAAACGTCATTATTGCCTCGCCATCGGTTATTATAGCTATCTGATAGGCAACGAGCCATCTTATAGGCAGCTCAACGGGAGCTTTTACTCTTTTTTCTACCGCCTGACGTACATAAGGCTTGAGAGATTTGAAATCCATAATACATCCTTTCACGTTATAAAAACGCCAAGAATTTCTATCTTTTTTGACAACAATTTCTATTGTTAAAGTTTTCAAACTTTTGTAAAATTATTATAGCAAAGTTTTTTTAGAAAGTCAATATATACAAGTATTTAAAATTTTTGACTTAAATTTTGCGCTATTAAACCAATTTTGAAAGGAAAAAACGACATGAAAAGCAGAAAACTGATTTCAGCACTTATTTGCGCACTTTTGCTCTTCACAGCGATTTTTGCAGTGAGTAGCTTTGGCGCAACGAGCGCGGTTAGCGACGGACTTAAAGTTCCGAAGCAGGACGACTCGATATACGATCTTGTATCGAGTGTTGCGCTTGACTATCCTCAGGATAGCTATGAAGCAAAAAAGAAGCTCGAGTCTGTACCTCAGACTGTTGAAGCTTGGGTGTTTTACCCATCTACGTTAAAAGGAGCCGCAGCCGGACCGTTTTTCGGTAACTTTAACCGCGAGAACTCCTACGGCGAAGCGTTTGTAAATTACGAGATTCACAAAAACGGAAATCCTCGTATATGGTGCGCAGACGAGTTTGCTTACAATCTTTACGATATAACGTTTACGAATACGAAAATTCCCAATGACACCTGGACTCACGTAACGTTTGTTTACAACAACGAAAGCGGAGTTGTTTCGTGCTACATTAACGGAATTCTTTCGGAGGAAAAGTTCTTCTATCCCGCTCTTATGGATAGCGTTACCGATTTCCCCTTTGTTCTTGCGGGAGATCAGCGCACTGCTAATAGCGGATATTTCAAAGGTGAGCTTAAGGACGTTGCAGTGTTCTCTGACGTTCGTACCGCCGATGAAATCGCAAAGGACTACGTTGGCGTTTCCTACGATGAGCAAGGTCTTCTTTGTTACTATGACGTAGATGCAAACGATATTGGCAAAAACATCAAGGACGAAACCGGAAACGGATATGACCTTACATACAGCAAATCTTGGCTCAGCGAGGAGGAAATGGAAGAAATCCGCAAGAGCTACGGTAACTTTGAAGCGGATTATTCGTTCGCAATCTTCGGCGATACGCAGAGAATAACCGAGGATTATCCCAATTTACTCGGTGAGATGTATCAGTGGGTTGTTGATAACAAGGATGAAAAGAACATTGTTTATTCCTTGGGACTTGGAGATATTACCGACGATAACGGTGGCGCGGAAAGATATTCCAAGGACGCTAACGGCAATTGGGTTCACGATGAAAAAGGAACCTACACCGAGTGGGATATTGCGAAGGAAGCTGTGACCATATTGAACGGACACGTTCCTTATTCTCTCGTTCGCGGTAACCACGATATTATGAATAGCAGAGACCGCTTTAACGAGTGGTTTGGCGACGTTGAATACTTCACATCGCAGTTCACAGGTGAAAACGGCGGTAAATATACCGATACCGGCGCAAAAGACCCCGTTACAAGCGCAACCGTGTCTTACGCTAACACGTGGTGTACCTTCACAGTTACGGTTGACGGTGTTGACGTGAATTATCTCTTCCTTAACCTTGACTACGGAGCAAGTGACGAAGTTCTTGCATGGGCATCTGACGTTATATCGCAACAGAAGTATGCGGACTATAGAGTTGTAGTAAGTACGCACAACTATCTTTACGCAGACGGAACAACGAACGATACAGGAGATCCCACGCCCCCCAATATTATGCGTGACTTTATGAATAACGGTGACGATATGTGGGATGAGTTCGTTACCAAGCACCCGAATATTGAATACGTATTATCGGGACACGTTGATTCAAACGAAATTCTTGTTACACGTTCTAATGCCTACATAGACGGAATAGTTAACACGGTTAACGAGATTCTTATCAATCCCCAGGCGGTTGATTACAGATTACGTTCCGGTCTTATTGCGATGTTCTACTTCGATGAAAGCGAAAATAAGGTTGCGGTAGAGTATTACTCTCCTACGAGAGATGCTTATTATTTGACTGTAAACCAGTTCGTAATTGACCTTGACGAAGATGGTACGGATAAGCCACTTGAGGCTTGGGACGGAACGAGACGTATTGCCCCCGAGGGAGATGGAACTAAAGATAATCCCTATCTCATTTCGGAGCCCTCAAATCTTCTTTGGCTTGCAAAGAAGGTAATAGACAGTGATACCGGAAGTGCATTTGCAGGTAAGTACTTCAAGCAGACTTGCGATATTGACCTTGACGGAAAGGCAATTCAGTCTATCGGTTATTATTTCGAAAGCTTTAGCAATATGCGCGCCTTCAGCGGAAATTATGACGGTCAGGGATATTCTATTAAAAACGGAACGATTACCTCGACGGCAGATCCCAATCGCGATCCCACGTTCACCACAAGCTTCGGTAGCGGTCTTTTTGGAGCAGTTTACGGAGCGGTGATTGAGAACGTTGTGCTTGATAACGTTCAGGTTGTCGCAAGAGGAGTTAGCGGCGCTATAGTTGGTATAGCGGGCTCTCCCGAAGTAGAGGTAAATGACGAATTTGTAAACTTTAATATACTTTCAGGCTGCGTTGTTAAGGAAAACGTTAAAATCGTAGCGGTTAATACGGAATCTACCAACGCGAAAAACACAGGCTTTGATAACCCCTTCAAAGCCGGTAGAATAGGATCTATCTGCGGTATGGCTCGCGGAACTCTTATCGAGGGATGCACCTCTTCTGCAAATATCAAGCTCGGCGGTGACTTCGTCTTCGCGGGTGGTATTGCAGGAACTGCAGGACTTAACACGGTTATAGACAATTGCGCCTTCACGGGAACTATCGCTCTTTACGATAACACCGCAACGAGCGCATCCTACTACGGCGGTATCGTTGGCGCGGTATCTCCTTCGGTAGCAACCACCGATTCTGTCGGCGGAGCAACAAAAGCGTTTGGAAACTTGACTCTTACGAACTGCTATAGCACCGCTACCTATTCATATAACGGAAGCGGTACCGCATCGAACGTTACCTTCGCCGATATAACGGCTTACACCACCATAGGCGCGGACCGTGTATATACCGCAACAAATTGCCTCACCTCTCAAAACGATGCCATAGATTCTGCAATTGCAGGAATCAAGGCTGCCGGAACAGAGCGTGTGTGGAACGTTGGAGCAGGCACTCCCACCGGCAGTGCAAAAGTAGGCGATAAGTATCTTGATACCCAAACCGGAACGTATTATTCTTACACGGGTAGTACCTGGAATCAGCTTTACAATCTCGGTATGGCTGCAAGCACTCTCGAAACTCCTTACGGAACCATTCCCGAGGAGCATAGAGGAAGTCCCATGGTTGCATTCGAATATAAAAACAGCGAGTGGAGCTTCTACAATGGTTATACCGATTATGCAACAATGACCGGTAATGCAAGAACTCCTTGCTCCGGTTCAACCACCGCAAAGGTTGTAGTTTACTTCAGAAGCGACGTTGTGGTTGACAATTACAGCACCAACTTTAACTGGAACGTGGGAACTATTATATTCGACCTTAACGGACATACTCTTTATCAGTCCGCGAAGTACGTATTCCCCGCAACTGCAAAATATGGCACAGCGTATGCAAAGAATCCCGAGCTTTACGGAGCGCCCGGTCATTATGAAATAACGAACGGAAACATCGTTCTTAACGATAAGGGACTTCTCGATATGTCTGCGTACGGTGACGTTTACAACGAATACGCAACTGATACCAATTACAAAATTAATTACTTCACATTCAGAGATATTAATATCTCGTTGGCAGAGGGAGCTACAGTTACCGAGCTTATCGGCGCGTTTGCGGATAGCTCAAGCGTAAGTAAAAAAGCCTCTCAAAAAATGGCGGTTAACGTTAAATTTGAGGATAGCTGCTCGATAGACATCTCGAATGCAACGAAGAAGGTAACGCTCTTTGGCGCAAACGATAAGAATTATCAGGGACTTGTGAGCGGAAAGACTTATTACTGCACCAATACTATAGTTAATATTGAAGTTGGCGCAATGAACGTTATTTCCGATACCGCAAACTTCACGTGGTATAGTGTAAACGAAAACAACGGCTCGTCGGTAACCTTCCTTGAAAACGCAAGCGGAAGAAGAGCGACTCTTACCGTTCCTTCAAGCGTAACTCCCTCGACCGACGTTAATCTCCCGGGCGAGACCTTCGCGCACGACCTCTACAAGTTCTCGACCGACTCAACCGCAAATACGGTTACTTATACCCTTCAAGAAACGCCTTACGGCTCTATAAGCTCTACCTACCTTGACCCCAACGCTTACCCCTTCGTTCTCTACGTTGATAACAAGGACGGAACGTATAAGTTCTCGAAGGGTTATGCAGACTTCGCTTCTGCGGTTGGCGCGGCAAGAGATAGTAATTCTACTCCTATTTCGGAAAGGGTTAACACAAGAAGAATAGTTTACGTAAGAAAGGATGCGGAAACAAATCTTCCGTCCACAAACGTTAACTGGAGCATTAATACGATAGTAATAGACCTTGGCGGTCATACAGTTACTCCCGCGACGTACTTCCTTCCCGCATGCGCAAAGTGGAATACAAACTCATCGTGGAAGAATGATCCGGCATACGGAGAGCCCGGCTATTACGAAATAATCAACGGAGAAATAATTCTTAATAAGTATGGTCTCTTCCAGATTTACGCATACGGCTCTGTTTATAACAACGATGCAGATGATGAGCATTATAAATCCATGTTCTTCAGCTTCGACGGCGTTAAAATCACTCTTGCAGAGGGAGCAACCTTGAAGAGTATTTCGGGAACGTACGAGGAGAGAAAAGAAATGACCTCCGGCAACAAGAATATGCTCGTTGATATCAAATACGATAACTGCGTATTCGACGTAAGAGAGGCTGTAAATACGATAAATTGCTTCAACGCAAACGATTCGAAATATACCGGATTGGTTACAGGCGAAACCTACTATAACACCAACACTATTATGAATATCACCGTCGGCTCTGTTGATATAATAGCAGGCGATGCATCTATTAATTTGTGGACGGCAAATAGCAAGAACGGCTCTTGGGTTAAATTCGTCAAGGGCGAGAATGGAAAGTACGTAACTCTTTCGCTTTCAACCGATGTCGCAGCGCCTACGTTTAAGGCTAACAGCAACTCTCTTGAATTCGTAAAGATTTCCGAGAGCGCAGATGAAACTGTATATTCTCTTGCTCCCGCGGAGCTTAAGAACTACGCTCCAAAGATGAGCATAACTCTTTCAAGTGAGCTTGTTATGAACGTCTATATTCCTGTAAATGGCACACAAAAGTTTACATTTAACGGCGTAACATACGAAAATCTTGAAGCTATTGCAGATAAAAAGGTAATAGTTGAGGGTGAGGAATATTACTTGTTGTCCGTTTCTCTCGGCTCTGCTGAGGCTGCAAAGGAAATCAAGCTTGCAGTAACTGTTTTGGCGGCTGACGCTACGGCAACTGCAAACTTCACCTTCTCAATTCCCAAGTATGCAACCAAGCTTATCGCAAACGGAAATGACGTAGAAAAGATTCTTGCAAAAGACGTTCTTGCATACGTTAAAGCGGCTTATAACTATTTCACAGAGTTCAATACGGCAGAAGAGATTGCAAGGGTTAACGCGCTTGTTGATTCTATCATCGGTGCAGACTACACGAGCACACCCGTGTTAAGCGGTACAACCAACACGGTTGCTCCCGTGACAAGCGTAACGCTCAACCTCGATGCGAAGCCCACGATTAGATTATACGTTACCGATACGAACGTTTCCTTCTACGCAAATGGCAGAAAACTTAACACGGTAAGCGGTACAGATGCAAACGGCGCATACGTTGAACTCGACGTTTACGCATACGCACTCTCGGAAACCATTACCTACGGCAATGGCGGTAGCTACCACGTTTCAAGCTTCATCGCAGGCGCGGCAGGCACAAGCTACGAAACCCTCGTAAAAGCCTTTGTGAAATACACCGAAAGCGCCGCTGCATACCGCAACTACGTAATCGGAAATAATCAATAATAAACTTAAAACATAGTTTAAAAAACTACACGTGATTTGCAAAAAACAAAACGCGATTTACCAATTGAAAAATAAAATGCGATTTGTAATATAAAAACAAATCACAAATGCAAAACAAAAAGCGACTCGGTAAGCTTCGCCTTAAATGAAGCCACCGAGCCGTTTTTATTTAGTTATAAAACTAAAGTTTCTTATTCCTCTTCGGGAACGTAATTGTAATGCTTTGTTGCGTTTGTAAGATACGAGTTGCCACTGCCAATCGAAATAGCCTTCCACTCTTCCTCGCTACCGGTGTAATATACGTTCGTGAGTTTGGAGCAATCAGAGAACGCATAATTACCAATAAACTCGACGCTATCGGGGATTATTACGCTTGTAATGCCTCTGCAAGAAGAGAACGCAGAAGAACCAATAGAAGTAACGCTATCGGGGATTATTACGCTTGTAAGGCTGGAGCAACTATAGAACGCATAATCACCAATCGAAGAAACCCTATCGGGGATTGTTACGCTTGTAAGCTTATGGCAACTAAAGAACGCATAATTACCAATCGAAGTAACACCATTACCTATGCTCACGCTTATAAGTCCATAGCAATCCGCGAACGCATAATTACCAATTGAAGTAACGCTATCGGGGATTATTACGCTTGTAAGTACATAGCAATCATAGAACGCAGAATCACCAATCGAAGTAACACCATTACCTATGCTCACGCTTGTAAGTACATCGCAATCATAGAACGCATAATTACCAATCGAAGTAACGCTATCGGGGATTATTACGCTTATAAGTACATCGCAATCATAGAACGCATAATTACCAATCGAAGTAACACCATCGGGAATAACAAGCTCTGTTATAAGTTCACCGTTTAAATATAGTTTCTTTGCGTAATAAAGAGGGTTGGAATAATCATTACCAAAAGATATATTACACCAAGCTGCAATATCGCTTATATTTACGCTTGTAAGGCCGGTGCAATCATAGAACGCCCGATCACCAATCGAAGTAACACCATTACCTATGCTCACGCTTGTAAGGCCTCTGCAATAAGAGAACGCCCAATCACCAATCGAAGTAACACTATCGGGGATTGTTATGCTTGTAAGGCTGGAACAAGACTCGAACGCACGCGTACCAATCGAAGTAACACCATTGCCGATTGTTACGCTTGTAAGTCCGCAATCATAGAACGCATAATTACCAATCGAAGTAACGCTATTGGGAATTGTTACGCTTGTAAGTGCGCAATTATAGAACGCATAATTTCCGATTGAAATAACACCGTTGGGAATTGTTATGTTTGTGAGGTTGGTGTGATTATTGAATACGCCGTAAGCAATAAATTTGGTGTTCTCGTTAATAGTGTACGTACTTAAATTCTTATTGGTAAGACTTATTAATATCGCATAAGGATTATCTCCGCTACGAACATATTTTCCGTATTCATATTCTGTGTAGAGAGAATCGTAGCAATCAGCGAACGCATTTTCACCGATACTCGCTATACTATCGGGAATTGTTACTCTTGTAAGGTTAGAGCACTTGTAGAACGCAGAATTACCAATGCTTACAACGCCGTTGGGAATTGTTATTCTTGTAAGGCTGGTGCAATAATAGAACGCAGAATCACCAATTGAAGTAACACCATTACCTATGCTCACGCTTGTAAGGCTGGAGCAATGCGCGAACGCAGAATTACCAATCGAAGTAACACTATCGGGGATTGTTACGCTTGTAAGTCCATAGCAATCATAGAACGCCTGATCACCAATCGAAGTAACACCATTACCTATGCTCACGCTTGTAAGCTTAGAGCAATTATAGAACGCATAATTACCAATCGAAGTAACACTATCGGGAATTGTTATGCTTGTAAGTCCTGAACAACGATAGAATGCAGAGTTAGCTATCAAAGTAACTCCATTTCCGATTGTCACGCTTGTCAATTTTGAGCAATCAGAGAAAGCTTTCTCACCGATCGAAGTAACACCATTACCTATGCTCACGCTTGTAAGTCCATAGCAAGCAGCGAACGCAGAATTACCAATCGAAGTAACACTATCGGGGATTGTTATGCTTGTAAGGCTGGAGCAAGAAGAGAACGCATAATTACCAATAGAAGTAACGCCATTGCCGATAGTTGCGTTTGCAAGTGCGGAACAACCTTCGAACGCATAGGAAGCAATTGAATTAACACTATTTCCAATTGTTACGTTATTAAGAGAGGTGCAATAACGGAATGCATATTCACCGATAGATGTTACGCTATCCGGAATTGTTAATTTTTGAAGAACAGAGCAACGGTCAAATGCAGAAGAAGCTATAGATGTGACGTTGTTTCCAATTTTTACGCTTGTGAGCGCAGAGCAATTATAGAATGCAGTGTAACCGATTGAAGTTACGCTATCGGGAATTATAACAGAAGTAATTGATTTGTTTTCATAAAATGCTTCTTGATATATGCTTGTTACGGAAACGCCTTGATATGTATCTGCTATAACAATTTTCTTTTCATTTCCGTTATATCCGACTACTTCGGCATAAGTTCCGTCTGCGGAAAGTCTATAGATAATTCCTTCTGTAGTGGCAAGTGCTCGGTTGCATACCGTGCAATATCCCGAATTATCTATGTTATGTTCATCGTATGATGTTGTTGCGTCGCAGTAGTTACAATCATACCAATGGAATGAATTATTATGCGAATATACGTTTTTGTAGCTATGCTCTGTAGTAGAGGTATAGTTTGTTTTTTCGATATATCCGCAAACCGAACAAGTGCTCTCGTCATAGCCTTGAGATACGCAAGTGGGTGAGACTGTTTTTGTGGTCATAATATGTGCGATGCATTTATCGAACTGCCAAACTACCTGTTTGCAGGTTTTACAAACTGCAAACATCATTTCTCCCGAAGCATTAAATTTATTCCATTCTCCGAGAGAGTGTACATGTCCTGCATTTTCCGGAAGTTCGATGGGATCAAGTACTGTTCCATCGGTGAGCGTGATAACCAATCTACCTTGGTCGTCGAGCGTTACGTCTTTGATAGAAATGCAGTGGGAAGTATCGTTGCCGATTGCTTCTGCCTTAACGTCGGTCTTTTCGCCATTGATTACCCAGTAGCCGTCTCCGCTGATTTCGATTGTGGGTGTTCTACCGTCAATTCCGTCTTTACCATTGGTTCCGTCGGCACCTTCTGCTTTAATGCCGGTATTAACGCCGTCTATATACCAATAGCCGCTCTCTATGTAAGGAGTTTTGCCGTCAATTCCGTCTTTGCCGGTTACTTTACCGCAGTTGATAGTTTCACCATTTGAAAGAACGACCAATAAGTTTCCTACGTTATCCAAGCTAACATTTGAAATACCAATACCGTCTTTACCGTCAGCTCCGTCTTTTCCGCTTATAAGCTCAATAAACTCTTCGAGAGTGCCTTTAAATCCGAGATTTTGAGCCTTTGCGTAGGCAGATGCGAGGGTTACATTGTTTGTGTCAAATGATGGGTCATCACCACCCGGACCGGGATTTTTGTTGCATGCTACAATAGAAAGCGAGAGTAGCACAACGATTAGGAGCGAAAGTAGTTTTTTCATTTCTTAATCCTCTTTTACTTTTTATTTTTCGGTGAAAAAGAAAAAGTGCGCCAACGTGAGTCAGCGCACCGAAAAACGCAAACCCAAATTGTCGCCAAACAAGTTGAAATTAAGCGAATAGATAAATGCCTATAGCCCAACCTCACGGAATCTGCGTTTTTACCAAATTCTAAATAAGGTCGGGAGCATGACGAAAAAAGGCATAGCTCACCCATAATGGGGGAATACCTCGCTTAATAAAATATTCAACTTGTTTGGCAACTATATTTTAGCACAATAAAACAAAAAATGCAATATATGGCGCAAAAATATAATAACTTCCGATTGAAAAAATATAAAAACTTTAAATCGGCAAAGTTGTCTTTTTCAAAATTGAACATATCGCATTCGTTTTGAGGCGTCAGAACTTGTGACTTTTCTTTTCAAATTTCTTTATTTTCCCGTTTTGCTTTTGGTTTTGTTTTTTTGCTTTATTTTTCTCCTTGTTTTGCTTTTATTTTTGCTTTATTTTCCCATTTACCCTTGACAACGCGCACGCGATGTGTTATTATATATCTGTATATTTATAACTATGCAGGTGCGCTATGTACGAAAATCTTGAAGAAAAGCAGCTCTCGAGAAGGGAAATATACGACGGCAAGGTTTTGCACGTTGTGTGTGACGATATTCTTCTCCCGAACGGAGAACGAGCTATAAGAGAGTTTTGTCTGCACGTCGGTGCGGTTTGCGTCATACCCATAACGGATGACGGTATGGTGCTTATGGAACGCCAGTTCAGGTATCCGCACGGCAGAGTCTTCTATGAAATTCCTGCCGGAAAGCTCGATTATGCCGAGGAAGACCCGCTCTGTGCTGCGAAGCGCGAGTTAAGAGAAGAAACGGGAGCCGTTGCAGGTAAATGGACGTTTTTGGGAAGGCTTGATACCTCTCCCGCGCTCATTAATGAGAAGATTTATATGTATATGGCGGAGGAGCTTTCTTTTACAGAAAGAGAGCTTGATGAAGACGAGTTTTTAGAGGTGGAGAAAACGCCTCTCGAGGAGCTTGTCGATATGGTTATGCAAGGAAAAATCAGCGATGCCAAAACGCAAATAGCAGTGATGAAGGCGGCAAAGCTGAAAAACGTGTTTTAAAGATAAAGACATTGTAATTTGAAAGGAGTTTTATCAGAATGTCCGAAATGCTGAATATGGGCGTTTACGCCTTGTTTGCAGGTCTCGGAGCGTTGGGATTGTTTATGGGACTAATAAGGGGATTCTCGCGTCAGACGGTTAAGCTTTTAACTGTAATTGCCGCTTTTATGATTTCTCTTACGTTGTTCCAGAAAATCTATCCTTATATGATTTCCGTATTTGAGGAAAAAACGCTTCTCGAGGTCGCAGAGATGTTAGGTCTCAGCTTTGATGAAAAGATAACGAGTTATCTTCAGGTTATCGAGGGAGAGGACGCAATATACCTTATAGCAGTTCCGCTTACGGTGATTATTATTCCTGTGTTCTTCTTTGTTTCGGTGACAACTTTAACCTTGATTTTCTCAATTCCTTATACGGTCGTTTGCGGTGCGCTTGGATTTACGAGAGGCGCTAATAACCCTGTGGGAAGACTTCTTGGCGGTGCAATCGGCGCAGTGCAGGGTATTTTCTTTGCAGCTTTGCTCATTGTTCCCGTTGCGGGTATGATGGATATTGCAGAGGTTGCGGTAACTCACGCTGAAGCAGAGCATCCCGGATTCAAAAACACCGAGAAAATATCCGATATGTATCATCAGAACTTGGATTTGGTTTCGCAGAACCCTGTTTTAAGAGCTGTTGATGATCACCTCGGTTTCATTTATGACGGTTTTACTACTATCGACGTTGAGGGCGAAGAGCTTCACATTGTAACCGCGGTTGACGATATTGTTGAGCTTTACGTTTATTACGGCGAGCTTGGCGGCGGTGAGAAATTCGATCATAAGAATCCCTTGCCAAATGACAAGATTACAATAAATAATATGATAAATAGCTTCGGTGACGATAAGCTTATGACGATTATCGTTTCGGACTTCTTCCGCGCGCTTGGTACTTCTTCCGAATCGGGAGCGTTCGTTCTCACGATGGAAGAGCCTCTTAAAACTCTTATGAACTCGTTGCTTGCTACGTTCGCTACGGTTGATGAAGAAAATATTGAGAGCGACCTTCACACGTTTGCAGAGGTTTATTATCTCCTTGCAGACGAGGGCGTGTTCAATAGTGAAGATATATCGCAGATGTTCACGGTGTTCCTCAATCTTGACGAGAACGGCAATTCTGCATTTAAGCGTTTGTGTCTTGTTCTTGAAGAAAATGACAGATATGCGCACATGTCCCTTACGCTTTCCGAAATAGCTATGGATATGTTGCTTAAGAATTCCGGTGTTGACCAGGATACGTTGGAAACTCTTAACGAGGTAAAGGATACTGTTAACAACGTTCTTAATATAGATAAGGATAGCTTTGAAACTCCCGAGGAATATAAAGAGGCAATGAATGACGAGGTATCCGCGACTCTTACAAACAACGGTATTGAGCTTCCTCCGGATCAGGTAGACCAGATCACCGATTACATCATTCAGCAGAAGGAAGAGAACGGAATGAGCGAGTTCACCGATGCTGACATGGCTGACTTCATGGCGAAGTACTATGATATTTACTCCAAAGGTCAGGGCGGTAACGGTGGCACCGAAGGCGGCACTGAAGGCGGCACAGAAGGCGGCACAGAAGGAGAAGGCGGCACAGAAGGCGGAATAGAAATTCCTCCCGGATTTGAAATTCCTCCCGGATTTGAAATTCCCCCCGGAATTGAGCTTCCGTAATAATTTGTAATCAAAACTTTACAATATTGAGGTTCGGGCGGCTTATGCTGCCCGAATTCTTTAGGAAAAACAAAAATTAAAAATAGCGTAAAAACGCCAAATTAAGCCTTCGGGCTCTACAAATATCGAATGGAGAAAAACAAAATGAAAGTTCTTGTTATTAACGCAGGTAGCTCTTCGCTCAAATTCCAGCTTATAGATATGGAAAATGAGTCTGTTATCGCAAAGGGAATTTGCGAGGAAATAGGCGGTCAGTCGGGTTTTAAATTCAAAGTTCCCGGTAGAGAAGATTATAAGGTAGCAACAAGCCTTCCTACTCACGCAGAGGCTCTTCAGCTCGTTCTTGATACCCTCGTTGATGAAAAGCTTGGAGTTATCAAGTCGGTATCCGAGATAAGCGCGGTAGGACACCGTGTTCTTCACGGCGGTGAAAAGCTTTCCGGTTCGGTTCTTATTAATGATGACGTTAAGAAAACTATAGAAGAGTGCATAGACCTCGGGCCTTTGCATAACCCCGCAAACCTTAAGGGAATCGTTGAGTGCGAGAAGATAATGAACGTTCCCCAGGTTGCAGTATTTGACACGGGCTTCCACCAAACCATGCCCGACTATGCGTATATGTACGCTCTCCCTTATGAATATTACGAAAAATATAAGATTCGCCGTTACGGATTCCACGGTACGTCGCATAGATTCGTTTCCGCAAGAGCAGGCGAGCTTATAGGAAACCCCAAGCTTAACGTTGTTACCTGTCACCTTGGTAACGGAGCATCCTTCAGCGCAGTTAAAGAAGGTAAATGTTTTGACACGTCAATGGGTGTAACACCTCTTGAAGGCATTATGATGGGTACGAGATGCGGAAGCATTGACCCCGCTATCATTCCTTACCTTATGAAAAAGGGTGAGCTTACAACTGCCGATGAAATTGATAAGATGATGAACAAAAAGTCCGGAATGCTTGGTGTTTCGGGCGTTAGCTCGGATAACGTTGCCGTTATGAAGCTCGCAAAAGAGGGACACGAAAGATGCGCCCTTACCATAAAGATGTATTGCCATCAGCTCACGAAGCTCGTAGGCGGATATATAGCTGCTATGGGTGGCGCTGACGCTATCGTATTCACGGGCGGTGTTGGTGAAAACAACCCCGAATACCGCACCTACGTTTGCGAAAAATTGGCATTCCTCGGTGTTAAAATTGATGAAAGCAAAAATGCTATCCGCGGCGAAGAAATTGAGATTTCTACCCCCGATTCGTCAATAAAAGTTTTCATTATACCCACAAATGAGGAGCTTGTTATAGCAAGAGATACACTCGAGATAGTGGAGAACCTTAAGTAAAATGTACGACGAGCTTACCAAAGTAGATATTGAAAAAATGGAAGAGGAGATCAAGTACCGCAGAAGCGTGCTTGCTCCCGCGCTCGGCGCAGAGCTTAAGAGAACGAGAGAGTTTGGTGACCTTTCCGAAAACGCGGAATACAAGGAAGCTAAAAGAGAGAAGCGAAAGAACGAAGGCAGAATTCGTTATCTCGAAGCTATGATTAGAACCGCAAACGTCATCGAAATCGAGGATAAAGCCGATATCGTGTCGCTTTTTGACAAGGTTACAGTCTTTAACGAGAAGATGAACGCCGAGAAAACCATACAGATAGTAACAACCCTTCGCCAAAATGCCTTGCTTGGCTTCGTCAGCAAGGAATCTCCCCTCGGCAGCGCGGTTATGGGGAAAAAAGTAGGAGATAGAGTTCTCGTTACGGTCAACGAGAGCATGAGCTATTACGTAAAGATTTTGGCTATCGAAAAAGGCGAGGACAATACAGATCTTCCCATAAGCAGTTATTGATGGGAACAATTGTCAAAAAAAGAAAAAATATATTATTATTTTATTGACTTTTTCTTTTTTATGTGATATACTTGACTTGTTAAATTATAATTATTTGCGAGGAGATTTCATATTATGAATGGAAGAATGCCTAATTACGTGGCAAGAAGGAGTCTTTGGCTTATTCCCTTCGGCAACAGATGGAGCCGTTGGTTCTGGGCTACGACTATAGCTTTGGTAACGCTTATTCTTTTGCATCTCAATAGCTTTGGTCATCCTTTGAAGATTCTTTCGAAGGTTATGCCCGAAATGGGTCATACTCTTTACAGAGTAGATGCCGTTCCGGCTACTTGTACTAAGGATGGAAATACAAAATATTACACCTGTTGGAAGTGCGATAAGCTTTTCACAGATGCAACATGTACTAAAGAAATCGCTTATGAGGATACCATCGAGCAAAAGCTTGATCACAAATTGAAAACAAAAGAAGCAGCTGTTATCGAGGGTACCGGTTATCAAACTATCAAGCATTTGTCTTGTACCGAATGTAACGGTATGTTCGATCCCGTAACTAAGAATCAAATATACGACGTTATCACTCCCTTGAATCCATTGGTGGCTGATGATTGCGCTAATAATGGTAAGGCTCACGTTTTGAATCAGTCAAGATCGGTTGAGTGCGATGGAACAAAAGTTGATTTCTATCACTGCTCCGTGTGTAACAAGACATTCAAGGATGCTGCAGCAACGAAGACGTTTGATTACGCAAATTATAACAGAAACCATAATGTTACATTTGTTCCTGCAAAGGAATCTACCTGTACCGAGAGAGGTAATATCCAATACTACAAGTGTACCACTTGCGCAAAGCTTTATTCCGATAAGAACTGTGCAAATGAGGTTAGCTTGACAGACGTTCAGCTTCCTTACGCTCATCTTATGGGTCACTCTGAAGCAGCGGTTTCTACTAACACTCTTAATGGTATAGATCAGATTCACTTCTGCTGGAAGTGCGATAAGATGTTCGCCGATTATGACGGTGAGCGCGAGATCGAAAGACCTATGACGCTTAGCTTGTTGGGCTTTGAGCTCTCTATCTGGACTCTTATCCTTGCAGTACACGCGCTTCTTTACATAATCGCTTGGACTTGTGTAATCGTTGTTATCAGATGCCAGTACGTTGAGTTCTACGATGATTACGTAGTCAGAAAGACGGGCGTATTCATTAAGAGAAGCAGAAGAACTATCTTCCCGCAGCTTACGAGCGTTTCCTCGCAAAAGCATGTTCTTAACTGGGGCGAGGTTATAATCGACGTTGTTGGTCCTTGGGATGTTGATCTTACCGATATTGCAAGACCCGGCGCGCTTCGTGACTATCTCTTGGATCACATGGTTAATTCCGCAGCGGTTGAAAACATAGGCAGCAATCCCTATCTTGCAACCCTTGCTCCCTCGATCCGTGATGACATTTATCCCGGCGATAGATTCTAATTGAATAAATAAAAATTGAGCGGAGATACCGAAAGGCATCTCCGCTTTTGCGATTCTTGAATGCGTTTAAATTTAATTATGATATTAACTTGAATATCATAACAGCTTAAAATTAGATATACTCTTAAATTACAAAGATGAATTTTAAACCTATTCCTTTGAAACTAGAACGTTTGCCCAACCGCCATGCTTTAAAAGAATTGCGCCGAATACACATTTTAGTGTATCAACAAACTGGCAAATAGCGAATAGCGCGAATACATTAATCTCGGTAAAGTATGCAAACAACATGGAAATAGGCATAGTAACAGTCCACATATAAACACTGTCAAAAAGAATAGTTATAAATACCTTTCCACCCGAGCGTAGCGTGAAATACGCGGCATTAGCAAATGCGCAGAATGGCATCGTAAGTCCCGATATTATCATCATATACGATGCAATATGTCTTACGTTGTCGGTTGTGTTGTAAATGTTGGGGAAGAATAGCGAAGAAAGCATCATTACCGTTGCTATGAGGCAACCCATAAATACCGAAAATGCTATAAGCTTTTTCGTTTTCTCCTTGGCTTCATCTATTTTACCCGCGCCGAGAAGATTTCCAATGATAATTGCTATAGCAGCACCAAGCGACATGTACACAACGTTGAATAGGTTGAACACCGTTGCCGAAATATTTTGCGCGGCAACAACGTCAAGTCCACGCGTTGAGTAGCATTGATTGCGCATCGTCATGGCAATCGCCCATAAAAATTCGTTGAAAAGAAGGGGTATGCCCTTGATAGAAATTTCGCCAAAAAGCGCCCTTGGGATTTTTAATGATGCGAATGCGCGCTTTAAATATGTAAATCGGTTTGAATTGCGGTGTGCATATATAATAAGGATAAAAAGCTCAACGAATCTTGAAACTACGGTAGCAACTGCCGCCCCCTTAACACCGAGAGCAGGGAAGCCTAAATATCCGAAAATAAGAAGGATATTTAACGCGAAGTTTGTGAACACCGCCACAATACAGCTCACCATTGGAACTACAACCTCTCCTGTTTCGCGCAGAGTCGATGCATAGACCTGGGATATAGCGTAAGGCACAAGACCTATCAGCATTATGAAAAGATATTCCTTTCCATAACGCAAGGTTAACGCCAAATCTCCCGTGCTATCGCTTTCGTGAAGGAATAAGCCGATAAGCTGTTCGTGGAAAATAAGCATCACAAGCGTTCCGAGTATGGCGGCAATTGCAGTTATCCAAAACTTGAATCTGAATGTATATCGCAGTCCGTTTTCATCACCGAGCCCGAAATATTGAGCTATGTAAATTCCCGCAGCGGCTATCGATCCGAAGACGAGAAGATTGAAGATGAATATAAATTGATTGACTATGGAAACGCCGGACATGGCTTCAGTGCCAAGTCTGCCAACCATAATGTTATCTAAAAGCGAAACTAAATTGGTGATTCCGTTTTGAATCATCATTGGAACTGCAATCTTAAGCGTAAACTTGTAGAATTGCTTATCGCCAATATAGTTTTTACGCAAAGATGTAAACTTTTGTTTTAAATTTTCCATAAAAAACCTTTTAAGAATACATAATTTTAGAGCGAAGATACTTTGTGTGTGCCTTCGCTCTTTGTGCTTGTTTATTTATACTGAATGATTTTATAACGAATTAGTTGGTATAGTTATCGAAGTAACCCTGAACCAAAACTACGGGAGTACCCTTGTCACCCGAGCCGCTCGTAAGGTCGCAAAGAGAACCGATAAGGTCAGTGAGCTGACGAGGGGTTGTACCCTGCGAAGCCATATTGCCAACAAGATTGTTGCCCTTGTTTTTAATGCTCTCCGAAATTGCTGCTTTAAGTGCGTCACCCTTAAGATCCTTGTAATCGTTGTCAGCAAGATACTTAAGCTTAAGTTCGTTAGGAGTACCAACGAGTCCGTCTGTGAACGCGGGAGAAACTACCGGGTCTGCAAGCTCCCAAATCTTACCCTTGGGATCCTTGAAAGCTCCGTCACCGTAAACCATTACCTCAACGTGTCTGCCGGTTGCGGCATATACTCTTTTTTGAATATCGTAAACAAGGTCGGTGCATTCGTTGGGGAAGAGCTTGATTTTGTCCTCTGTGGATTTGTTAGAACCGAGAAGTCCGTACTTGGTATTATATCCCGAACCGTTAACCGATTCATTAAGAACCTCGTCAAGACCGATAACAGCTTTTGCTCCTGCTGCCTTAAGGATACGCTTTGTACGAGCGCGAGTGTGTATATCACAAGTAAGAATTGAATCTGCGTAATTAAGAATGGTAGCCGCGCGGTTAGCGAAGATTATCTCAACCTCTGCGCCTGCTTCCTTTATAATATTTCCGTAATACTCAACGTAGTCAACCCCGGTGAATTCGTGCTTGTTTTCGCCGAAGAGCTCGCGGTATTTTTCAAGAGAAAGAACGTCACTGTAGGGATTGATTCCCGCATCATCTATCTTATCGAGAGAAACGAGCTCGTTTCCAACCTCGTCGGAGGGGTAGGAGAGCATAAGAACTACCTTTTTAGCTCCCATTGCGATACCCTTCAAGCAGATAGCAAATCTGTTTCTGGAAAGAATGGGGAAAATAACACCTATAGTTTCACCGCCGAGCTTTGCTCGAATGTCATCTGCAATGTCATTTACGGAAGCGTAGTTACCCTGCGCTCTTGCTACGATGGACTCGGTTATAGATATAACGTCTTTATCACGAATTGGAAAACCTTCATATTCGGAGGCCTCTATAACACTGTCAGTAACGATTTTTGCAAGATCATCGCCCTCACGAATTATGGGGCATCTGATACCTCTGGATACCGTGCCGACTCTACGTTCTTTTGTATTCATCTTAAATTCCTTCCTTTACCGATGTCATTGCATTCGGATTAAAGATTGATTTTCACGGATTTGAAATCTCCGTTTTTTGACATTTTATTATATCATATAATTGGTTCGATTGCAATAGAAATTTCATAAAATTTTGGAAAAAATATGGAATATTGCAATAAAGATTTTTAGGTAAAATTACAAAAAATATTCACTTGTACGCATTTTGTAGAGTTTATACCTACGCTTGCTTGGCTTTTCTGCGCTTCTCTATGTACGTTATGAAAAAGATGGATAACAAGGAAATTGCTGCAAAAGATATGAACATGGGAGTATAGCCAAAAGCAACGATAACCACACCGTATATTACGCTAGCAATACCGCCGCCGAGGTAGGTTGCAAAATCCATAACTCCGCTGACCGAGGCAACGTTGCCTGTTTCTGCGGAGCGAAGAGGGTAGATAGAAAGAATAGACGTGTTTATCATAGAGGCTGCCGCGTAAACTACGCTTAAACAGAGAACAGATGCAATCATACCTATACCGGAGAAGCAAATCAAAATCGAGGATAAAATGCAAAGAGTGAATCCTATAACGGAAACGTTATTCTCGTTTTCATGGCAAAGCTTAAATACGGAGGTGTAAATTGCTCTTCCCATAAATCCTATGATTGGTATAAGAAGGATATAATAAGATGATGTGCTAAGGTCGGTATTGAATTTATCCACAACGTAAACGGTCATCCAAAGACTAATGTTTTCCTTCATTACTCCATCCATCATAGCGGGTACGGACATAGCAAGTATCTCTTTGTCTTTTATTAGCTTGAAAATAGAAATATGACTACTATTGTTTGCTTTTTCGTGTCTTTCTATTCCTTTTGTGAGGAAAAGAACTGCTGCGCCGAGAACGAGTGTGAGTACACCGGGGACTATAAATGCAAATCTTACTCCGAAAGCGGTAATGAGTGCTGTGTTGAGTATTATGCTGATGATATTACCGACTGCGGTAGAGGTAACCATAACGGTAGTCTTTCGTTTAGCGTCTGCGGGGGGATACATACCCGAAACAACGCAGAGCACTGAGCTCCAAAGCATTGACTGTGCGTAGGCGTTCGTACCCCAAAAAACGAATATGGCGAAAAGTGGCGGTAAAAATCCGATAATAAGGTTACTTATACCCGCAATAGTCAATCCCGTTGTGAGCATTATCCACGGAGCAGTTTTATCTCCTATTATTCCGTTGAATAGTCTGCCGGTAGCGTAGATGCATGAGAAGATACTTCCGAGTAATCCAAGCTCTACCGTGTTAACTATTGAGAGCTCATTTAGCTCCGGTCCTGCCATAGAAAGATTTACGCGAGCTATGTAAATCGAGGCATACGCCATATAAATTACGGCAAAAATTAATCTCTTTTTATTGTTTGTCATCATTATACTTATTCCTAAATCAAAGGCTTATTTCGATATTTTCTTTGGTATATTCATAATCCGTGTGCATTCGGGATTTCTGCACATTGGCAAGGGAGCACTGTCTTTAAATTCAACACGCTCGGTGATGCGATATGCGTTCGAGTGATTTTTGTCGAACGCTGCGTCATCAATTTCGTTGAAAACGTAGGTTTTATCTGCGAATGCGGAGCGAAGAGATTCGACGTAAATGCTTCGCGGCAAATAGCAGGTATATCCAAAGTTCCAGTCGAGGTATTTTTCATTTGCGGTATTAAAGCCCGAATTTATAATAGTAACTCCGTCATCGTGTATGGCATCGGTTTTGACACCTCTGTATTTTTTGTTTCCGAGAATGGTGCAGTTTTTGAGTATAACATCGCCGTTAAAGGTAGCTCCATAGTCACCGCGTAATGCTATGAAGTAAGGGCCCGCGGTGCGTACCGTGTCAATTATTTCAAGTCTTCCGCCACCGATTACGTTTATGGTCTGCCCGAATTCGCAACCAATAAGACGCGCATTCCAAAATCCTCTGTGCGCATCGAATCTTGACATTGAGCAGTTTTTAAACTCCATATTTTTGGCACCGTTAGAGGACATGATACCCCAATAGCGTGTATCTTTTATATCAACACCGTTAGTAATGTTTTCGCAATAAACGTGGCTCGAATATTCGATAACTATGTCATAACTTCCCATGGGTACCGGTTTGTTTGAAGTAGGTTTATCCTCGTAATACGTTGTGTGAGCGTTGAGGGAAAGGTTTTTAGCGTAAGAATTATAAGTGTTGTAATAATAGACGAATCCATAGTAAGGATAGCTTTGACGGAGCTTTCCGTCATCACTTCTGCCGTACTCCGTGTTAGGAATATCGGGTTCATCGATTATTCGGTGAGTCATATCTGATATGGTTGTATTACTTCTGATTATCTTAAATCCTCTGTAGTACCCTCGCCACTTGTTTTCAAATTCGGTACTTTGCACAACGCGGCAGCAAATATTTTCAAAATATCCGCCCTTTATGGTAATTGGTTTATCGTCGGTTCTGAATATTTCGATTTTAGTTATCTCGTCAAAAGGGAAAGCCACAGGTGTATCGGAATCTATAGTGCCATCCGTGTCAACTAAAAGACAGTCCGTCCTTGGATTTCCGGAGTTGACGTTAGAGCCAAAACGTATGAAATCGCGATGATTTTCATTCGTGAAGCGGATAAGGCTTTTCGCCTCAAGCTTACCTTTTAACCACGGAATAACAGTATCGTTTTCCTTTATAGGAGTGATGTCGAATGCGGTATGTAAATCCTCACCCGTGTAAACTTTTTCGGCATTGTCCTTCTTTACAGTGAATATAGGTTTTGAGCGTTGAAGAAATATTTCATCGCCTTGATCATCAATTATAAATTTAGCGCCGCTGAAATCTGTGTTTGTTTTAATCGGAACGGAATTTTCAAATGTGTGTATATAATAAACCGCGCCTTCGTCAGCAAAAACGTTGAGCCCGTGCTCGTTTGCGAAAACGTGAGCCTCATAAATTGCCGCGTGGTCATTGTTAATCCCATCGCCAACTGCGCCAAAATCCGAATACTTAACGTATCCGCGCTTTATCATAGATTCAAAATTGTTTTCCATAATGCTACCTCAGATTGTGTGCCATCAATTTTAACACGTAAATTTTATCACTTAAAAAGTCTTTTGTCAAGGCTTTAAACCTTCTAAATTAGTAAAGATCTGCGCATAATTTTCTAAAATTTTAGGTTCTATTGTATTTACAATTTGTTTCTTTTGTGATACAATATATCCCATCTACATAAAAGATTTAAATTGCCGATTAATCTGTGGTATATTTAATCGGTGAAAAAGGAAGTATTATGAAATCACGTGAACCATCGCAAATTCGAAAGAAAATCGTTCCGTACGTTCTCTTTCCGGCGCTCGTAGGAGTACTGACGGGCATTCTTATATTTGTATTTAAGATTTGTTCGTCGATAGTTGTTCGATTCTCGGAGCGAATTTATTCTTTTGTTCGTCAAAATCCGATATATCTGCCACTTCTTGTCATAGGCGCGACGGCAATCGGCGCAATTTCTACGCTCGTTTTAAGGTACGCTAAAGAGTGTCGCGGCGGTGGTATTCCCACTGCGGTTGCTTCAATCAGAGGATTGATACCGCTTAAATGGGTACAGGGCGTGTTCGTTCTTTTCGGTTCTGCTTTGCTCACATATTTTGTCGGAGTGCCTCTCGGAAACGAAGGACCGAGCGTTCAAATGGGAACTGCGGTGGGCGAGGGAAGCTCTCGTCTTTCAAAAAAGAATAAATTAGCTTACGAAAGATACCTTATGACCTGTGGCGCGTGCTCGGGATTTGCTATTGCGACGGGAGCGCCAATGTCGGGGATAATATTCGCGCTTGAGGAAGCGCACCGACGTTTTTCTGTGGTACTGTTTACGGTAGCATCAATATCTGTTTTGTTCGGTGTCGTTACTCAGAGATACCTTTCGTTCTTTTTTGGTGTAGATGTTACCTTCTTTGATCTTGAAATTTCTGAAAATCTGCCCGCAAGATATTTGTGGGTTGCGATAATTATAGGAGTTGCATGCGGTATTTGCTCACTTGCTTTTACAAAGCTTTATCGCGTGGTAGATAAGCGTTCTAAAAGGAAGAACAGTCGAAGATCATTTAGCGCAAATCTCATCGTTATATTTGCCGTAACTGCTATTTTTGGATTCTTCTCTTCAGGGTGCATTGGAACGGGCCACTCGCTAATTGAGGAAATTCTTCACGAAAAAACCTTGTGGTACGTTATTATCTTTGTGTTCTGCGTGCGCGCGGTTCTTATGATCTGCGCTAACAGTCATGGCGTATGCGGCGGTATATTCGTTCCGAATTTAGCGTTCGGTGCTATGATAGCTTCGCTTATTGCCGACGGACTTATTGCCTTAAATCTTGTTGATGGCGAGTATTACACTATATTGGTTGTAGTCGGAATGTCATCGTTCCTCGTGGCTTCGTCGAGAACTCCTATCACGGCTATCGCGTTTGCGGCAGAAGGACTTTGCGCTGCAAACAATATTTTCCCGGTAATTTTTGGCGTTGCAGTTTCTTATATAATTGCTGAATTTTTCGGTAAAACATCATTCGCGGACAACGTTATCGAATCTCGTGCAGAAGCGGCAAACCGTGGCAAAGACGCGGTTATTGTGTATTCGCACATGACTGTACAAAAAGATTCGTTTGCCGACGGCATGGAGATCAGAGATGTTCTTTGGCCTCCGAGCTGCGTGGTGCTTTCTATTGACAGAAATTCATCCATCTCTACCCGTGGCATGGCGAGCGAGCTACGCGAAGGCGACGAGCTTCACCTGCATTATCAAACCTACAATCCGGATCTAACGCTTAAAACCCTTACCGAAATCCTCGGTGAACAGCCGGAAAACCAACGTATGCGTTCACACCTCGGCGGTGATGACCACGTTGTTCCGATGCATTAAAACCTTCGTTTGCGAAAGCTTGTGGATTCAATTCGTAAAAACAGCTGAGTCATCATACTTAATTAAAAGCTTTGACTCAGCTGTTTTTGATATTTAGCCCAAAAATGTTAACTAATGTTTGCTTTGCATGAACAAACTAACCCCATCGGATAGTTTTGAATGAATTTTTAATCAAATGTATCCGGGTCTATTCCTAAACCGCCGAAATATTACATTCCGTTAATACGCAACATATCTTCGTTTGAAATCGTGAAGTCGAAGACGTTAGCGTTTTCGATTATGCGGGAAGGAGTAATTGATTTTGGCAAGGCTAATACTTCGTTTTGCAAGCACCAGCGAATGCAGAGCTGCGCCACGCTTTTTCCGTATTTGTCTGCAATTTCCATAAGAGTGGTATTCGTTAGCATACGACCCGTTCCAAGAGGACTCCAAGCTTCAACCAAAATGTTATGCTCTCGGCAGATTTTAACAACGTTCTCTTGCATTTGTCCCGGGTGGTATTTTATCCGGTTTACCATAGAAATTAAACATGTTACGATTATTATAGTACAAAGCTTTGAGGATTTCAATACGTTCGTAAACTAAGTTTGATTAGTTATAACAGATTTCTCTAAATTCCGATTTATTGAACAGACCCCGGGCGAACAGATTTAGAGCAAAAATTGTCGTCTGACGAGCGAGATGCGTATATACATACGCTGAGCGAGGAAGCGGCAATAGAATAAAAACTTCAATTTATTCGAGGAAAACCACAGGTTTTCGACCCTAATATTGTTTGAATTGAATTAAAGCAAAAGCGGAGATGCCTAATCAACAACATCTCCGCTTGTTTTTTATTCGGTTATGCCTAAATGCGACACCCCCTTAAATAAATACTGTTTTATGTAATTAGCGAGCTTATTGCAATTCTTATTGAGAATAAAGAATAAAATTAAGCGTTATATTCTGCCATTGCCTTTTTTGCAGTGGCGATAAGATATTCAAGGAAAAGAGAAACGGCTTTTTTGGTATATTTATTGATTGGAATATAAGCGTAAGTTTTGCGTTTTACTCCAACGTTTCTTAAAACCACGTTTTCCGAGAAAAGATTTCTCCAGGACACAGAAGGAATAAATGCGATACCGAGTCCCATCTCGATACATTTTCTGACATACGCAGGATCGTTCGATTCAAAAGAAATATTAGGAACGAAGCCTGCTTTTTTGCATTCCTCGTTAGTTTGAGTTGAAAGTCCAACTACGAATCGCTCGTTCTTCAGTTCCGAAATTTCGAGGTTTTCCTTGTTTGCGAGAGGATGATCTTTTGGCATAGCTATAAGCAAATCCTCTTCTACCAGAAGCACGCTCTCATTAAATTCCGGAGGCGGAGCGCAAGAGATTAAAATATCGGTATCCTCCGTGTGTGTTCTGCCGAAGAATGCTTTGAATTTTACGTTAGGAAAAACCTTAGCGAATTCTTCCATTGCCTCAATGGCTATTCCTCTGTTGCTCCTACAGCAAAAGTTGATTTCACTTAAAAAGTCACTCGAATCCTCCTTCACCATAACCTGCGCATCATTGAGCAGCATAAGCGCTGAGGAGACCTTTTCATAAAATACCGCGCCTCGCTCGTTCAAAAATATTTTGTTCGCGTGGTGATCAAAAAAATTGCAATTCATCTCATCCTCAAGTCTTTTAATAGTTCTTGACACACAGGATGTGGGAACGTTGTATTTTCTTGCGGTTTCTGATAAATTTTGAGTTTTTGCCGTGTCGCAAAAGTATTTTAACTGCAATAATTCCATAATATAAGCTCCAAATATTCATTTTTGGTTATTATACACTATATTTCTTTGCTTGTCAAGGCAAAGCGAGTATATCTCACTTGGCTATTTACAACAAAGCGGAAAAATGTTATAATATATATGCTCATAATAATAACTGCGAGTTTTTAAAAGAAATATTGAGCTTGTTTTATATGAGATTAAAATCAAAAACAAATTTTGAAAGGAAAAAGAAAAATGAAAACCAAAACAAAAAAGATTTTGTTGGTTGCGCTCAGCTTGGCATTAGTCTTTTCCTGCTTGGCAATTATTGCAAGCGCTAACGACTCCAACACCAAATCGGGTGAAACCGGAAATAAAATCAACATATGGCTTGTCGCAGGTCAGTCAAATGCGGTAGGTTATGGAACGGTTGCCGATTATCCCGATGGATACTCCGACGCGGATATTCTTGATTCGGGAATATCGAACGTCCTCTTCTATGGAAAGGGATATGGAAACGATAGCACGAGCTTTGCTCCCGTTACCTTTGGTCTCGGTAAGAGCACTACGTATTCCGGTCCTGAAATCGGAATCGCAACCGCGCTTAAGAGCAGCGGAGAAAAGCACGTAATAATCAAGTACGCAAGCGGAGATACCCAGATTTCCGCAATGAAGGTAACGGCTGATAATAACATAAGCACTTGGACTCCTCCTTCTTATGTTGCAGCTAATCCCGAAATAACGTTTGCAGGAGATAAGATCGGCGATCTTTACGATGGATTCATTGCCACTGTAGAAGAAGCTGTTACAAAGCTTAAGGCTGAAGGATATACTCCTGTTGTTAAGGGCTTTTGGTGGATGCAGGGCGAAAGAGATAGCAATCATGGCAATATGACTGCAGCTCTTTATTCCACACTTCTTGAAACACTTATATCGGACGTAAGACGTGACGTTGGAGCTATTGTGGGCGAGGACCTCTCGGCTATGGCAACCGTTATAGGCAGAGTTTATTGTAATCCCGCGCATACGCCTCTCAGTCAAACCGGTCTTGAGGCAGTTCAGAGAGCACAGGAAATGGTTACAAATGATGAAACTCTCGTAAACGTTTCAATGCTTGATACGAGATATGATCTCGTTGATCCGGATAGCGGTGAAGCAAAAGAACCCGTTCAGCAAGACAAATGGCACTACGATGCTCTTACCCAGCAGATGATAGGCGAGGCGTTTGTTAATAAGGCTTATAGCTTGCAGAATGGAATTGATAGTGTTTACATCCAAGACTATGGATATCTTCCTTCGGATAAAGCTGATGCGACAAAATATCCTATAGTTCTATTCCAGAACGGAGAATTCAAGGGAGCGTATGCTAAAGCTGATTTCAAGGCTGCATACGCCGCGGCGCATGAGCTTACTAAAGAAAACAGAGGCGCTCCGGCGGCTAAAATTCTTCTTCGAGGTGATGCTGAATTCGCAGGCACCGCGCATGCAGATAAGCTTGGCAGCTCTTTCAGTGAGATCGATATAAATCTTGGCGGATATACGCTTACTCACACTGGCTCGAGCTTTATATTCTATCTTCGCATGTTTTCTCACACCACTGAGGGTGAAACGTTCACTCTCAATATCAGAAACGGTAATATTGCATCGGCAAATTACGTTTTGTTTGGCGTTGGCGCAAGTTATGAAGGAATGGATAAATCTGTTAAACTCACTAACTTAGATATTAATATGACCGACGTTACCGTTACGGTTACCACTAACAAAGGTTGGAACTCCGGTCCTATATTCTATAATCAGGGTACTACCAATAACTCTTCCGATAAAGAAATGGAAATCGACCTTACCATGACGGATTGTACTCTTGATTTTAGTGGAATGAAAAAGGCAAGCACGATTTTCGACACTACCTCAAATCACGTTGTTACGAGTAATAACGTAGTTACGCAGATTCATGCATTTGACATTACGATAAACGGCGGAGAAATAATTTTAGGTAAAGGAACCGAAAACGTAAGACCTTATGCGTCAAAGCTCTACACCTTGAACGATTATTCTTCAATAATGTTCGGTAAGGGAACGGACGGTAAATATATCGAACTAACCGTTCCTTCGGACGTAACCGCAAACGTTCTTACGAATAGCGCTACTCCGTTCTATACAGATGAACCTATTATCGGAAAGAACTCTTCCGGCGCGAAGGCTGAATTCGTTAAATTCGCAACGAGCGGTGATTGGGTCACTTACGCAATGCAGAAGGATGAGTATATAGAAGGATATGGAACGATTCCTACCTTGTACAGTAATTTTGATAAGTATCCCGTTGTTCTTTTCCAGAACGGTCAGTTCAAGGGTGCGTACGAAAAAACGGAATTCGCAACTGCGCTTGGAGCGGCTAAAGATTGTGTTAGTACGGTAGGGGCTTCTACGGCAAAAATTCTTCTTCGCAGAGATGCTGAATTTGCAGGCACCAGCAGCGCGGATAACTTGGGATTTGCTTTAGGTGAAATCGATATAAATCTTGGAGGATATTCACTTACCCATACGAGCGGTACATTTGTATTTTATCTTCGTATGAAGGGACATACAGTCAACGGTGAAAACTTTACGTTTAATATCAGAAACGGTAATCTTATAGTGGAAGGTAATGGCGTTTTATTCGCGGTTGGAGCGCAAAGCGAGGATGAATCGGTCGAGCTCACAAACGTAAACATCAATATGGAGAACGTCAATCTCGTACATAATAACAACGGCTATAACTCAGGACCTATATTCTACGCTCAAGCGGGAGATAACAAATCTAAAGACAAAGAGATAAAGTACACTCTTACGATGACTGACTGCATTCTCGACTTTAGCAAAATGGGCAAGGGAAATGCTATTTTTGATACTGTAACCGGACATACCGCCTCAAGTGACGGAGTTATGACGCATATTCATGCGTTTGACATTACGGTAAACGGCGGTGAATTGATTGTAGGGAAGGGAAATAATAGCGGAAGAAACCCCAATAATTCTTCGCTTTATACCTTGAATGATTATTCATCAATAACGTTTGGCAAGGGCAGCGATGGAGAGTATCTTAAATTGACAGTTCCCGCGGATGTGACATCTTCTATCGTTAGCAGTAAGGTTAATCTTGACAACGGTATTGAGTGTGTATTTGTTAAATCTCACTCCGTGGGAGAAACTGTAACATACAAGGCTTATCCCGAGGTTATGGTAGGATACAAGATCAAGTCCAGTGTAACCCTTTACTCTAACTTCGTATATAATATCTACGTTCCCAAGGAAAACGTAGATAGCTTCACCGTTAACGGTATGAATAACGTTGAATACGAAGAGGTTGAAATCGACGGCGTAATCTACTACCACGTTGCAGTAAATCTTGCTTCAGGCGAGGCTCTTTCAGATATCAAGCTTGCGGTAACTCTTAACACGGGTGACACCACAGTTGATGCTAACTGGACTCTTGACGTATTCAAGTACACCAAGTCCGTAATAAACGGCAGCTACGATAACGTAATCAAGACTCTTATGAAGGATATGCTCGTTTACGCTTCTGCCGCTCATATCTACTTTGATAATACCGCATCGGTAAGCGACAAGCTCACTGAAATTGAGACTCTCCTTAACGGCTACGGAGCAACTCTTCCCACAGGCGAAGCAAAGAATCCCGAGGGCACTACATACTTCACGAGCGTTGCAGTAAACGTTGGCGAAGTTCCTTCGTTCAGATTCTATCTTGCAGAAGGTTACACTATAGATAACTTCACCTTCAAGGTTGGGAAGAGAAATGCGGTTGCTGCCGTTGGAACAGACGAAAACGGCGACTACCTCGAAATCACTATGTACGCATATATGATGCTCGATGACGTTACCTATACCATCAAGGGTATAGGTGCAACCGAAACGTACAGCCTCTATTCTTACCACGCTTATGCAACCTCAACAGGTAATGCAAACCTCGTTGCAGTTGTTGAAGCGCTTATGAAGTATAGTGTAAGCGCGAAGAATTACCGCGATGCAGTAGTTGGTAATTAATGAACGATGAACAATTGGAGGTTAGAAAATGAAAAAATACATTAATCCCGAAGTTGAAGTTGTAGAAGTTATAGCTTCGGATATTATAACAAGCTCGCCGGGGACCGAAACTCCTTGGTACGAGGAAAACGACGGTATTTGGGATTTAGCAGACGTAGGCGTTTGATAGTATATCGGATAAGCGATTTTATTCAATCTTTTATTGAGGTAGGAAGGACTGTAATAATCTGCAGTCCTTTTTACTTATTTAATCCACGAACACAAAAAACATCGCCAAAAGAAAGAGGCTGAGCCATTCGCTTAATTAAAAGCTTTTGACTCAGCCTCTTAAAAACCTTATTGTTTATTTGCTTTTTAGCGTAGTAACGGTTGAAACGAGCATTCTGCGAACCTCAATACATTTTCCTTGAAATGTTTTGAAATCCAATTCGGTTAGTGAATTGGTTTCAAAAAGCAATTCGAGCCAATATTCGCTTTCGTTACACTCTTTCAGTGCAATTTCAAATTTTGAAATAAAATCCTTTGTTCCTTGGGCATACTGTGCCTCATGAACATTTGCACCAACGGATGTACCACAACGTAAAAGCTGGTTTATTAAGGCACTTTCAACTCCGTTATGCTTGAGTTTGCGGCATAGAAAGACTATGTTCTTTGCAAATTCTTTGGATTTTGTTCTTAATACACTGTCGGTCATAATAAAACTCTCAACTTTCAGTTATTAGTTTAGAGTTATGAATTTGGCTTTGCCAAATGTTATGAGAGTGCTCCGCACTCGTTATGATATGATTGCCCTGTAGCTTTAAACGCGGCGAAGCCGCTCATAACTACGCGAAGCGTATCATAACTCATAACTTGCCCTTTAGGGCAATCATAGTTGATTGAATGGGAATAAGCCTGCGGCTTATTCCCACTCGAAAGTGCATCCTTAAGTTGTGGTCTTTTGGGTGCATTTTCGTGTGTTTTAATATCAGATTTTGGGCTGTATTCCGTCAATTCCACCCATTCAACCTTCAAAGTGGTGTCAAAAGTGGTGTCAGCCACATCGGGAGAACGGCAGGAAATAGGTAGTTTGAGCTTACGACTATTATACCACAAATCACCGTAAATTTCAATGCTTTTTGCAAAAATATAGCGTATAGAGCTTTTCTGCTTTGTACGCTTTTTTGTGTTTGGGTGCTCGAACACCTCTTTCTATTTTTTGCTTCTATGGTGCTCTATCATATACTTGGTCACAGAGAACCATTAATTTTTTCTGCTTTTTTCGGGGTAGTGCAACATTTTTTTATAATGCCATTCCAGATGGAATATAGTATCATATAATATTCACCAAGGTATAGGCATTGAAAGGATGAGAAAAGCGGTTAAGCATCACCATAGAACATTAAACCAAGTACCAATGAATCAACATTTGATCTACTGCACCAATATATAGAGCACAGAACCAGTAAGATAAATTGGAAACAGCTTTTAATGATGGTTTGGGTTACGATATAGTGAGTGCAGTAAATGCGAAACCGCTGAAAACACAAGACCGATGGAAACAGTAACTCCACTTCGTAGTGGTTCAACAGGACTAATAATACAAACAGAGGTTAAAAAATGTTAAAAGAAATAATTCAAACTGCTCAATGTAAGGCAGTTACCATCAAAGAAGCAACGTACCTTAAGAACCCAGACAGGTACATCACTAAGGCTAAAACTCAACGAGTAAGCATACGTAAAGATGATGGCACAATAGTACCATTAGAAGTGTATAGAACTCTTCCAATCTATGTTAAAGAACGGTACTACGTTGCTAATCCTGCAAAATATGATGCTATCTTTAGAACAAAAGTTTACATTGTGTGTAAAAATGGCATAAAATATTTGCTTGAAGATTACAAAACACTTCAGACAGCACTTAAAGAAAATCCTATACTTCCAGATAGCGGATATGTACATTATATTGTTAACATTGGAAAGATTCGGCATCATCACGTTACATATGAAGATGAGTGTAATTGTAATAATGCTAATGCACTTATGTTGCTTTGTTGGTGGGATAGGCATCTACTTGTAAGACAAGGTGACTACGTTGTGCTTAAATCGCATCCAAACTGCTATGTTACAAGTGAGGGGATCTTTGACAGCGACACCTGCCAACTTATCCCTATATTTGTAGCTTTAATGAAATATGCATCTCTTAATAAGCTTGAAGCATATTATGTGTGCACTGAATTCCTTAAGCAAGCTACTCCAGATAATATAAAAGCTATCATTAGATATACAGCCAAGCATTTTGGATTTGGGTATATGCCACCAGTTCCTCAAGATGCATTGAACTATGTTTTGGAAGACAATATACTCGGCATCAAAAAAGGTGGGTACACAACGCTGTTTAGCATCTTGAAATCAAAGTTCCATATTGCCAACGAAGTTATCTGGGAAATGATAAATCGTAATCTTGTTATTGTAGATAGCAAATACAACATAGGATGGGTATCCTACGATATAGATGGTAATGTCACATCAGTATATAAAATGTCGAGGTACGGTCATAGCGACACAAGATGGTGCTTTAACCACTATGTCACAAAGCCCAATGTTAGCTTTACCTATTGTTCTGAAGAAGCACAAAGGAACAATACCTTCAATTCGCTTACTGTGTTTGATAGCCCTATCGAGTTGATGTCTTATTTGACACTTGAGTTTAGGAGCAATCCGCTTGTAACATCACTTATAGATGGCGGTTGCTATATGGCTATTTTCAATAACAATACCGTTTCCGTTAAAGAATGGCTTGATAGGCACGATGAGGTACACACGTTAAATATTGCCACCAGATTTATTCCGGTAAACCAATACGTTAAAAAACATCTATACAAAGTTGCTGACTATATGCAAGTGCCCAAGGTACAGGAGCTTAACCAGCTCGTCACGGCATACGCCAATAGTGCTATCATAAAAGAATACTGCGACTCCTTTCGCTTGGAGGGGTGGAACGCCTTGATCAAGTTACATTTGGATATGCTAACAGCAAGGTTCGTTCCTATACTGCCACCTATTATAAAGAGCTATCAAACAAGGATATAGCACTAAAAAATATTTTATCTTTCGACAAAAAAGTGGAATATTCTATTTGTTGCTACAGTATCATATAATATCAATGGCTAAAACCATTGGATTGTAAGGCATAAGGAAACAGTAAGTTTTTCGAAAAGCAGAAAGGGGTACGCTGTGTTGGTTTTTGTTTGTCATACTTTCATTTTTTATATTCCTTATATACTACATATACATTAACTATCTCCATCAACGTAGCGTACCGCCCCGAAAGGGGCAAGCAGACCTGCAAAGGTCGAATATTGTAAGGCAGACAAACAAAGAAGCTATGGGCGAGTAATCGTTCCATAGCTTCTTTTTCTTTTATTGAGTTGTGGGATTTGTCATATAATATAGTACATCAAAACTATATTAGGAGGTCATAGGACAATGACATACAAGGAATGGCTCTCGGAGTGGTTGGAGCTATACGTTAAGCCACTCAAGCACCGTACGCACGAGCGTTACAAGGATATTTGCAATCTGCACATTATAGGAGGACTCGGAGATTATGAGATGGACGAGCTAACGCCCCTTGTACTACAAAGGCATGTTAATGAGCTTACAGCACACGGCAATCACAAGACTGGTGGTGAGTTGTCTGCGAACTCGATAAACGGTATAATAACGGTCATACAAAGCTCCCTTAAACGTGCGAGTGAGCTTGGCATAGCAAAGACCTATCACGCAGGGGCAATAAGGCGTCCTACGCCCGAGGAAACCGAGGTCAAGTGCTTCACCGTCAAGGAGCAAAAGCTGATAGAAAAAGCTGTACTTTCCGCACCGAAGCGTAAACTGCTTGGCGTTATAATTGCTCTTTACACGGGCGTACGCATAGGTGAGCTTTTAGCGTTAGACTTTACCTCTGTGGATATGCAGAAACGGACGATAACGGTCAAGGAAACGTGTTACGAGAGCAAGGATAAGGACGGCAGATTTGCCAAGATAACCGATACCACGAAAACGCACAGAACAAGAGTTATTCCATTCCCTAAACAGCTTTTGCCTATCTTCAAAGAGTTAAAGGCACATAGTAAGTCGGGGTACGTTATTGAGAACGCTAAGGGAGAGCAAATGAGCGTGCGAAGCTATCAAAAGAGCTTTGAGAGGCTGATAGACAAGCTCGGTGTTAGCAAGCTCTCTTTTCACGCCCTGCGACATACATTCGCAACAAGAGCACTTGAAAGCGGTATGGATATTAAAACACTATCCGAGATTTTAGGTCATAAATCGGCAACTGTTACGCTTAACCGATACGCTCACTCAATGATTGAACACAAGCAAAATGCTATGGATAAGTTCGGGGTACTGCTCACCAAATAAAAAAAGACAGCCAAAGCCGTCTTGCAATATTCGCCAATTATTGTAATTGATGGTTATTAACCGCTTAAAATTATATCACATCCTTACATAAAAGTCAATAAAAAGCCTAAAAAACAACTAAAAAAATCATAAAATGTAAAATTAAGTGTATTTTTCAAGCGAAAGAGTACATCAATTACAATAATCGATGTATTTTTTTACGAATAAGAAATTCATCGATTAAGGAAAAGGAGAACAACAATGAAACGCACAAACTCTACTTTAGTGATTGCAAGGCTTATGCTTATTGTACTGACTCTTGCAATTACGGTTTTCAGCTTTGCAAGCTGTGAAGGCTTGCCACCCGAATTACAGGAGATACTAGGGGGCAATAACAATTCATCGTGCGAGCATACCTATGACAACGCTTGCGATACCGACTGTAACGCTTGCGGTGCTACTCGTACTACCGAGCACGCTTACGACAACGCTTGCGATACCGATTGCAATATCTGCGGTGCAACTCGCACAACCGAACATACCTACACAGATGGCGTATGTAGCGTATGCGGAGCTGTCGATGAAAGCGTACCCACTTGCGAGCATACAAATGTGGAAAACTGCGTATGTAAGGATTGCGGTGCAACGGCACATACCGCTATGGAGTGGCATGCTGCTTTTCCGCCGACCTGTATAATAAACGGTTCCAATACTGACCTGTATTTTTGTAGCGACTGCGGCAAAGCATTCATGGACGAAGATGGCACGATCGAGGCTATCCACGAAGACGTTGTAATTCTCGCACAGGGACACAATTACGTTAACGGTATTTGCGATAAATGTGGAGAATCCAGTTGTAAGCATCCTAATATAGAAAATTGTGTATGCAAGGATTGCGGTGCAACGGCACATAAAAACTTCCTTTCCAATAAGCCTACGTTCGTTCCTGCAGCCGAAGCGACTTGTGAAGAAAACGGAAATATTGAATACTATTGTTGTGTAGGTTGTTTAGGTTTCTTCTCCGACGCAAATGGTGAAAACAAATTAAATACGGCTATTATAATTCCTGCTTTAGGACATAATTACGTTGATGGAGCTTGTGACAGATGCGGAGCGATTGAGTGCAAGCATACTACCGTAGAAAACTGCGTATGCAAAGAGTGTAATGCACCTGTTCATGGAGAAACAGAGTGTATGCCTGCTATGGCTCCTGATTGCAGCAATTTCGGTATTCGTTATGACATTTATATGTGCTATAACTGCGAAAGAGTTTTCTCAGATGCAGTATGCAAAAATGAAGTAACTGATTTGAACAGCGTAGTAATTCCTCCGTTGGGACATAAATTCGTCGGCGGTGTTTGCGAAAAATGCGGTGTTATGGAAAGAGGTACGGGTGATACTGGAATGAGCCCCGATCCAACTCCGTGGGAATTAGCTAACCAGCAGCTTTCTTCTCTTTACTCTGCTGATAATAGAAAAGCTACTCCGTCTGACTATGAACTTATATCAAAGATAGTTATAGAGGACGAAGTGTTTGTAGTAACTTGGAGTATCGCTAATGAAAGCATCACGTTAAGATACGATGAAGCTAATGGAGTGTACGTTGTAGATATTCCCGACGAGATAACCAAGAATTGCTATTACTCCATTGAAGCATCAATAACGAATAACGCTAACGGACGTACTGTTAAATATCTGTTTATAAGATTGCTTGAAGCAACAACAGACGGAGATGATGACGGTGATTCGACGGTCTGCCAGCACAAGAATGCAGAATATGTGAAGGCAACTCCCGAGGTGTCTTGCAACTATGTCAAAACTCTCGTTGATGTATACGTATGCTGTGATTGCTTAAAGATCTTCTACGACGCAGAGTGTGAAGACGAAGTACCTACTACAACCGCTGTTGCGACCTTGCCGTCAGGACATAAATACGTTGGCGGTGTCTGTGAAAAGTGCGGTTACTATGGTGAAGAGGGGATGTTCCCTGTCCGTAATGAGAATCCTACTCCGCTTGAAGCAGCGTGGTGGTACATTATAGATCTTTACTATGCTGATCATAAAAAAGCTACAACTGCTGACTACGAGCTTATATCCAAGGTAGTTATCGACGGTGAAGAATTGGCAGTTTCTTACGCTTTTGCCAATGAAAGCATCAAGGTGACCTACGATGCTGATAAGGACGTATACGTTGTAGATATACCCGACGAGATAAGCGAGAAGTGCTACTACTCTTTCATCGCAACAATAAGCGACGGTGAAGGAAACACACGCAGATTTACGTTTGTAAGAGTGTTGGTACCAACTGCTGAATAATTAAATATAGATAAGATACTAAAAGCTTCCCTGCGTAGTGCGGGGAAGCTTTTTTACGTTATAGTTATAATCACTTGCTTTTTTTACTATAGTAACAGTACAAGCGAAAATTCGCTTACTTTTTTGACAGGTACAGAATTAAGAAAGGAGTAAAAAAGCAAGGATTTACAAAGGATTTCGAGGCTTTTATATATGGCGGTAAAAGTATATATAAAAGTATCAAAATCGAGGGATAAAACAGCCATACAGAGTATGGATGCTTTATCCCGAAGTAACGTGAAGGATTTTTGATAGAGAAAATCCAACATTTCAAAATGGTTTTGCAAACGGCAAAATCAACATCAAAAGGGTGGCTTCGTTCCCTAGCAGTTGCTAATAATGGAGTTTTAGACTTAACAAAATTCAACTTGAGAGGTGGTGTGTGTGGGAAGAAAGAACAAGAACATAACTATACAACTGAACAACCGTATTAACGAGCTGTTACGTATTGGTGAGAAAAAAGTCAAGGTCAATGGCGTAGCAGAGGGCATCCATAGCGTGAAAACCGCTGAGCAGTATCGAAAAACGGCAAATAGGTTATCTTCCGTCTGCAAGGAAATGGGCGTTAAAAGCATGGCGGATATTGACAAAAGCGTGGTTGCACGTTATATGGAAGCCTACCGTGATGCTTCTGCTTGGACGGTAAGCCGTGAGCTATCGGCAATATCGAAAATTCGAGGGGAAACCATAACGCCAAAGGAGCTTGGCTTTGTAGAGCGTCGCACATACACCTCTGTCAAAAATAGCCGTGGGGAGCTACCGCCATCCAGCACCGCACATAGAGCCGAAAACCAAGATGGTCTTTACTTCGCAAGCGTTACTGGTTGTCGCAGAGCATCCATCACAACAACTACCGCCTCGGATGCTGTGCGTAACGAGCAAGGGCAAATTATAGGCTTTCACTTCGTTGAAAAGGGTGGCAGAGAGCGTATATCGCCTGTGCTCCCATCAGAACGCCAAAATCTTACTTACTGGGTGGATAGCAAGCTCAAGGGTGGTCATTCTCCCGATGCTCCATTGATACCCTACATAGACAAGAACTGTGGAACTCACCGTATGCGTGCCGAGTACGCAAGGGAGCTTTATTCTGAAGTAAAGGAATCTCGAGAGCGTGGCATTGATATTTACGATGGGCGTAAATATGAGCTATTCATAGATAAGGACAAATACGATTATAGCTATAACACCCCTCGCTTTAAGTCCGATGTGGTACACGGCTTTGACAAGGATATTGCCCTTGAGGTCAGCTTCGCATTGGGGCATAATAGACTCGATGTTAGCCTCTATTCCTACCTTATAAGATAATATACGTTAGCACCTCTACCCTTCGGGGTAGGGGTGCTTTTCTGTTTTCTTAACAAATTTTGCCGTTCTTTTTTCAAGGGAATAATTATGCACTACAATATAAACACAACACAAATTTGTAGCGTTCTATCCGAGGAATGAAAAAGTGCCGAAATATAGGCGAAAACAATGGATTTTTTGTTCAGATATAAAAATGTACACTATCATATATGTGTTGATGGGTGATAAGCTCAAAATGAATATTATACAATATATTATAAAATATTACGCATATTTATGCGTAATTAGAAAGGACACGAATTATGGCAGTAGAGAATCTTTTTGTTGGTGCAGAATATGTAAGTACGCTTCTGGGTGTATCCAAGTCGTATGCGTATGAGGTAATAAAAGAATTGAACACCGAACTGGCTTTAAAGGGGTATCTCGTTGTTCGAGGCAAGGTCAATAAAGCATATCTTTATGAAAAAATTTATAGAAAGGCAAGCTGATAGGTCTATATATTGACCTATCGAACGGAAAGGTGAATGATGTGAAAATCTACATCACGAATTTAGGAAAGTACAATGAGGGGTATTTAATCGGAAAGTGGGTAAAGCTCCCCGTGGCTGATGAAGTGCTCGAAAAGGTACTTGGGGCAATCGGTATTGATGAGTATTACGAAGAATACTTCATTACCGATTATGAAACAGAGATTGTCGGTGTTGGCAATTCCATCGGAGAGTATTCAAGTCTGACAGAGCTTAATAGGCTCGCAGAACGCCTTGAAAGCTTGTGCCAGAGTGATGCGGACAAGTTAGAGGCGGTGCTTGAATACACGAGTTGTATGGGTGTTACAGAGCTTATGGAACTGATAGATGAGCTTGATAGCTTCGAGTTTCTTCCCGATGTGGACGATGACAAGGATTTAGGCTATTACTACGCAGACGAGTGTTGTTGTATTGACATTCCAGAGAATATACGCACATACTTCGATTTTGAGAGTTATGGGCGTGATATTCGCTTAGAATCAAACATCTTGTACACTTCCTATGGATGCGTAATTGACAATCGGTAAGGCAATAGAATTTATGAAAGGATTTTAATTATGAGTAACAAAAAGACATCTTACAGTAGTTACATCACCAAAGTAAGTGAGAAAAACTACAGAGTTAATTTCAGCTACATTTCTCCCGACACAAACGAGAGAAAACGTACTTGCAAGCGTGGGTTTGAAAAGAAAAAGGATGCTGAAGAGTGGATAAAAAACGAACTCCCAGCTTTCATAAAGCAACTTGAGCATAAAGAAACGCTTGACGAAAATCTTACGATGGGAGAGCTTATAGAGCGTTATATGAAAGATTCTCGCATTCGCAAGGAAGAAACCACGTGTCTAACCAAGGCACATATCATAGAAACGAAAATTCTTCCTTATTTCAGACGCAAAAAGGTCTATGAGGTTTCTACCAAAGATGTGCGTAATTGGCAAAACAATATGATGATGGCTGTTAAGAAAAATGGAGAGCCTTACTCCGATACATATTTGAGAAGCATCAACAATCAGTTGTCTGCGATAATGAATTTTGCCATAGCATATCACAATTTACCATCCAATCCCGTTTTGAAGGTGGAAAGGATGGGCCTTAAAAATCCAGAGGAAGAAGCGGAGATTTGGACTCTCGAAGAATATGAAAAGTTTTCGGAACAGCTTCAAGACAAACCAATGTTTTACTATATCTTTGAAGTGTTTTTCTGGAGTGGTATCAGATTGGGGGAACTTCTTGGATTGACCAAGGAAGATGTTTCTCTTGAGGAAGGTACATTGAGTGTAAAGGCGAGTTATAAAACGCAAACACGTAAAATGGGAAAAACCAAGACAAAGAACAGTAAAAGAACTATCTATATCCCTCAATTTCTTATAGAGGAATTGGCTGAATATATGGAAACTCTGTACGGCTTGTCCGAAAAAGATAGGATTTTTCCCACTTCAAAAACTACTCTGCATAAAAAACTTAAAGAAGCCGCAGAGAAAGCAGGATTGAAGAAAATAACAATTCACGGATTCAGACACTCTCATATCAGTATGCTTATGGATGGTGTTTCGTGTGCTTCTGTTATGGATATTTCCCAGCGTGCAGGTCATAAGAAGCCTTCCACAACTATGATTTACACCCACAGATACAAAGGTAAAGACCAAATGATCGCAGACGAACTGAATAGACTGTTGAAAGGAGTACGTGAAAATGTCAGCGAAGAATAGAGATAACAAGCGAAGATGGCGTAGTATTACGATAGGCTTTCGTGTATCTCCCGAAGAAGCGTATGCTCTTGATATGAGAGTGCTTACATCGGGGTTGACGAAGCAAGACTACTGTACTAAAAAGGTGTTAGATGAAGAAATCGTTGTTCGCCCTAACATCCGAGTGCAGAAGTTTGTCTGTCAGTATCTTACCGAACTGACCGCAGAACTCAAACGGCTTGAGAAAATCGAGCAAACAAGCGATGTTCTAGATAACATCAAGTATCTACTCGAGTTAATATCTCGGTTAAGATAAAATTCTATAAGGAGGTAAAAACATGAATAAGAACATACGTAGATGCTTAAACATTCATACGGAAACCTACCTAACATCTATTGATGATTTTGCAGTTGATGTAGTAGAGTTTCCCGAAGTGTATGCGGCGTTTCTGTATCGTTTAGAACATGGCGTTAAAACACTTATGTTTGGCGTGGATTGTGCAGAAGTAAGCAAAGAAGAATTTCTTGCTATGGTAGATGCTAATCTTGCTACTTACGCTGAGCACTATACGGAAGAATACTGCGACTAAGGTATCATAATTAAAAACAAAATGCTCTGCCGTGAAAAGCAGAGCATTTCATTTAGCGGTGTCAAAATTCAAAGTGGTGTCAAAGTGATGTCAGCAAGATATGGGAAACCCCGAAAACCCTTGTAAAATCAAGGCTTTCGGGGTTTTGTGTATTATTCCCATTCAATCGTTCCCGTAGGCTTCGGTGTGAGGTCGTAGAGAACTCTGTTGATACCGGGGACTTCGGCTGTTATGCGAGATGTGATTTTGTGAAGAACATTATAGGGGATCTCTTCAATTGTGGCGCTCATTGCATCCGTTGTATTAACGGCGCGGATGATTGCGGGCCAACCTTCGTAACGGCTTTCGTCCTTAACTCCAACGCTCTTGATGTCGGGAACTACAACGAAGAACTGCCATACCTTCTCTGCAAGACCGTTTTTGTCGAACTCGTCGCGAAGAATTGCGTCTGCTTCGCGAAGCGCTTCAAGTCTATCGCGTGTGATTGCGCCGAGGCAACGAACACCAAGACCGGGGCCGGGGAAGGGCTGACGGTAAACCATAGCATGAGGAAGTCCGAGAGCTTCGCCAACTACGCGAACCTCGTCCTTGAAGAGAAGCGCAATGGGCTCAACGAGCTCAAACTGAAGATCTTCGGGAAGACCGCCAACGTTGTGGTGCGACTTTACAGCCTTCTTGCCTTCTGCTTGCTTCTGGCTTTCGAGAATGTCGGGATAAATAGTGCCTTGCGCGAGATATGAAATGCCTTCGAGCTTTCTCGCCTCGTCAGCGAAAACGTTTATGAATTCTTTGCCTATTATTTTGCGCTTGCTTTCGGGGTCGGAAACTCCGTTAAGAAGAGAAAGAAATCTGTCTGTTGCATCAACGTAAATAAGGTTAGCATCCATCTGATTTTGGAAGATTTCGATTACGTTTTCGGACTCGTTCTTTCTCATAAGACCGTGATTAACGTGAACGCAAACGAGCTGTTTACCGATTGCTTTTACCAAAAGAGCTGCAACAACGGAGGAATCAACTCCTCCGGAAAGAGCGAGAAGAACCTTCTTATCTCCTACCTGATCTCTTATGATTTTTACCTGTTCGTCGATAAATTTGTTTGCAAGAGCTGCATTTGTAATGCGCTCAAAGCTTTCGGGACGTACAATGTTATGCATAACTTCTCCTAACTAATAATAAAACTTATTATTACAATAGATTTTATAGATATATTGTACTACATTTTTGTCAATAAATCAACAGTTTTTTTATTTGAAATATAAACTTTTTTTGAGAAATTTTGTTCAATATGCACTGTATTTTTCGTCAAAATGACAAAATATATATTAGTTACAAAATATAGTTGAAAAATATAAAATAATATGATATATTAGGAATGTAGATTGGAATTTATGGTCACAAAATGATTAATGTGTTCGATTAAGGCAAAAAATAAATTATGTTTTTTTGAAAAAGCTGTTGACAAAGCAGAATTTTTGTGATAGAATATTTTTAGACAAAGTCCAAAAAAACTAAACTAAGTCTAAAAACGGAGAATGATATGACAAAACAGAAAGCTTTGATGCTTTCGATTTTTCGATCCGATTTATGCAAGGGACAACATAGAACAGCAGATGAGTTGCTCGTATTTGCAAGAGAAAGGATGCCCGGAATTTCGAGGGCAACCGTATATAATAATTTGAAGTCACTTGAAGAAGATGGATTCATTAGAAAGATAAGCGGTGAAGACGGCGCGGATATGTATGACGCTGCGTTTGAGCTTCATGGGCATATGATTTGCAGGGTTTGCAAGAGCGTTAAGGATATTGACGTACCCGAGTTTCTTGAAAAGCTTAAGATACTCTCGGGCGTTGACGTTGAGGCTTACGAACTAAAGCTTCGCTACGTTTGCGACAAGTGCAAATCAAAATATAAATTCGATTTTTAATTAAAAAATATAAAAAAACAAAGAAATAATTCACTAAAGGAGAATTAAAATGGAACTCAAGGGAACAAAAACAGAACAGAATCTTATGACTGCTTTCGCAGGCGAATCTCAGGCGAGAAATAAGTACACTTACTTTGCATCTGTAGCTAAAAAGGAAGGCTACGAGCAGATCGCGGCTATCTTCGAGGAAACTGCAAACAACGAAAAGGAGCACGCAAAGCTTTGGTTCAAGGCTCTTGGCGGACTTGGAACTACCGCAGCTAATCTTCTTGCAGCGGCAGAAGGCGAGAACTACGAGTGGACAGATATGTACGATACGTTCGCAAAGGAAGCTGAAGAAGAGGGCTTCAAGGCTCTTGCAGCTCAGTTCAGAATGGTTGCAGCTATCGAGAAGGCTCACGAGGAGAGATACCGCAAGCTTCTTTCCAACGTTGAGATGCAGCAGGTATTTGCAAAGGGCGAAATGACTATGTGGGAGTGCCGTAACTGCGGACATCTCGTAATGGGTCTTAAGGCTCCTCTTGCTTGCCCAGTATGCGCTCATCCCCAGAGCTTCTTCGAGGTTAGAAAAGAGAATTATTAATTCTAATATTTAATTTAATGGCTATCTTGGGCTTAAAGGCTTGGGATAGCCTTTTTAACTTCATTAAACTTCCTTAAAGTTCACAAAACGCACTTGCAAAGTGTTCGCGCTTGTGTTAAAATATAAAATGGATAGTTATGCAAAACGTATTTTAGGAGGATGGTTTTGTGAAGATATTAATAACGGATGATGAAATAGAAATCAGAAGAGTTTTGCGATTGCTCCTTGAAAGCCACGGTCACACCGTATTTGAGGCAAAGGACGGAGAAGAAGCGGTGTTGACGTTAACCGACGATAACTCATTCGATCTTTGTATTATGGATATAATGATGCCAAAGCTTTCCGGAATAGAAGCGGTAGAAAAGATTAGAAATTTTTCTGCAGTCCCCGTTTTATTCTTAACGGCAAAATCTCTTGATACGGATAAAGAAGAAGCCTACGGTAGCGGTGGCGATGATTATATAGTCAAGCCCTTCAGCGCGAAGGAGCTTATAATGAAGGTCGATGCGCTTACAAGAAGATACAAGCATTACAATTCTAAAAGTGATTCCGCCGATAGCTTTATAAAGCTCGGATTTGGAATTATGATAAATCCCGATACGCGAGAGGTATTTAAATTCGGCGAGCCGCTTGATATACGTGACAAGGAAATGGATCTCTTGCTCTACCTTGCTTCAAATAGGGGCAGAGCGATAAATTCCGATGAGCTTTACGAATCTATTTGGGGAGAGATGGCGTTGCCCTCGTCGAGCAACACTGTTACCGTTCACATGTTGAATTTGCGACGCAAGCTTGAGGATGTACCCTCTGCTCCAAAGGTTATACGAACGGTTTGGGGAAAGGGGTATCAGATTGATTAAGCTTTTAGATAAATTGTGGGAAAAGCTTTTTAAGTCGCTTCGAATCGGTATGTTCGTGGCAATACTGATTGCTATAGTACTTGCTACCGCCTGTGGCTTGCTAACAAATACAATTTTCAAAAATTGGATAGATAATAAATACGCTTCTGACGAGGCGCGAGCAGAGCGTTATCAAGATTACGTAAGCGATTTGCAAACATTTGTTGACAAAAACGCGCTTTCTTCGACAGATACGTCTGATATTTTGAATTGGGTATCACAAAACAGAAACATTTATTTGTTCATCTATAAAAACGATGTTCTGTTCTTTGACAGTAGCTTGCCGAAGCCGAATCCCGACACAAACGATACGTTGGATTCGGAGTCGGGGGATGCAGAAGATTCCGGTGAAGATAAAACGGATAACTCTCTTACAGACACGGAAGGCTCGGGGGATATGCCGGAGACGGAGAATGGCGAAAATAGCGAAGACAGCGGCTCGAAGGGTGAAAACGGAACAGACACAGAAAAGGATAACGGAACTCTTGGTGGCGGTATAACCGTACAGTACCCAACCCGCGAGGAAGTTATACAGATCGCAAAAAACAACGGTCAAATGCCGCTGGAAATGAGTGATGGCTCGCTTCTGGTATCAATAGCGGATTTCACTGAATACGTTTATTACGATGTGGCAAATATAGTGTCTATAGCCTTGGGCGTGTTGGTTCTTACGCTGGTTTTGATGCTATATTTCCAAAATATTATCACCAAAATATCAACTCTCGCAAAGGACGTTACCAACGTTTATGAGGTTGATATGAACGCACCTATAAGGACGCGTAAGGGAAATGACGAGCTTGCCAAGCTTACGCGCAACGTTGAAGAAATGCGAAGCTCGATGATGCTAAGCCTTGAAAAAGAGAAGGAGGCTATAAATGCCAATACCGAGCTTATAACCTCGATGTCGCATGACATTAGAACTCCTCTTACCGTTTTGCTTGGGTATCTTGATATTATGAAATCATCGACTGAAGATGAATATATGAAGGAATATATTAAGGCTTCGGAGGTTACCGCTATGCGGTTAAAGAATCTATCAGACGATATGTTTAGATATTTTCTTGTATTTGGCGGTGATATAAACGTTGAGCTTGCGGAGTACAGCGCGAAGACGCTCTTCGATCAGCTCTTCTCGGAGCATGCTCTTCTTTTGAGTGAAAAAGGCTATGCGGTTGAGTGGTATGGTGTGGAGAAAATTGACACGGATGCATACGTATGCACCGATGCTCCAAAACTTATGCGCGTTGTTGATAACGTTTTCTCTAACGTTTATAAATATGCCGATAAGGACGAAAAAATAGCAATCTCGTTTGTGAAAAATGAAAAAAGCATTTTGGTTCAGGTTTCTAACAAAATCTCTAAATGTACGAACGAGGTTGAGAGTAACGGCGTTGGTCTAAAAACCTGTAAAAAGCTTTGCGAGGCTATGGGAGCGAGATTTGAGTATACGAGCGTTACTGAAGAATGCGACGTGTTTGACGTAAAAATCGATCTTCCGATAGCAAACGGTAAGGAGCGTGTAGAAAATGAAGCTTAAATTTGTTGACAAAAAGGAGTTTTATTCGGTCTTTTCACATATAAGCGATGAGGAAAAGGATTACGCGAGCGACTTTATTGATGCCGAATATGATTTTGGAGATTTTGAGGTCAAATATTCCTATTTTGCGGGATGCATTATATTGAGATATTTTTCGCCCGACGCGGGCTACCATTTTGATGCGCCGTTTTCTATTTCCAACTCTTGCGATGAAGCGTCTGCCTTTATAGCTATATCTGAGTATTGCAAAGCGGAGGCTATAGCTGAAACGATTGTTGGTATAGAGCCCGATTCGCTTGATCTTATGCTTCGAGGCGCGGAAAAGTATTCTCTTTGTGAGGATGAAGATGGGACCTTGGCGGTCAGGATTATAACCGAATGTATGGAGTGTGAGTATCTTCCGGAAATTCTTTACGATGATGTTTATCTTGGTGAGTTTGCTGATTCGTATGCCGACAAATATGAAGAAATAATCAAAAATGCAAACTTAAATTGTCATTATAGCTATAATGTGCTTGATGATATTCCAAATGGCAAGGGTGTTGACTTTATAAAAAATGCAAGGGAAGAGTTCGAAAGATCTGAATCTATGACCTTTGCGGCGACCGTTATGAAAGAGGGAGAAAACCGATTCGTCGGCGAGGGAGTTATCTATGCCTTTGACGGCAGAGGTGGCGCATCGGTTGCTTTTAGAGTCCACCCCGATTATCATAGGCGCGGAATTGCTACTAAAATCTTTCGCGGTCTTTTGCTTATAGCGAAAGATATAGGTTTGAAGGAGATAACTGCGGAGGTTAAAAACGAAAACACGCCATCACTCGGTCTTCTTTCAAAGTTTGCGAGCGGAGAAAAAAGAGAAGATAAAGTAATATTTAAATTTTCTGTTTAACAGTTTATCATATTTGCAATTTGCAGAGCATAGGAGTATTTTTTTCTTAAAATCGCCTATATTATATATAATGTAGGATAATTTACCCAAAAAACACGCCAAATAATGCGGTATTTTATGTAAAAGGGTAAAAAATTCAAAAAAAGTATTGACAATCGAGAGTCGAAATGTTACAATATATCGGTATTATCGGGTAATAGGGATAAGTATGCCCTTTTATCGTTAATATAATAAAATATGTTTGCGTGAATAATTATTTATCGCAGACGCAAAAAATTCAAGAAGGAGGAAAATCATGCCAACCTTTAACCAGCTCGTAAAAAAAGGTCGTAGCGACAAGCCCAGTAAGTCTAAGATCCCTGCATTGCAGAAGGGTTTTAACACACTCAGAAACGAAGCTACAGATAAGACCTCGCCCCAGAAGAGAGGCGTTTGCACTAAGGTTACAACCACTACCCCCAAGAAGCCTAACTCGGCTCTTCGTAAGATCGCCAGAGTAAGACTTACAAACGGAATGGAAGCTACCTGCTACATTCCCGGTATCGGTCACAACCTTCAGGAGCACTCTGTTGTTCTCATTCGTGGCGGCCGTGTTCGTGACCTTCCCGGTGTACGTTATCACATTATTCGTGGTACTCTTGATACCCAGGGTGTTGCTAACCGTAAGCAGAGCCGCTCCAAGTACGGAGCAAAGCGTCCGAAGAAATAATTAAAAGGTACGATTTCGGACAAAACAATGTGCTCACGTGCTGTGATGGTATAGGTTTTCCATATCATATAAATCGCAAAACGAGCACTAACGAATTGAAAAATATTCGAGTACCTATGATATCATTATTTTATGAAGGAGGGAAGTACAGTGCCTAGAAGAGGTCAAATTTCCAAAAGAGATGTATTGCCCGATCCGTTGTACAACTCTAAGCTTGTAACCAAGCTTATCAACAACGTTATGTACGATGGTAAGAAGGGCGTTGCGCAGAAGATAGTTTACGATGCATTCGCAATGATCGAAGCAAAGAGCGGAGAGAACGCTCTTGATGTATTTACCGCAGCTCTTGAGAACGTAATGCCCGTTCTCGAAGTAAAGGCTCGCAGAGTCGGTGGTTCTAACTATCAGGTACCTATGGAGGTACGCGCAGAGCGTAGACAGACACTTGGTCTTCGCTGGATAATCAACTATTCCAGATCCCGTGGTGAGAACACCATGGCTGAAAGACTCGCTAACGAAATCATGGATGCTAAGGCAGGCATGGGTGGAGCTTTCAAGAAGAAGGAAGATACACACAAGATGGCAGAAGCAAACAAAGCTTTTGCACATTACAGATTCTAATTAGGGTAAAAAAGGAGAATAAAGTTTCATGGCAAGAGAGTATTCGCTTGAAAGAACAAGAAACATCGGTATCATGGCTCACATTGATGCCGGTAAGACTACAACTACAGAACGTATCCTTTTTTATACCGGTAAGACTCACCGTATAGGTGAAACTCACGACGGTTCCGCTACGATGGACTGGATGGCGCAGGAGCAGGAAAGAGGTATTACAATTACCTCCGCTGCTACTACTTGCTACTGGGTTCCTACTCAGTTCCAGAACGATGCTGATGCTGCTAAATCTAACAAGTACAGAATCAACATCATCGATACCCCCGGCCACGTTGACTTCACCGTTGAGGTTCAGAGATCTCTTAGAGTTCTCGACGGCTCCGTAACCGTTCTTTGTGCAAAGGGCGGCGTTGAGCCTCAGACCGAAACCGTTTGGAACCAGGCTAACGAGTATAAGGTTCCCAGAATGTGCTACATCAACAAGATGGACATTATGGGTGCGGATTTCTTCCGCGTTGTTAAGATGATTAAGGAAAGACTCCGCGCGAACGCAGTTCCCGTGCAGCTTCCTATCGGAGCAGAAAGCTCCTTCCGCGGTATCATCGACCTCATGGAGATGAAGGCTGACGTATATTACGATGACCTTGGTAAGGATATGAGAGTTGAAGAGATTCCCGAGAATATGAAGGAACTCGCAGAAGAGTATCGCAAGAACATGATAGAGGCCATTTGCGAAACTGATGAAGAGCTTATGGAACGCTACATCATGGAAGAAGAAATTACCGTTGAAGAGCTTAAGGCTGCACTTAGAAAAGCTACTATCGCAAACGACATTATTCCCGTTTGCTGCGGTACTTCTTATAAGAACAAGGGCGTTCAGAAGCTCCTTGATAACATCATTGAGTATATGCCCGCTCCTACCGACATTGCAGCTATTAAGGGTGTTAACCCCGAGACAGGTGAAGCAGACGAGCGTCACGCAAGTGATGACGAGCCCTTCTCCGCTCTTGCATTCAAGATCATGACAGACCCCTTCGTTGGAAAGCTCTGCTTCTTCAGAGTATATTCCGGCGCAGTTCAGAAGGGTACTGCAGTTTATAACTCTACCAAGGATGCAGATGAAAGATTCGGACGTATTCTTCAGATGCACGCAAATGAAAGAGCTGATATCGACATTTGCTACGCAGGTGACATCGCAGCAGTTGTAGGCGTTAAGAATACAACTACCGGTGATACCTTCTGTGATGAGAAGAATCCTATTATTCTTGAGTCCATGGTATTCCCTGAACCCGTTATTCGTCAGGCTATCGAGCCCAAGACTAAGGCTGGTCAGGAAAAGATGGGTATCGCTCTCTCGAAGCTCGCAGAGGAAGATCCCACGTTCAGAACCTATACCGATGATGAAACAGGTCAAACTATCATCGCCGGAATGGGTGAGCTTCACCTTGAAATTATCGTTGACAGACTTCTTCGTGAGTTCAAGGTAGAGGCTAATATCGGTGCTCCTCAGGTTGCATATAAGGAAACCATTCGTAAGAAGGTTGACCAGGATACCAAGTATGCTCGTCAGTCCGGTGGTAAGGGTCAGTACGGTCACGTTAAGATCACTCTTGAGCCCAACGAAACCGGTAAGGGTTACGAGTTCGTAAACGCTGTAACAGGTGGTGCTATTCCTAAGGAATACATTCCCGCAGTTGACTCCGGTATTCAGGGCGCTATGCAGGCAGGTGTACTTGCAG
>JAZRDI010000060.1:0-6986 GCA_045660185.1 Eubacteriales bacterium | reverse complement strand
ACGCAAGTACCTCGTGTCAAAATACTCGCTCATAAAGTTCCTAGCAAGTGATAAAGGATTTGCTATGCAGCCTAAGTCCGAATGGCATGAAAAGGCGATACGGTGGTTTATAGAGGTGATGAATAAATAACGAAAGGAGCTCGAAAAGAGCTCCTTTTTGCTGTTGCAAAAACTTGTGAGCTGTGATATAATAAACTCACCGATAAATAAGAATTTACAGGGAAAGCGTAAACATTATGAAAAGAAAAATAATTAGCGATATTCGCTTGTATAAAAGTGAATCACGAAATGAGCATGGTGTTTATGCCATCGAATCTTTCAGTAACAAAAAGTTAAATGCCATTATACAAAGAGTGGTTATGAAATTGCGCGAGAGCGAATTTTCTCTTGGCGAATTTGACCATTTGTATATCAACCTTACTACCTGTGATATAGGAGAGAAAGCAATCTTATCAGACTATGTAGACAAATATCATCCGTGGTACAGATATTGCTTGGTTCACATCGAAAAAGATATGTACAACAAGCTCGACTCTTTAGAAGACTACGGTTATATTATCCAATGTGTACGCAATATTCTTGTTACTTATTTTTCATCGCAAGACTTTAATGAAACACGTATACTTTTTTCTGTTCAACAAGCAGTTGAGCAAGGTGAGAATATGCTGATGAAATTCAAAGAAAAAGTTAGCACAAACCGAAGGGCTGTAATTTTCTTGCGTTATTTGGATTCCTGTAAGTTCTATCCGCTCTTGATGGTGTATGATGCGGAAGAAAACTTGCTTTTGAAAAAGGATTTGCCCGAGACTGTGATGTTAGATTATATCGGTGATATTCAAGTCAGTACAAAACGGGTGGCGATAAAGCCAAGAAAGAATGCGTTTACTACACAGATTGCTCCTTTGGTTTTTGAGTATTGATAGTTATACAAATTCCAATTTGTATGGCAGTCTTGGAAGAGGGGTATTCGCCTCTGGCGAAGATTTTTCGCTCCGCCACTGGTGAGCAAGCTCCCCGATGGCTTACGCTCAAATGCGAACCCCTCTCCTCGCGAGTTCGCTCGGAGAGCGGATTTGAGAGCCTCTGACTGTGGCAAAAATAAAGGACACCCACAAGGAGTGTCCTTATTTTTTGGCGCAGGAAGAGGGATTCGAACCCCCGTGCCTTTTGGGCAAACGGTTTTCAAGACCGCCTCGTTGTGACCGCTTCGATATTCCTGCGTGTGAATTTATTTACACGCAGAGGATATCGATGTGGCTCCGAAATTTATTTCGGAATCCGCTTCGCAACATTCGACGAAGTCGAAATATTCCTGCGTATAAACGAAAAAACTATTAAATTAAAAATGTTAGATATTACGTTAGATATGCGAGTTTTTGCAATTTTTGGACTAGCGAAATAGTCAGTGTTTTCAAGGTTTCTCGGGGTTTTATCGTCCGATTGACCGACAAATTTTCAAGACCGCCTCGTTGTGACCGCTTCGCATACCCCGCGCAGACGCGTCAAGCTTGCTTGTAAGCGGCAAGCGAGGGTATCTTCGGCAAAGCCGAAATATTCCTATCACAATGCAAAATTGTGCTATTATTCAAGTATTAAGTTTTTGTTAGATATTGCGTTAAATCTTGATTTCAAACTTCAAGTTTTCAAACGCGCTGATATATGATACCATATTTTTGTGGTGATGTCAAGATTTTTTAGAAATATTTTTCTTTCGCTTGGTTTGGTGTGAATTTCTCAGGGGTGGAGTTGTGGTTGGATTGGCGTAGAAAAAGCGATGGCTTTGCGGTGGATTGGGAGAGAAAACACCATGCTTTTGCGGTGGATTGGCAGAAAAAGCACGATGTTTTTTTGTGATGAATTATCGAAAAAATACACTTTTATAAGAGATGCACAAGAGAAAAAAGTAAGATATTTCGGTGCTTGATGCTCAAAAAAGCGATGGTTTTTCGGGCGTGGGCTTGAAAAAAACGAAATAAATTTTAGGTGGGATTGCGGAAAAATAAGATGTTTTTTTGAGGGAGAAAAAGGTGTTTTTTTGTGTTTTTTTTGCTTTCTGAAGTGATACTCTTCTTACTTGTGTTTTTTGGCTTTTGGGTGGGAGATAAATGGGAAAATGATAAAAATTTTTTCAACATTTTTTCTTATTCCGACTTGTGTCAATGTTGCTTTACACAAAAATGCGGTTTTTATAAAACATTGTACTAAAATGTAACATTGAGTAGTCAAAAAGCGTGTTATGTAAAGTATTGTTTACGGTATTACAAGGAAAACAGCAGGTAGAGATGGATGTGAGAAAATGGCGAAAATGGTGCTAAAAAGGCTGTTTTTGCCATTTTTTGAAAATTTTTTACTTGACATATGTACGCGCACGTGTTATAATTGAGAACAACACTATATATTTATTTATATATACACGAGCGAAATCGGGTGTTTTCAAAAAATTCACACGCCCTTATATATGCTCTTTGGAGGCAATATGCTAATTGAAATTCAAAATTTGTGCAAGAAATATTCCAAGCGCTCGCCTTATGCGATTGAAGATATAAACATCGTTGGTGATGCCGGAGAGATAGTTGGAATCCTCGGACATAACGGCGCAGGAAAATCCACGACCATCAAGTGCATCACGGGAATGCATCCTTACGAGGAAGGAAGCGTTAGCGTTGCGGGATACGATATGCAAGAGGATCCCATCAATGCGAAGAAAAACTTCGGATACGTCAGCGATGAGTATTCGCTCTTCGAGAAGATGACCGGCTATGAGTTTATAAACTTTATGGCGGATATATACAAGGTTAAGCGCCGCGACCGAAAACAGAGAATTGCGAAGTTCCAAGAAATGCTTGCGCTCGGCGATTCCATATACAAGCCGATCTCCTCGTACTCCCACGGTATGAAGCAGAAGGTTTCCTTCATGGGCGCGCTTATCCACAATCCCAAGGTCTTTATTCTTGACGAGCCAATGGTTGGACTTGACCCTCACACTGCAAACGAGGTGAAGAACTTCTTCAAGGAGCATAGCGCGAAGGGCAATCTCGTTCTTTTCTCCTCGCACAATCTTGATGTTGTAGAAAGAGTGTGCAACAGAGTTTACATAATCGACCAGGGCAGAATAATTAAAGAGCTTGATATGGATCTGTTCCGCAGAGCGGGAGGTAACTTAGAGCAGTACTTCCTCACCGCTACGAAGAGAGTTGCCAAGGTATGAGTACGTTCTTAACCCTCTTCAAGCACGAAAGACGCTCACTCTTTCCCACGTTCAGCCTCAAGAAAAAGCCTGACATTATCGGGGGACTCATATCCCTTGTGATAAGCGCTCTTGTCATTGGTATTTTCTTGTATATGGTGTCCACAGTGGCGAAAAACTACGTGGCGGTAACGCTAAACAAAATCAGCGACCCTATCGCTCGTTCCGCAGAGCTTTTGAGTGTTCTTTATCTTGCCGCAATAATCGGTCTTACGATTCTTTGCCTTGAAAAAATGAGAAACACTCTGGCATCGAAAACGGGGAAGGAAATCTTCTTAAGACTTCCCATATCCGCAAAAACGATGTTCTTAAGTAAGCTTTCCGCGCTTATGCTTTGGAACTACATCACCGGTATCGTACTTATCGTACCGATAAACGTGATATTCTACGTGATTCTTAAGCCCGGAATTGAGTTCTTTATAGGTACGGCTGTTGTGTTGGTGTTCCTTCCTGCCGTATCATTCTTGCTCTCAACCCTGCTTCTTATACCATATATCGGTATAATCGGATTTTTGAGCAGACATTACTTTATGACCCTTGTGGTCCTCTCGGGAATACTTATCGGCGCGTTCTTCGCTTATTCGAAATTCCTTGACGTTGTTAAAACCTTGTTTGAAACCGGCTCTATAAAGTTCCTCTTCAATCAGGATTTTGTTGATTTCCTTCAAGCAACGCGCAAATACGCGTACCCGGCTAATATTTTTGCCGAGGTGGCGGTTGTTGAAACGAAGCTTACGTCGATTTTGATACTCGTTGGCTTTGCAGTAGTATCATTTGCGGCGGCTTGGTTTATAACAGGCGCGCTTTACAGAATAACCCTTTATAGCACAGCAGCGGGAAAGGTACGCCGCGGAAAGCGACATATTGCATGCCGTTCGCCGCTTCGCGCTCTTATGAGAAAGGAATTTATCTCGGTATTCAGAAATCCGAAGCACCTATTTTCGTATTTCTCCGTAGCGTTAGCAACTCCGTTTATGATTTATTGCTGCTATACGCTCTTTGAAACGCTTCTTATAAACGCTATCGGTATGTCCTTTGAGCTCGCGCTCACACTTATCGTTATGCTTGTTTTCGGTATTCTTACCAACACCTTCTGCGCAACGAATATATCTCGTGACGGAAAGGCGGCGCTTAAGGCTAAAATCTTCCCGATGAAGCCCTCAACCATTCTTCTTTCGAAGGTACTGTTCTGTAGTATCGTGAGCACGATTTCGGTTGTGGCAAGCGGAGCGTTCCTTTGGTTTAAGGCGGGCGTTTCTCTTAAAACAACGCTTATTGCTACCGGCGTAGGTGTTTTATTCTCGCTCTCGCAGATATTCATCTCAACGAGAATGGACCTTAACCACGCAAGAGTTGCGGCAAGCCCCATGGAAACCGAAAAGGCGAGCAACAGAACTATCGCAAAAAGCGTTTTAATATCGCTTATCCTCGCGGTTGTGACGAGCTTCCTTGCGCTCTTTACGTCTGCGTTCGCGGGCAATACACCGAGCGTGCTCGGCAATATTAAAATTCGCGATTCGTATTCGTTTATTATCCCCATTGCAATCTCCGTGATATATCTTCTTGTGAGTCTTTTGTATTGCTTCACAAGGGTAACGAAAGCATTCAACAAGCTTGTAAGATAAAACGTTTTAGCACGTACCGTGCTTAATTTCCAACAAGGAGAATAAATTAATGACCAAAAAAATGATTCTGCTAATGCTTCTCATTCCCCTGATCGTAATGATAAGCCTCTTTGCAGCAACTAAAACCATAAGTATAATGGTAGATGTTCCCGTTTCGGGTATTACCGTGTTAAATACGGACGAGCATATCTACCTTAATCTTGATAAAGCGGAAACGCTGACGTTATCGTACACGGTATCGCCCACGAACGCCAAAAACAAGGCGGTAAGCGCGAGCGCCGAAACGATAAAGGGTAAAAATCTTGCCAAGCTTGATTTCGAGTATCCCGACGGAAGTGTTAAAATAACACCGAAGAGCGTAGGAAGCGCGAAGGTGTTCCTTACTACCGATGACGGCGGCTTCCGCGCGAGCGTTAACGTTCACGTTACCTCCGAAAAGGAGTACGAGCTTAAGTCGATGGAAAGCTACGTTGAAAAGACCGAGCTTGACATTGGCCAGAGCGTTCAAATAACGCACAAATTCAACCCCGAAAATCCTACTAACTCGAACGTAATTTATTCATCTGACAACAAATTTGTTGCCGACGTGAATGAAAAAGGTGTAATATACGCTATTCGTACAGGAACGGCAAATATAACCGCAAGAAGCGAAAGCAATCCCGATGTTTACAACGTTTTGACAATAACTGTTTACAATAGCGCGGCAGAAGATGATGAAGATGATAATGACGGTGGTGTAACCGAAGAAAAAAAGGATTACGATTACCCCACACCTCCCACGTTCTCTGCTGTAACTAACGAGGGTAAGATAGGCTTTGATCTTCCGAGCGGAGTTAATAATTTAACCTTAAACAAATTCACAGTTCGCGCCTACGCTTCGGACGGCTCGGATATTTCGGACAAGATAGAGCTTGCCGTAATTAAGGAAGAGGGCGGCGAATATTACGCTGTTACGTATAAATTCAAGGACAACGAATTTAACGGCAAATATAAGCTTGAAATCAAGTATGACGATGGTTCAAGCGAGTTTAAGATTTCATATAACGATCTTGAAAAGGTAACAGAAGACAAGATAACGCTCGGCGTTAGCTTTGATAACGGAAACGAGAGTTCGGTGTTCGTTAACGGCGCGAACTTAAGAATTCCGTTTACGGTTTCTCCTGCCGGTGTTGAGTGTGACGTGACCGTGTCCGTAGCTAACACGGGTATAGTCTCAAACGCAAAAATCTCTAATTCACAACAGTTTATTACGTATAATTCCGTGTCGGCAGGCGTAACTACCATGACGGTTAAAGCCTCTCTTAAGAGCGACCCCAAGGTGTTCGCAGAGGCAACTGTAACCGTTTACGTAGCGCCCCGTGCGGAGAACTTTAACATATCCATCCCATCCGCAAATATTTCTAATGATCGAATTGAAGACGTATTTACCCTCGGTAAGTACGAGTACGTGTATAAATATGATGCAAGTGGTAACGTTGAAGCAAACAAGACCGCATCAAGCAATACTACTGTAACAACAACGCATACGTCCGCCAACAAGGTTGCCTTCGGAGTTTCCGTAGGCGGTCAAGCGACGGATAGCTCCTTCTATAGCGGAATACGCTGGGAGGTTGATTCAAAATACAGCCAATACGTCTACGTTGACGGAAACGGCGTTATTTGCTTCAGAGATAACACCGACACGTTCGACGAGATAGTAGAATTCCGCGCAGTATTCGGCAAGGGCGCGAACGAGGTTTCTGTAACGTACGATATTCGCTGCGTAGCCGGCGGAATAAACGTTTATTCCTACCTCGACCTCTATAGAGCGACCTATCTTGACGAGGCGAACGGAAATTCGAGAAGCGTGGTTCTTCGCTCGAATATCACGGATACGTTCGGCTATTACGTGAACGCGAACGGAGAAAAAGTTCCTCACTATACGGAAATTCACACGACATACGATGACGATTATTACGAAGCAACGAGCAGTTTTGACGAAGCAAAGGTAAAGGTCCTCGTCGAGTTTAAAAACAACGTTTACGGAAACGGATTCACGGTAAACGCGCACAATCTCACTATCGGCTTGCTCGACGACACGGGCAGCTGGAACGATGAAACAATCTTCCGCGGAC
>JAZRDI010000059.1:0-14797 GCA_045660185.1 Eubacteriales bacterium | reverse complement strand
AAATAATGCATAATGCAGAATTCATAATTCAAAATGCAGAATGAGAGGAAACGAAATGAAAAAATATATTAACCCTGAAATCGAAGTTGTAGAAGTTATGGCTTCGGATATTATAACAAGCTCTCCGGGAACCGAAACTCCCCCGTATGAGGAAAGTGACGGAATATGGGAAGTGAGCATCAACCCTTAAGCGTTTGATGCAGTGGAATCCGCGATTGGTGAAGAGTTTTTCAATAGTGTTGTTTTAACTATTCACTTTACCAAACGCGGATTAAATACGACGTTGTCGGAAGAAATCAAATGAGATTTTGATGAAATCCGCTTCGACGTGTGATGATCAAACTAATTCGTATCGTGGAGCTTGCTCACCGGGATGAAAGGTACAGATTGCTCCGCGGCAGCTCTGCAACGCAAAGCATCATCTAGCGTAGCACAAGGCTGCTAATCAGACTTTGCTGATTAGGAGTATAAGTATAGAACCAACATATAACAGGAAAAGCTCGAGTGGCGTTAAACTACTCGAGCTTTTTGTTATGTATTTATAAGCGGTGGGGTTATTAATATTGCTTTTTACATAATATCTCATTACTAATAAAGTAAGTATATATCTATGATTATCTAATAAAATAAGCTTATTCGTAGTTAGATAATAAAGATATACTTAAATGAAATAGGTATATTGGATAACCACGCGTATCTCTTTAGATGCGGTAAATAAAAAGACGAAAAATCCTTTTGATAGGGAATTTTTCGCCACACAACACATTTAGTATAGCACATTTATTTCCGTTTGTAAAGGGGTTTTTGTGAAAATGGTATAATTTCTACCTATTAAACAAAAATGCATTGTGAAGTTTTTACAGTTTGCCAATTGAAAAATGCATTTTGAGTGTGCTATACTATAGACACAGAAAGGAAGGTACACTCCAATGGGAAACTAAATGAACCACCTGAAAATTAAGAAATGAAGGTAAGGTCCAATGAGAAATTAAATGAACCATCCTAACTTTAAGAAATGTAGGTACGGTCCAATGAACAGCTAAACTAACCAATCTGAATTTAAGAAATGGTAGGTACAGACCAAAGGGAAACTGAATTTAAATTCGAACGTTAAGAAATGGAAGGTATAGACCAAAAGAAAGTTAAGTTTTAATCCGAACGTTAAGAAATGAAGGTATAGTCCAATGAGAAAGTAAGCCAACCAATCCGAACGTTAAGAAATGGAAGGTATAGACCAAAGGAAAACTAAAGTTTAACCCCGAACGTTAAGAATTGTAGGTATAGTCCAATGTAAGATATAAATGAACAATCCTTATTTTAAGAAATGTAGGTACGTTCCAATGAGAAAGTAAGTTATCAATCCGAACAAAATCGCAAGATGTGTCTAAAGAACTGAGAGTTTCACGCAAAATATAAGTTTTTAAAGACAAACGGTTTGAATAAATCAATTTTCTTCCTTTCATAATTTTGTACACGGCGGTGTAACGCATTATATAGATTCGTAAATTTCATTTAATACCTTTAATGTCAAAAACAAGATGAAAAAGTATAATCCAAAAAATACCGGATACACATCAGCGTAGAAGGTATAGAGGCTTAAATACCGGGAAATCAAAGAGGGGCATTGGCTTAATAATTATCATTCGGGTAGTTATTGTAAGTTGGTATTAAAAATCAAAGCTCTTTGCGCGTAAGATGCTTTGAAACTTCAAAGAATTTTAATGGAGAGTATAAAGGCTTCTTATTAAGGTTTTGTTGAGTTTGAAATTTATAAAACGTTTAATTAAAAGATAATTCGAATCGGTTTGTTAAAAGAACTTTGATTTCGCCCCTTAACTTTAAATATCACAACGTAAGCTTATTCTCGCTTGAGAAATTAATTGAAATGAAACGTGTTGGTTGATGTGTGCAAGTCTAAAGAGGCAGACAAGGAAAGAGAGGATAATCAAATGATGTTAGATACCAAGAGTGAACATAATTGACCCTTGATTGCAGGATAAAAGAAGAGCAATCAAGGGTCAATTATTTTTTCTCTTTGTGTTATATTAAATGGTCAATCGTTTTTGCTTTTTGGTAATATGATTTTTTGCGAAAAATTATATAAAACGGTATTTTTAAGCGTACCGTTATTTGAAAAGTTATAGAAAGCTCCGAGTTAAATTCAAAACTCGGAGCTTTTTGTTTATGTATTAAGTTTATTATACATTAAGTTTTCTATATATTAAGTTTGATATGAATTAGCTATTAATCCTTCATCAAATCCTCAACGAAATATCCGTTCGTTGTAGCGTGCTTGCCGCTCTTATCAACGACCGTGATTCTAAAGTAAACGCAATGCTCGGGTACGTTGAAGGTAGCTTCGGTAACGGGAACGCCGTTTTCGGAAAGAACGGTTTCCGCCTTACGCTGCTTGTAGTTGCAATTGATTCTGTCTGCATCGGAGCATTTTACGTGAACCTTTCCGTCCTCGTACCAAAGCTCGTGAATTTCGGGACCCTCGGATGCATAGAAATGTCCGTCTTCGAGCGCCTTCGTTACAGTGCGGTAATCGAGCTTGTCTGCCTTAATTACTGTAAACGCCCAGCCTGAATCATCTCTTCTTTTTCCAAAGTGAACGTTGTGGTTATCATCAGAGCCAACGCAGAAGATTTTCTTGCCGGAGCAGAGAATATCATCGTAAACTCTGGGGTTGTAGTCATCAAAGCCTGAGGCAAGGCAAGAGCCGTTGAACATTTCAAAGGCGTGCATACCCGAGTAGTTGATATATCCCGAATAGTTTTCACGCGACCAAGTGGGGTGGTTATAGGTAACGAAGAATCCCGCATTTCTACCGATATTCATAATCTCGGTGATGCGCTCGCCGTCATAGCTGCGCTCAAAATCGGGCTGGCTTTCGTCAAATTTAACCTCATCTCTGTGATTAACGGCATTGCCGAAAAGATACTTGGTTCTATGCCACATCGGTTGAATGATATTATCGGGTTCAAGACCGATAAAGCAGATATGGCAAGTTTTGATAATGTGATGCTCGGAAAGACGGGTTTCGTTGATTTCCATCTCGAATCCGTTGAGCGCAAGGAATGTGTCATCGGTAAGCTCTGTGTGAGGAATGAGTATATCGTGATCGGTGTACGCAACTATGGAATAGCCGAGATTTTTGTATATTTCCTTTATTTCCTCGGGTGTCTTTTTTCCGTCGGAAAAGGTTGAATGGCAGTGCAAATTAGCCTTGTAAAAATTACCGTTTTCGGGTAAGAGATATTTTCTCATATATAAATCCTCCGTGTAGTAAACACAATAAAATGAGAGTTCGTAAAATCAAGCTCCGATTTAATTAAAAAATTTTACTTTAACATTCTATCACATAATTTATCTGTTTTCAAGTAAAAAACACACATTTTATAAAAAAATACAGATAAAACGATATTTTAATTTCTTACGCTGCTTCTGTAGTCGCGAGGAGACGTTCCGTATTTGCGTGAAAACAGCTTGCAAAAGTAGAAGGGATCTTCAAAACCTACCGTTTGCGCAATTTCGGTTATCTTCATATTTGTGCATCTCAATAAACTTTCCGCGTTTGAAAGTCGCAGATTGTTTCGGTATTCAATGGGAGTTATACCGGACCATTTGCGAAAGCAACGATAAAAATAAGTTCCGCTCATTCCGCATAAATCTGCATATTTTTCTATCTTTTCATTGCAGTTCCACTCATTGAAAAAAGCTTCTACACCGCGTCGAATTGGATAGTAAAAATCACTGCACTGCGATGCTGACTCGGAAATCAAATCTAACAAAAGGAAAAATTCGCCCTTTATTTTTCCTAAATTTTTAACTTCACGATTTTCAAGCTTTTCTATTCTGTAAAAAACATCGAAAAGATTTTTTAAGTGAGCGTCAATCAAATTATCCGATCTATGGGCAATGAGGCCTATGCGATCCGAAAAGAATATTTCTTCACGCGTGTCATCGAAAAGATTTAAGTTGATAGTTACCGTATCTACACTTAACTCGGTTTTATTTCGAAGCTTAACGCTATAGCGTGTGCCTCTCGGTATAAAGACTATGTCTCCTTTTTTGACGATTAGCGGTGGAAAGTTATCTGTAAAAAACGACAGTTCTACGTCAGCCACGATAAAAAGAAAAGCGCTGAGTGGTCGAGCTTTGTTTTTGTATAGGGAAAACTCGGTTCTTTGCATCCAGTTTTGCGGAAGTATATCGGATATTTCAAAATCGAGATTTGTATAACGAGCCTCCGAAATGGGAATGATTTTCATTTTTTCTCCTATAAAATGTGATCAACTAATTATATCATTTTAGTGTAGAAAAATCAAGGTTTTTGACAATAATATATTTCGGATTTTTGTAGTATATGCTATAATGGTTGCAAAGGATGTTTAGAATGATAAATAAAATTTATTGAATTTTGACCGTAGGAGAAAAAATGTTATATCTTGTACTTTTGGGTGCTCTTTTTTGTCTTACCGTAAAAGGTTATTCGGGAAAAAGAGTCAGTTGCTACGTAAAGTCGAATGATAACGCATTCGTTTTCAATCTTTTGAGAATGGTGTTTTGCATTATTATTGGATTTGCCTTCGTGTTCTTTGAGGGGGCGCAGCAGTTTTTTCTTCCCGAAGGAAGAATGATTGCAATATGCATTTTAGCAGGTCTTTCCAATGCTGCGTTTTTAGTTTTCTGGATGTTGGCAATAAGAAAAAATTCGATGGTTTTCGTTGACGTGGGACTTACACTTGGATCGCTTCTTCCGTCAGTATTGTGTCTTGTTTTGTTTGATGAGCCGTTTGCACTCTCTAAAATGATAGGCTTTGCAATAATACTTTTTGCAACTTTTATTTTATCTCTTGATAATAAAGAAAAGACTAAGAAAACAACGTCCGGCATTATTCTTCTCGTGCTTGCCGCGCTTGGTGACGGAATGTCAGGATTTTCGCAGCAGCTTTTCAAGCACTGTTATACGGAGAACGGAAAGATTGCCGGGCAAGTCCTTTACCCAAAAACAATATATCATTTTTATACTTACATATTTTCCGCCGTTGTTCTTGTTGCGTTTTTGCTCATATACAGAGTCATTGAAAGAAATGAGAAAAATGAAAGTGAAGAAAAATCGGAAAGAGCGGTCGGTGAGGGCGTTTTATCAATGCGAGTTGTAATTCACATATTTGTAATGGCGGTCTGTCTGTTCTTAGCGAATTATCTTCAGACGGTAGCAACGGCAGACTATAAGATGTCCTCGCAGCTTATGTATCCCATAATAAGGGGCGGAACGCTCGTTACCGTAAATATAGTTGCCGCATGCTTCTTTAGTGAAAAAATTACGCGTAACAAAATAATAGGTTCTTTTGTATCTATTTTTGGAATAGTAATTATGAGTGTCTTTTAAGTTTTAGGAGGCTATATGAATAAAAATATAGAAGAAGCTAAACTTAGCTTGACTCAAAAGCCAATTTTTGCAACATCGGTCGAGCGATTTAAAATAATGAACGATATAAAATCGCTCTATAAAGAGTTACCACAGCCGTTGAGGTTTTCGAAGCTGCTCGATGTGTTTCTCTCGCGCGTATCACTTCCGATAGAGGAATATGACATTATCGTTGGCAGATGCGTGGATAGAGAACTCACCGAAGAAGAGGAAACGGAATTTCAGTCATATCTTAAGCACCCCGATTATCCTGCTCGGCGGCTTTTCTTTGCATCGGGACATTGTACGTATTCTTGGGATATGCTTGTCGAAGAGGGACTCGTAGGGCTTAAAGAACGCGTATCGGATAAAATAGAAAAAACTACCGATGAGGAAAAGAAAATATTTCTTACGGCAATTAAGGAAACCTACGATGCTATAATTAATTTTGCTTTGAGATATGCGAAAGCGGCGGAAATGAAGGGAAATGTCGAGGCGGCGAAAAATCTTCAAAAAATTGCAACCGCAAAGCCCGATAGCTTCGCATCTGCACTTCAACTTCTGTGGATTGTCACATTCATAGACTGCGCGTATATATCAGAGAATCCTACTCTTACTCTCGGAAGACTTGATAAAATACTTTACCCATACTATAAAGCCGATATTGATAGCGGTGTTCTTACAAGAGAGCGCGCCGCCGAATACATTACGGACTATTACTGTAAGCACAATCTTATAATGGGCAGAGGCGAGCATCAGGTTGGCGATGCTACCAATAGCACCACTTTTAAGCGAATACTTAATTTTGATGCACCGCAGTATCTTTTAATTGCCGGTACGGATGAGAACGGAAATCGCGTTGCCAATGAGCTTACAGAGCTTTTTGCGGAATGCATAGTACCCGAGTTCAAGAATCCGGTTGTTGTAGTGAGATATGTTAAAGATATGGATAAAAATGCTCCGAAGCTATGGGGCGTGTTATGCGAACGCGCTATGAAAAGCGCATCTATGATGTTCTATAACGATGCAAATGTGCTCTCGGCATTTAAGAGAATCGGACTTCCCGATAGCGATGCGAGAGGATACTCTCACTTTGGATGTAATTGGTGTTCTCCGGGAGATAACAGCGCTTGGATGATGAGCGCTCCTAAAAGTATGCACTACGCTATAGAGCGCACAGCGGATGAGGCAAAAACGGTTGACGTGCCATATATGCGCACAAGGAGCGAGCATAGTTGGCCGGAGGATTTTGTCATAGTTATGCGTGAGCTTGCCAAGAAAGATCCGGCTTGCGTAACAATAGACGATTTTTACGATATGTTCTTTGAACGTATGGCGGAGTTTATAGACAAAAAGCTTTCCGTACTCTCATTGGAATTATCTTTAAGAAAACGCGCGCCGTCGTCGGTTATTACCTTCGGTGACCCGTTTTTCCGCAATTCTATAGAGAGTGCCGAGTGCTTCTCTGCCGGGGCAAAATACCATTTTGAGCTTCAAGCGTTTCAGATGTTCGGAACTATTGCCGATTGCTTTATAGCCGTCGATCAGCTTGTTATGATAGAGAAAAAGATTACACTTAAGCGTTTGCTTGAAGCAACCGAGGCGAATTTTGAGGGATATCAAGACGTTTTGGCACTTTGCAGGAACGCTGAAAAATACGGAATGGATACACCTCTTTCAAATAAGCACGCTATGCGCTTATCTCACACGGCAAGCACCCTAACCATAGAAAAAAGCAAGCCGTACTTCGAGCGCGAGGGGCTTTTCCTCGTACCTTGTATGCAAAGCGATACGTGGCATTTGAAGTATGGCGAAGCCTTTGGCGCAACACCCGATGGAAGACTTGCATATGCCCCGTATTCTCAAAATTCAAGACCATCAAACGGAGCTTGCGCAGGCGGAATATGCGCTATGTTTAACTCTATGCTCAATCTTCCGCGCGATGGACTTGTGTCGGGCGCTTTGAATCTTGATTTAGATCCTAAGGAGTTTTTGGGCGAAAGCGGAAGGTCGATCTTCTCAAAGCTATTGGCTTCTTATTTAAATAGAGGCGGACTTCACGCGCAAGTGAGCTTCGCTGACGTTGATGCGCTAAAGGATGCTAAAATAAATCCTCACTTGCACAAGGATTTAAGAGTCCGCGTTACGGGCTATAGCGGTATTTTTGTTGATTTTTGCGAAAAGCTGCAAAACGACGTAATTGAACGCTTTGAGTGAAATACAACTTTTAAAATAATATAAAAAAGGGTTGAATTTTCTGTTTACCCGTGTTAAAATAGAAAGGAAAAGGAATATGAAAAAAATCGTACTTCCTAACGGACTTGCGGTTTCAGAGGTTGCTCTCGGAGCAATGATGTTTGGCTCGACCGTATCAAAGGAGGATTCGTATAAGGTTCTCGACCTCTTTGTTGAGATGGGTGGAAACTTTATAGATACATCGAATAATTACGCTCACTGGGCGGGTACCGGAGACGAAAGTGAAACGCTTCTCGGTGAGTGGCTTGCGGATAGAAAATGCAGAGATAGCATCATTTTGTCAACAAAAGTTGGCTTTGACCGTCACGGAAAGGGTCAAGGACTAAAAAAAGAGCAGATTGAGTATTGGATAGACGAGAGTCTTCGTAAGCTCAAAACCGACTATATAGACCTCTATTACGCACATACCGATGACCCGAACACTCCTATAGAAGAAACTATGGAAGCCTTTGATATGCTTGTCAAAAAAGGCAAGGTTAGAACGCTTGGAGCGAGCAATTTTGATTCGTGGCGTCTTGCTGAATCAAATCTTTTGGCAGAGAAAAACGGTTTTACAAACTACACCGTTATGCAGCAGCGTTTTACATATCTTAACCCTAAATTCAACGAAGCACCAAAATACACGTTCAATGAGGTTGTTAACAGAGAAAGACTTCGTTTTCTTTGCAATAAGAATATGCCCCTTGTTTCCTATTCGTGTCTGTGTAAGGGCGCGTACGAGGACGATAGCCGACTTCCCGCAGAATACGAGGGCGGCACAAGGCTTGAATTTATAAGAAAAATGGCAAAAGAAAAGGGTGTAAATCCAAGCGCACTCGTTGTCGCTTGGTTGACGAATTTACATAGATGCGAGGGATACCCGAGAATTATTCCTTTGTTCTCAGCAACCTACGAGCATCTTAAGGATAACCTTCGCGCTCTTGATATTTCACTTACCGACGAAGAGCTTAAGATGATGAATGACGTAAAATGAAAACACCTTTGATATTTGATATAAAGCGCTCTTCAACCGTTGACGGACCCGGAGTGCGTACCGCGATTTTCTTGAAAGGCTGCAACCTTAACTGCTTTTGGTGTCACAATCCGGAGGGGAAGAGGATTAACGTCGAAAAGGCGTTCTTTTCCGATAAGTGCATAGGATGCGAAAGTTGCAAGAAAATATGCGAAAACAGTAAAACGGCGTGTACCGTGTGCGGTAAATGCGCAGAAACTTGTCCGACTCAAGCAATAAAGATGTACGGAAAATCATACACGCCCGACGAGCTTTTTGAAATAATCGTTCGTGATTTGCCCTATTTTGAGGCAACGGACGGCGGCGTTACTTTTTCGGGCGGTGAGTGTATGCTTTACCCCGAGTTTGTAGCAGAGGTTGCAAAAAGATGCCGAGCGTGTGAAATCTCGGTAGCGATAGATACCGCGGGATGCGTTCCGTTTTCTTCATTTGAATTGATTTTGCCTTATGTGGATTTATTCTTGTACGATATTAAGTGCATAGACCCCGAATTACATAAAAAGGGCACGGGTGTGGATAATAACTTGATTTTAGAAAATCTCGAGCGTCTTATTTCGCTCGGCAAAAAAATCATAGTACGCATACCCGTTATTCCGAGCTTCAATGACAGCGAGGAGCTTTTACGAATAGAGGAATATTGTCGGGCACGAGGGCTTCGTTATGAGCTTTTGCCTTACCACACGTTTGGTGAGGATAAGAAACGCGCGCTCAATAACTCTTATAAAACGAAAAATAAAACATAAAATATAAAATGTGAGGACTAAAAATGCTAAAAAAACATTTGCTTGTAAAAACCTTTCCCAAGGCGACAAAAGAAAATGAAATATTTTTCAAGGATTACAGAATCACACTTCTTTTTGACAGGCTTTTCAGAATAGAAAAAAATGAAAAAGGTGATTTCTGCGATCTTGCCACTCAGAGCGTGTGGTACAGAAATATGCCTGCAGTTGAGCATAGCGTGAACGAGACGTCCGATTACATAGAGATAAAGACTCGCTCGGTGACTTTGCATATTGAGAGTGAGCTCGCGGATAGCTACGTTCTTATTAACGGAGTAAAAACTCCTATAAACAATGACGAAAATCTTCTCGGAACAACGAGAACGCTTGATCAGTATAACGGCGAATGGCATATGAGAAAATTTACCAAGCTTGAGCTTGGTGCCGGTGTTTGTTCAAAGAACGGTGTTGCCGTTATAGACGATACAGAGTCGTTAATACTTACCGATGACGGACAGCTTCTTGAAAAATCCTCAAATGAATTCGATATCTACGTTTTCGCATACGGAAACGAGTACAGAGAAGCAGTAAAGGCTCTTTACGCTATAACGGGAAATACTCCAATGCTTCCAAGATATGCGTTCGGTAACTGGTGGTCCAGATATCACGCCTATACTGATGAAGAATATATCAGTCTTATGGATTCCTTTGAAAAGTACGGCATACCGCTAACCGTGGCAACCGTTGATATGGATTGGCACTATTCTAACGATATAGACGCGCAAAAGGAAATTACCAAGAGTGGCAAGCTTTCCGAGGAATACGGAACGGTTACCGGTTCAAGACTCGGTTGGACGGGATATTCGTGGAACACCGATCTTTTCCCCGATTATAAGAGCTTCTTAAAGGAGCTTCAAGATAGAAATCTCAAGGTTACTCTCAATCTTCATCCCGCAGACGGTGTAAGATACTTCGAGGATATGTATGAGGAAATGGCTACCGCTATGGGTATCGACCCTAAGAGCGAAAAGGTTGTTCCTTTTGATATCGCAGACGATAAGTTCGTAAATAATTACTTTGAAATACTTCACCATCCATACGAGCGTGACGGTGTTGACTTCTGGTGGATAGATTGGCAGCAGGGAACGGCATCCAAAAAGGCGGGACTTGATCCCCTTTGGGCGCTTAACCACTATCATTACTATGATAACGGAAGAGACGGCAAGCATCCTCTTATAATGTCAAGATATTGCGGAATCGGTTCGCATAGATACCCCATAGGATTCTCGGGAGATACCGTTATTTCATGGACAACTCTTGCATATATGCCTTATTTCACCGCGACCTCAACCAACGCGGGTTATACTTGGTGGGGACACGATATAGGCGGTCACTTCCACGGAGAAAAAGATGATGAGCTTTATCTTCGATTCCTTCAGTTTGGCGTATTCAATCCCTTGAACAGACTTCATTGCTGCGATGATATAGTCTTAACAAAAGAGCCTTGGGCGTATAAGAACGGCATCGGGGAGCTGGCAAGAGAGGCTATGGTGCTTCGTCATAGAATGATACCGATGCTTCACACTGCCAACCACCGCACCGCAAATGAAGGTCTCGGACTTGTTGAGCCTATGTACTACGCTTACCCCGACTCACCCGAAGCATACGAGGCAAAAGGACAGTACATTTTCGCAGGTGATTACATCGTTGCTCCCATTGTTAAGCATAGTGGAGAGTCAAGACTTTCTTGTATAAATATGTGGATTCCCGAAGGAAAATGGACAGATTTGTTTACAAATGACGTATATAACATTGAAAAAGGCGGAAAGTGGGTAACCCTCGTTCGTCCATTGGACAGCATTCCGGTTCTTGCAAAAGCAGGTGCTATACTTCCTTTAAGCAATGACAAGGGTAACAGTGTGGCTAATCCCAAAGAACTCGAATTTGAAATTTATAACGGTAATAATACTTATACTCTTTACGAAGACGATGAAAAGGGTGTGGCGGCTTATACTAAGGTGGATAACACCGAAGAACACGGAAAGGAAACTGTAAAGCTCAGCTTCTTTGGTGACTTCTCAGTTCTTCCCGAAAACCGCAATATAACCCTTACGTTTAAGAATATAGTTATTAATACGCCTGTTGACAGAGCGATAGGATTTGTCGGCAAACCTTATGCAAAGATTACAGTTACCAAAAACGGCAAAGAAATCGAAGCGAAGGTATCGAAGTATGATACCGTACACGTTAAAATTTCAGATATCGATTACACTGCCGAGTATGAGGTTGCGGTTGAATACAGCGTTCTTCCTGAGATTCCTCAGGCAAGACGTGACGTGTTAATGAAGCTTCTTCGCACCGAGGGGGCATTGGCGAACAGAATGGGTCTTTATAACAAGATTAAAGTTGTTAACAGCGTCACCGAAATTGTTGGAGCTATTGAGAATGCTGATTTAACTGCAATCGAAAAGCTTAAGCTTGCGGAAACGTTTATCTAGTCTAAAAAAACACCAAAAACTAATGTCTAAAATAAATAACTATTAACTAATAGTTTGGTGGAAAACATCTAAAATAAAAAAGATGACTGCACGAAAACGCTCGAAAATGAGCGTGGCAGTCATCTTTTTATTTACTCGAATTAAATGCAGTTTTTTAAAATCAAAGCATTCGTTTTTTAATTTGATTAATCGAAATATCTTTTATGAAGAGGAAGATTTTCGTTGCTTTCGTTTATACGCTTGTACGCTTCGGGGCGTCTTTGACTGAATCTTGTTTTTCTCATAGAATTGGAAGCGTAATATCTTTCGGAGCCGTATTGAGGCGCGGGCTCTTTTTTAATATCCACGTCTGCAATAGCAATACCTTCGCTATCTCTTTCGCAAGAGGCAAGAATGTTTCCCATATTATCAACGATACAGCTCGGATTATTTTCAGGCCATAACCCGTGTCGATACGTGCACATTCCGGCGGCTATATAAACGCTATTTTCATATGCTCTTGAGAGTCCGTAAACATTCTCCCAACCGTAAGTTGGGCAGGCAATCAAATCAACGTCGGCAAGGGCAAGCTCTCGTGCGGATTCGGGAAATTGCATATCCCAGCAAACGAGCATACCTATCTTTCCAAACTTTGTTTCGAAAACATCAAACTTATCTCCGTTTGCATAGTGAAGCTCCTCTCCGGCAGGCAGATGAACCTTCTTGTGTACGCCTACCACTGCACCCGTGTCATCAAATAACACCGCGCAATTGTACGGAACACCGTCAAAAGCAAGTGCAAGACCTGCAACGATATGAATCTTATAAAGCCTTGCCGCATCGGAGAAGAGACGCACCGTGTCACCTTCGATAGTGTCTGTGTATCTAAATCTCGTATCTCCAAGCGCAATATAAGCGTTGACGGTTTCTATAGTAACGCAAAGCTCCGCGCCCATGCTTGCAGCCTCTTTTATTAGTTCAAGGCATCGAGCAACCGAATCAGCGCTTCTTCTCTTCAGCTCTTCGAGCGAAGGCAGTTCTTTGTCTCTGTTATAAGTAACAGGAGCATATTGCTGCAAAACCGCTATTTTCATTTTTTACTCCTTATAAAGCTTGTAATGTAAATAATTGTTTGCTTTTATCGATAATTATGAGCTTTTTGAAATAAAATCAAAAAGCTCTGTTAGTATGTATTTTTTGAATATGCGATTGAATTTTATAGCGCATTGACGATTTAATAAAAAGCTATTTATTGCTATCAAAGCTTTTTGGTACGTGCCGTCCGTTCTTTTTTCTCTGCTTAACGCACTCTGTCAAAAGATATTCGATTTGTCCGTTGATAGAGCGGAAGTCATCCTCTGCCCAAGAGGCAAGTTCTTCGTATAGCTTTGGATTGAGGCGGAGCGGTACTTGCTTCTTGTCGTTCTTTTCCATTAATAAAGACTACCTGAATTGACGATGGGCTGGGCGTCCTTATTACCGCAAAGAACCACTAAAAGATTTGATACCATTGCTGCCTTGCGTTCCTCGTCAAGAACAACGGTGTCATTTGCGGAAAGTCTTTCGAGAGCCATTTCAACCATGCCAACGGCTCCGTCAACAATCATCTTTCTTGCATCGATGATAGCTGAGGCTTGCTGACGCTGAAGCATAACCGCAGCAATCTCGGTTGCGTATGCGAGGTAGGTTATTCTTGCTTCGATGATTTCAATTCCGGCACTTTCAACCTTGGATTGAATTTCATCTTTTATTCTTGAGGCAACAACGTCACTCGAGCCTCGAAGGCTTCCGTCATCGGCAACTCCGTCACCGGTTGTGTCAATGCCGGGGGCTACGTCGTAAGGATAAAGTCTTACGATGTTTCGAAGAGAAGCGTCGCATTGAAGCGAAAGGTATTCTTTATAGTTATCGACGTTGAAAACTGCTTTTGCGGTATCAACTATTCTCCAAGTAACCGCGATACCAATTTCAACAGGATTTCCGAGACAGTCATTTATCTTCTGGCGGTTGTTGTTAAGAGTCATAACCTTGAGAGAAAGCTTTTTGCTTGCGAGCTGAATGGTGTTTGCAGTGGTAGCGGTAATAGCTTTTTCGACAGTGCTAACGTCACCGCTTTGATTGAGTTTTGTTTGAGCGGCGGGGTTGATTGCAGAGCAGAAAGGATTTACCGCATAGAATCCTTCACCCTTGATAGTGCCTATGTACTTACCGAAAAGAGTAAGAACAAGAGCTTCTTGGGGCTTGAGTATGCGAAGTCCGAGAAGCGGAATCCAACCGATAAACAATACAATAAGACCAACAATAAGACAAGTAGAGCCGAGTAGCTCATTGTAATTGTCAATTTGTATGCCTCCGAAAATCGCGAGTGCTGCAGCGCATACAAGGACTGCGAGATTTGCAAGCAGCACTTTCATTCCGTTCTTTTTGTTTTCTAAGATTTTTTCGTTCATTAAAATTCTCCGTTCTGTTGTAAAAATTCCAACGCAGTTGGTATTATTATGATATCACATTGATATCAAATTGTCAATGATTTTACCAAAAATTATAATGCGAATATGGAAATGTAAATGAATCGTTAAAAAACATAAATAAGGTTCTTTCATCAAACGTAATCCATGCCGGTTAAAAGACGCGATAATTTTTTGAAACAAGCATGTCGGTATTGCTTGAAGATGACTTAAAATCAAAAAGGGGCTGTCGCATTTAGGCAGAACCAAACAAAAAAATATTGGAGGTATTGATTTCTCAGTACCTCCCTTTATATTTTCTCGTGTTTTCAATAAAATGATGTTGAATTTCTCCGAAATTCTTCGTTTTGATTATATTTTTTTGTTTTATCCTCGTTTCCTCGCTCAGCGTACCTTTGTACGCTTCTCGCTCGTCAGCCAAGGATTTCTGCTCTAAATTCGTTCGCCCC
>JAZRDI010000058.1:0-73697 GCA_045660185.1 Eubacteriales bacterium | reverse complement strand
AAAAAATATAATCAAAACGAAGAATTTCGGAGAAATTCAACATCATTTTATTGAAAACACGAAAAAATATAAATGGAGGTACTGAAAAATCAATACCTCCAATATTTTTTGTTTGGTTCTGCCTAAATGCGACAGCCCCTTTTGTTGTTTATACCGATTTTAATTTGCGGTATCGAACTTATATCCAACACCCCAAACTGTTTTAAGCGACCATTTGTCCGAAATACCTTCAAGCTTTTCACGAAGACGCTTAACGTGAACGTCAACAGTTCTTGAGTCACCAAGATAATCGAAGCCCCAAACCTTATCAAGAAGCTGATCTCTTGTGAAAACTCTATTACAATTCGAAGCAAGGAAGTAGAGAAGCTCAAGCTCCTTAGGGGGAATATCAATAGCCTTGCCGTTAAGCTTAAGCTCGTATCTTTGGAGACTTATTTCAATATTTTCGAACTTTACAACTTCCTCGTCGCTCGCATTAACGTGCGCGTTATACCTTCTTAAAACAGCCTTGATTCTTGCAGAAAGCTCCTTCATATCGAAGGGCTTAACTATGAAATCGTCAGCGCCAAGTTCAAGGCCTAAAACCTTATCAAAAACGTCACCCTTTGCAGTTATCATTATAACGGGTTTAGAGGACATTTCACGTATCTCACGGCAAACTTGCCAACCGTCCTTTCTCGGCATCATAATGTCAAGAAGCACGAGATCCGGCTCGTAAGTCTTAAAGAGGTTTACACCCTCAAATCCATCGTTTGCGCATCTAACCTTATAGCCTTCGTTTTCAAAATAAAGCTTAAGCATTTCGCAAATATTAAAATCATCATCAACAACAAGTAATTTAGTTTCCATTTTTCAACCTCCAATTATTAACATTGTTAAATTCATTAATATCTTCATAATTAGATTATAGCACCGTTTTTTATAAATGTCAAGTAAAACTTCGATTTTTTTTTGTTTTTATTTTTAAACGTACCTTTTTAATAAAAAAACGATATTTTTTAGCTCAAAATCTTGAAATTCATTCCAATTTAATATATAATGAAATAAACGGCATATAACCGTAATAAAACTAATAACATCTAATAACGAGGGAGGTATATATGAAAAAAAGAAAAACAAGCTTTATTATAGCAAGTCTTTTGCTTTTATTCTCAACGTTAGTTAACATTTCATCCTGCGCGGTGAACGTTCAAGCTACCGATCTTATGGACGGCGTTACACCGAGAGAAGTCGCATTCGCAAGAGAACTTGATAGCTACAATCCATCGGTAACCGATTTTGCCGTTCGACTTTTCAAATATAGCAATGAAAGCGGTGAAAGCACTTTGATTTCTCCTTTATCAGTTTTATGCGCGCTTTCAATGACTGCAAACGGCGCGAACGGGGAAACTCTTCGTCAAATGGAATCGGTGCTCGGAATGGGGACAGAAGAGCTTAACGTTTATTTATACACCTATATGAATTCCTTGCCGCACGGCGATTATTACAAGCTGAATCTTGCAAACTCGATATGGTTCAAAGATGATGAAGCATTTATCGTTAACGGAGATTTTCTTCAAACGAACGCGGATTATTTCGGCGCAGAGCTTTACAAAACCCCATTCGATAACAAAACGCTGCGCGATATAAACAATTGGGTAAAAAACGAGACCGACAAGATGATACCCAAGATTATAGATAAAATCTCACCGGACACCGTAATGTATCTAATAAACGCTTTAGCTTTTGAAGCCGAATGGATAAAGACTTACGAAAAATCAGAGGTTAGAGATTCTGTATTCACCAAAGAAGACGGAAGTAAAAAGAGCGTAGAGCTTATGTATTCCACCGAAGGAAAATATATCGAAGACGAAAACGCTACCGGATTTATCAAATACTATAAAGGTTCAAAATACGCATTCGTTGCTATTCTACCGAAGGAAAACGTAACCATAGCGGATTATATCAATACGCTTGACGGATACGCTTTACACGAGCTTCTTTCAAACACAAAAGCAAGTAGCGTTGAAACTGCTATACCAAAATTCGAAACCGAGTATGAGGTAGAAATGTCCGAAATACTCAAAGATATGGGTATGACCGACGCGTTTGATGCCGTTTATGCTGATTTAAGCGGCATAGGCTCTTATGCTGGACAAACTCTCTATATCGACGAGGTTATTCATAAAACGTATATTCAAATAGCCGAAAAGGGAACTAAAGCGGGAGCGGCAACCGCAGTAGGTATAAACAAAGCTACCGCTGCCTTACCATCGGAAGAGATAAAGCGCGTTATTCTCGATAGACCCTTCGTATATATGCTAATTGATTGCGAAAACAACGTACCGTTCTTTATTGGAACACTGATGGACGTCGATTAACCTATGAGCTGAATGACGAAGGGATTGAGCTTGACGGTAAATTACGTGAAGCTATGGCGTTCGATAAAAGCTTGTTCAAGGAAAGCGAACCATATACCGATAAAAACTGTCTACGAAGAAGCAGATCTTTCCGCGTACGAGCCAAAAGAAATTCCCATGACAAAATACTAATTCCACTTTAATAATAACGATTCAAGAAATGCCGAGTATTCAAGCCCGGCATTTTCTTTTTAACCGACTTTTCAAAAACATTATGAGGTTTTGCTTAAAGCTTCTCGATGTATATTTATAGCGAGTATAACCGCAAACAGCCGTTTTTTAAAAATCCTATAATCTATTTTTCAAAAACGCTTGAAAATAAGACATTTTTGTAGTATAATATTATAGTTAAAAAATAAAAAGGACGTAATAAATATGAAACTTGGTATCGTAGGACTTCCTAACGTAGGAAAGAGTACGCTTTTTAATGCTCTCACTAATGCCGGAGCGGAGTCTGCAAACTATCCGTTCTGCACTATCGACCCTAATGTCGGTGTTGTTGCAGTTCCCGATAAAAGACTCGAGGTTTTGAGAGATATGTATAAGCCCGAGAAATTCACCCCCGCAGTTATCGAATTCGTTGATATTGCAGGACTTGTTAAGGGCGCAAGCAAGGGAGAAGGTCTTGGAAACAAATTCCTTGCAAACATCAGAGAGGTGGACGCTATTGTTCACGTTGTTCGTTGCTTCGTTAATGACGATATTATTCACGTTGAGGGTAACATCAATCCCATGCGTGACGTTGAAACAATAGACGTTGAGCTTATACTTTCCGACCTTGAAATCGTTGAAAGAGCTATTGAGAGAACCACAAAGGCGGCTAAAGCCGATAAAAAGCTTCTCGAAAAGCTTGACGTACTTAACAAAGTTAAGTCCGCTCTTGAAGCAGGAAAAAGCGTTCGTTCGCTCGGTCTTTCCCCGGACGAAGAGGTGTGGATTGAAGAATCAAGACTTCTTACCAACAAGCCTATAATATACGTTGCCAACATCTCCGAGGACGAGGTTTCAGGTGACTATGAGAACAACGAGGGCTATAAGCTCCTTCGCGCTCACGCAGAGTCCGAGGGTAGCGAAATAATCGCAGTAAGCGCGCAAATTGAAGCAGAACTTGCAGAGCTTGAAGGCGAAGAGAAGCAGGGCTTCCTTGATGATCTTGGAATTGACGAAAGCGGTCTTGACAAGCTCATCAAGTCAGGATATTCGCTTCTCGGTCTCATCAGCTTCCTCACCGCTGGTGTAAAGGAAGTCAGAGCTTGGACTATCACCAAGGGAACTAAAGCTCCCGGCGCAGCAGGAAAAATTCATTCTGACTTTGAGCGCGGTTTCATAAGAGCAGAGGTTGTTGCATTTGACGATCTCGTTCGTGAGGGCGATAGAAACAAGGTTAAGGAAAAGGGTCTACTTCGCAGTGAAGGAAAAGAATACGTTATGCGCGACGGAGATATCGTTGAATTCCTCTTCAACGTATAATATTACCAAATTCGGTATTTAATACATAAGCAAAAAGCATAAGCGAGATAAAACTTCTCACTTATGCTTTTTGCTTATTTTTATTTTTAAACCAAATTATTGGCAAAGAAATTATTTGTAGAAATAAAATTTAGATTTTGGTAAATAAAGCTTTGGTGGTTCCCAAGGCGTATATGATAAATCAAAATCAATATGCGGATCGTATGAGACAGCGACCTTCAAGCGTTTATCAAAATCATCGATATATTTAATTTTCATACACTCTCTGCCGTAACCGCCAAAGACGATATAGTTGCTTACGTACAGAAGCTCCTCTGCGCTTGGACTATCTTCAAGCAATCCCTCCGAAATATAAGTATAGATTTCTTCGTTTCGTCTAAATAGAATAGATACAAGGTTATCCGTTCTGTGAGGAATCAAAATTTCAAATCCTGCAGCAGTGATGCCTTCTGTATCATCGTAGAAGGAAATTTCGGTTCTGTAATCCTCCATAAGCTCAAACACCTCTAAAGCAATCTTATGCTCCGCATCACTTTTCGGTTTTGGAAGCTTAACCTCTTTTACGAGATTGCTTGAAAGCACCTTATCTATGCTTTCGGTAAGTCTTTCGCCATAGTTAGCCACAATATAACAGTCAAGCTCGACTACCTTTTCTTCAATTAACAGAGAATTATTTATATACGCCGAGCTTTTTGATGAATTTGAAACATCAAAGAGCAGAGTTTCTTCATCGTTTCTTATAAATATTCTATCGTACGAATCGCTTGCAAACAGCATGGTATCTCGCTGTTTTACTTGTTCTGTCATACCTATAGGAATAATATTCGCAAATACGAACAGGATAGAAAGATAAGTTAAATAAATCCTTTTGCGCTTGATTTTCGTAAAAGCGAAAATGGCAAAGGAAATTCCAAGCGTTAAAAACATAATTTTAACGAGCGCAAATTCCGAAGAGGAATAAGAAAAGGGAAGGTCTGAAAGGAATCCAACGCTGTTTGCGATAATTCTTTCGAATATAATCAAGATTTTTCCAACAGGAATTATATTTCCGAAAATCAGCATAACTATACCTACATAGACGTAAATCTCGGTTAAAATCGAGAATACAAACGTAGCGAAAGCGCCCATTACCGACGTTCCCGTAAAGCATAGCATACTCAAAATTACAGTTGCGGAAATTGCAAAGAACGAAAACGCAAACGAAAGAAATATATAGCGAGCCGTACGTTTAAATCCCGTTTCATAGCTATAATTCTCGTTTAACATTTCTCCCGCAATCAAAATTCCCGCGGTTGCAAGAATAGAAAGCCAAAGACCGACGTCTTGAGAAGCGTACGGAGTAACCGCTATTATCAAAACAGATGCCATAAGAAGTGACGTAATACTATCCTTGCATCCGGTCAACAAGAATAAAAGCGTTGACAGTATAAGCATGACACCCGCCCTACAAACCGAAAGAGGAAAGCCCGTCAATGCCATAAACATCGCAACAAATACGCAGCCTATAATGAGTCTGTATTTTTTATTCATGTGAAAAAGAGATAAAATCTTATTAACCGCTGCCGCCAAAAGTACAACGTGCGTTCCGCTTAAAGCAAGAATATGAGTGATGCCCGTTCTTAAAAAGTCTAAATTCAACTGTCCGGTAAGTCTATCACGTTCTCCGAGTAAAAGCGCGCTCAGCATCGAACCTGCGTGCAAATTACTTAAACTTTCGGCTCGTTTGGCTATATTTTCTCGTATAAGCTTACATTTGTAGCTTAACGGCACTTTGTCAAATCCTTCAACACTGTAGTATGTTATATCTGCGCTTGCGGAAATTCCGCGCGAGGTATAATATTGCTTAAAATTAAAGCTTTCGTCGTTTTTCAATTCCTCTATTTCGGTCTTGAATTTAACAATGCTACCGGGCTTTATTTCATTATACATTCCGTAAACGTTGACGTTAAGCTTAAGTCTTTTCTTATTCGAATCAGCCGTTTTAACGCGTACGGTAAGAGATTGATAGCCTTCACTCCGATTGTTAACATCTAACACGCGAGCGACGATTTCGCTATCCTTTCCGTAAAGATTTTTAGGATAAAACGACACGTTAAAATACAAAAATGAGGCAAAAACAGAAAGCAAAAGCGCTAATGAAGCAATCTTTACCAACGTATTTCGCTTATATAAAGAGAACGCTAAAATTGAAAAAGAGATTGCAAATGCAACCAAAAGCGCACGCATCAAGGGTGAAAGAAACTCAAAAACAGAAAAGCCACCGAGTATAACACAAAGTATTAACCCAAGCGGCCTTTTATCTAATATATTCATCTAAAGAAGTCTTCTTTTACTTCTTAAACTTCATTTTTGAGCCCTTTGGAATTACGAAATTAAATCCGTTTCTGACTACCGAGAAATCTATGTTTTTAGCGCCCTTGATTTCGCCGTCAACACAAATCGGTATCGGATTATCAAATTCCATTTTAAAGTGAGAAACTCTCTTATAAGTAATATACTTTTGAGCTCTTTTGTTATTTAAGTAAGTTCCTCTTTTGTATGCGTTAACAAGACTGATAAAGGTAAGTCTTGAAACCTTTTTAATCACGGCAATGTCAATTATTCCATCGTCAAGCAAAGCTTTGGGAAGGGAATTAAAACCTCCGCCGCAAAATTTTCCGTTTCCTATAGCGGTCAATAGAAGCTGCGAATCGATAACCTCGCCGTCATCGAATATAATCTTCATATCTGTGCCGTATTTTTTGAAGAGCGCAACAAAAACACCAGCTATATATGCAAAGCCGGGAGTAACAAGGCGCATCTTTTTAAGCTTTACGGCAACCTTAACGACAGAGCAATCGAATCCGATATTAATCATATTCGCGCAGTATGCGTCGTTGTACTTAATAAGGTCGAGCGAAACCGTTTCACCGTCAATTTGAGCGTCAATATCCTTAAACAGCTCGGTTCGCGTGAAATTACGAACGAAGTCATTGCCCGACCCGTGCGGAATTACGCCAAATTCTACGTTTGGCGAACAAGGCGCGCTATTGACTATTTCGTTAATAGTTCCGTCACCGCCAACGCATATAAAACGTTGCCTATCCTGAGTGCTGTTAACCATTGAACGCACGTATTCGGTGGCGTCTCCAACGCTCGTAGTATAATATATACGGTAGCTCAACTGCCTTTTCTGGCAAGCTGTTCTGATTTTATCGGTCATTACCTTTACGTTTTTTTGCGCTTTTTTATAATTTTTACCCGACATGGGGTTGAGAACAAAATGATATATCATAAGATACTCTCCAATGAGAAATCGTGAACAAATGGCTTTTATATGTTAAGCATTACGCTTAATTCTTTAGTATTATACCAAAAAAAATGCATTTTGTCAAGTTATGCGCTTTATAAACATAAATATTTTGCGTCAATTTTGTCTCTTAATGCCACAAAAAGCCTATTTAACGTTTTTTCCTAATAAAATCAAGATACGCTTTGGCTGCCTGCTCGGTCTTATTTGAACCGAAGCGATAATAGGTTCTATCGGCAATATCGAGAGGAAGATATCTTTGTTCAACGTAATGATTTTCATAGTCATGAGGATATTTGTAGCCCTTGAAAAGAGGACTTTTGAGGTGCGTGGGAATATCGACGCCCCGTCCCGCATTCATATCCTCACAAGCCGCGTGATACGCAATATATGAGGAATTTGACTTCGGAGCAGTTGCAAGAATGCACACGGCATTAGAGAGGGGAATTGCCGCTTCGGGTAAACCAAGCTCCTTCGCGCTTTCGGTAAGAGAGCGTGTTATCACGCTTGCCAATGGATACGCACATCCAATATCCTCGCTCGCTATTACCTGCAAGCGTCTGCAAACCGATATTATATCACCCATAGCCAAGATTTTAGCCAAATAGAAAACCGCAGCATCCGGATCAGAGCCTCTAATTGATTTTTGCAAGCAAGAAAGAAGATCGTAATGCACGTCACCGCTTCGGTCAAAATGCCCTATTACCGACGGAATAAGGTCAGTCACGGTCTTTTCATCAATTACATCTCCCGACACGTAGAATGCGTTTTCGAGAATTCCAATGCTCATTCTTACGTCGCCCGCACACGTGCTTGCTATCGCAAGTAAAACTGCATCGTCGATTTTCTTGTTAGATCCAAACTCCTCGTTTAATAGTTTTAGCGCTCTTCGTAAAGTCGGGATACAATCCTCCGCATTTACTGATTTAAATTCGAATACCGATGAACGTGAAAGTATAGCGTTGTATATATAAAAATACGGATTTTCGGTTGTCGATGCAATAAGAGTTATTTTTCCGTTTTCGATAAATTCAAGAAGCGACTGCTGTTGCTTTCGATTAAAATACTGTATCTCGTCAAGATAGAGAAGAGTCCCGTTTGATGAAAACATATTATCACTTGAATTTATGACCTCCTTAACATCGGCAAGCGAAGCTGTTGTTGCATTCAGCTTGTAAAGCTGCATTCCGGAGGATTTTGCAATTATATTTGCAACCGTGGTTTTTCCCGTACCGGGAGGGCCGTAGAATATCATATTCGGAATTCTTCCGTTCTCGGCAAGTCTGCGAAGTATTCCGTTTTGACCTACAAGATGACTCTGTCCGGCAATTTCATCAAAGCATGACGGACGAAGCTTATCCGCTAAAGGTTGATTAGACATTTTTAAAATCCTTTTTAAGATATGTTATTATTGTTATTTTTAAGTATGTTTCCAAGAGCATCTTTTAGTCCGCGATGCTCCGAAAGAGAAAGTTCGGGATCAATTTGCACTATCGCCTTTGCCACAGAAAATGCAGAACTAAACAAATCCGTATCGTCGCAAAGCTTCGCGAATTTAAATTCAAATCCGCCACTCTGCCTGAAATTATCATCGGAATTGTTGGAAAAGAAATCTCCTGGACCTCTTAACGCTAAATCTTTATCAGCAATTTCGTACCCATCGTACGTACTTTTCATAATGTTTAATCTTGCCATTGCTTTTTCTGTTTTCATGTCAGAAACTAACACGCAGTAGGACTTTTTAGTTCCGCGTCCTACTCTGCCTCGCAACTGATGAAGTTGTGAAAGACCGAATCGCTCCGCATTTTCGACAACCATAAGAGAGGCGTTTGGAACGTTAATTCCTACCTCGATAACTGTCGTAGAGACAAGAACGTCTATCTCACCCGATGCGAACCTCGACATTATTATATCCTTTTCGCTTGCCTTCATTTTCCCGTGCAAATATTCTATATTCAAATCGGGCAGAGCGCGTCGAAGAGCGTCAGTGTATTCTATAGCATTTTTAAGTTCCGGATATGGCGAGGACATCGGTGCGGAAAGCGATTCGGGAACGATGGGAACAGATTCCTCATCATCCTTCGACTCAATAGCAGGGCAAACGATATAGCACTGCCCACCCAGAAGCTTTTGTTTTCTTATAAAATCGTTAAGTCTTAATCGGTAGCTCTCATCGACAACGAAGGTATCTACGCGCATTCTTCCTTTTGGCATTTCGGTTATTCTTGAAATGTCAAGATCACCGTAAAGAGTCAAGGCAAGCGTTCTCGGTATGGGAGTCGCACTCATAACGAGCATATGCGATAAATTCGACTTTCCTTTAAGCTTCGAACGTTGCAGAACACCAAAGCGATGTTGCTCGTCGGTTATAACCAAGCCAAGCGAACTAAACTCAACCTTATCGGATATAAGCGCGTGAGTGCCGATAACAACCGAAGCGGTTCCATTCTCAATATCGGAATAGATTCGTTTTTTCTCTTTTTGCGTTGTGCTGCCGAGCAAAAGCTCTACGCGTATATTGAGCTTTTCAAAAAGAGCCTTTACGTCTGCATAGTGCTGCCGCGCCAAGATTTCCGTAGGAACCATAAGCGCCGTTTGATACCCGGATTTTACGGCGATATACATAGCGCATATAGCGCATATAGTTTTTCCCGAGCCAACGTCACCGACGAGAATTCTCGTCATTTGAGAAACCGGATTTCCATCTCTTGATACGGTATCTCGGTAAATATCGTTAACCGCTTTTTTTTGATCCGAAGTCAATTCATAAGGCAACAATTCAAGAAGCGGGGTTAGAGAGCATGGCGAGAATGAAATACCTTCATTTGCTTTTTTTCCCTTTGCGTTTATGGATATTCCTAACCCGAACATCAGCATTTCGTCAAATGCCAATCGCTTAAGAGAAGCGGAAAGAGTGCTTTCATTTTCGGGAAAATGCGCATTTTTAATAGCGTAAGAAAGCGTAGGTAAGCGTTGCTCGATGCGAATCCCTTCAGGCAACGGATCTTTGATTTTAGTTAACGCCTCATCTATAACAGAAGCCATAAGCTTATCGATAACCTTCGAGGAAAGCCCCTCTGTAAGCGGATAAATCGGAACAAAATCCGGAAGAGGTTTGCTTTCAAAATAAGGCTCGTATTTAGGGCCGATAAGCTGAACTTGATTTTTGGAATAGGACAGCTTTCCGTAAAATCTAAACGATGCTCCTACCGAAAAAACATCTTTAACGTACGGTGAATTAAAAAATACAACCTCAAGCGCACCACTGTCATCAAACGCTCTGAACTTTGAAATTGTCATATTGTTTTTAATTCGCACGCTTCTTACCGCTGTGCCAACGGTTAAAATCAAAGCAACGGGCGCGTCAAACGAAGATTCTGCAATCAAACGAATATCTCCGCGTTTTTCATACGACCTTGGGAAAAAATATATCATATCCCTTACGGTATGAATATGCAACTTTCCAAGTTGTTTGCTACGCGTTGCGCCTACGCCTTTAAGCTTTTCAACCGGCATATCTAAAAATTCCATAACGCACCCCCTATCATAAGACTTCATTATATTGTACAACATTTTAATATATTTTTCAATAAGCTTGACAAAAAAACACATATTAACCCATAAAAAAATGTATTTTATGGTATTTTGAAGTCCAAGTTTAAACAATTTTTAAATATTTTGTAAGAAAATCAGTGTTGGATATTTACTTTTAATTAGTACTGTGTTATACTATATAAGTATATTTATAATTATTTATGGAGTAAGTAATGGTCAGAGAATTAAAAGACACGTGCAGTTACTCTCGTGTCATAGCTGTATTTTCCGTATTGACTTTTCTTTTCGGAATCGGCGTTAGTATTGTCGGAGAATTGCTTCTGCCTTTGGCATCGGCATTTTTGGCTACGCTATTTTTGTTCGAAAATCCTAAAAAGAGATTTATGTCATACGTCTGCCCGATATCGTCTATCGTTTGCAGTGTGCTTATTAAAGGATTGGTAGCTCTTATTTCAATAGAATACGTTATACTTGCATTGATAATAGCTTTTTGCTACAAAAAATCACTCAGCAAAGCAGAGGCATCGATATATATTACCTTCACCGTAGCGGTATTCGTGTTCATATCCTTATATTTAAGCGCCGCTGTGGCAATCGAGAGTTTTTCCTTCACCGCTGTTAAAGGGCATTATTTTGAAATTTTCCTCAATCTAAAGAGGTATATAGTAGAATCTCTTTCCGCTATGGCAATAGCGACAGAGGACGGAGCATCGCAAATTTTGATGAGCGTTGAAGAATCCGAAATCTATTTCGCAACGCTTACTAATTCCTTCATCGCACTCGTAGCAATTTTTGCGTTTTCGATTGCAGGACTCACGTTAAAAATTTACACAGCTCTCGTTTTAAAATATGCAAAGCACGGAATACTCAAAACATTTGCGCACTTTTTACCCTCGAATATTTGCGCGTACTCTTATATTGCTTCAACCGCGCTTTACGCGCTCTCAGACGGAAAGTCGAAATTTGCATTGGTTCTTCTTAACGTCAACACCATTTTAATGGCAGTCTTTCTTTACATGGGAATCAGATACATTCTTATGCTTCGCAAGGCAGCGCCTAAAAAAAGCACGATAACGTTAATTATTATCGTTGGATTGATTTCTTTCCCAACTCTTTTGCCAAGCGTAATATCTTACCTCGGTATATGGGTAGTTTTAGGCGTTAATTCTCACAACAAAACAATAAAAGACTAACAACCTTTGTTTATAGGAGCCGAATATGAATAACAATAACGAAAAAAAGCATATTCCTTTCGTTTCGAAGGCACAGCTTGCGCTTTGCGTTATGCTTTGTCCCATCTTCATCGCAATATATGCGCTCATAAATGAATACACTGCAATAGATCCTATCTTTTCTGCGGTAGCAATGTCATTCTTATATCTGCTTTGCGTTGCGCTTGTTGCAACCTATCACGCACAGTTTATAAAGATGCTTCCGTCTGCCGACGTTCAAAAGCTACTCGGAGAAACCGGAAGCTTGGTTTTCAAAAATACGCTTTTACCCGTATTTGCCATCGATGCTTACGGTACTGTGTTGTGGTATAATGATGCAATGCACGAAATCACCGATTTGTACGGAAATTACATTGGTATGAACATTTCCGCGTTGATAAGCGAGCCTATTTCAAAGGAAAATATCAACGGTAAGCCGGTTACAATATTCGAAAAGCAGTACAGAATCGAATCCTTTGAAATAACGGATAAGAACGAAGGCTTGTACCTTATAATCCTTAATGACGTTACCGAATTTCTCGACATTCAGAAGCGTTATCATGACGAAAGAGTTGCGGTTGCATATATAGCAATTGATAACGTAGAGGATATACTTCAGTACGTTCACGATAAATTCAGAGATGCGGTCGCCGACGTTGACGATAAAATCAAAGCGTGGGCTAAATCGATGAACGGTATAGTTAAATCATATGATAACGATAAATATCTCGTTCTTTTCGATGCAGCTATGCTTGAGGAGAACATTGGAAACAGATTTGAAATTCTTGATGAAATCCGTAACAGCAGAGTCGGAGACGGCGTTTCAATAACCGTTTCCATCGGTATTTCCAAGGCGGTCGGAACGCTTGCGGATAGAGAAAAGGCTGCAAGAGATGCTATCGACCTTGCTCTTCAGCGCGGCGGCGACCAAGTTGTATATAAGACCGAGGATACTATCGAATATTACGGCGGAAGAACCAAATCTCTTTACAAGCGTTCAAACGTTCGCTCAAGAACATTTACCAATCAGCTTTCCGCTTTAATGGCTCGAGCAGACAACGTTATAGTTATGGGCCACAGATACGGAGATTTCGACTCATTCGGTGCTTCAATAGGCGCTGCAAGACTCGCTATGATTCTCGGCGCAAAGGTGAATATCGCGGTAGATATGAGAGATGCAAACCTTCAGCCCTGTATCGAATTAATGCAAGAAACCGACAGATATGCAAACGTATTCGTTGACAGTGCCGACGCTATCGACCTTATGACACCTGATACGCTCGTAATCCTCGTTGACCATAATAACTTTGAGCGTTCGCAGTTTACCGACATATCCACAAGAGCGCACAAAGTAGTTATTATAGACCACCACAGAAAAGTCGACGTGATGCCGAGCAGCGTTGAAATTTCTTACATCGAGCCCTCTGCATCAAGCACGTGCGAATTGCTTTGCGAAATGCTTGAGGTTGCTCTTACCTCAAATAACATATCCAGAGAAGAAGCGAATATACTTCTTTCAGGCATTATTCTTGATACAAAGCAATTCACGAGAAATACAGGTACTCGTACGTTTGGAGCGGCGCAATATCTTCGCGGTGTCGGAGCGAATCCCACCGACGTTTACGATATGTTCAAAACATCGCCCGATGACCTTGCGAAAGAATCGAGATTCCATACCGAAATCACCGTATATAAAAACGATATTGCAATATCGTGTTGCGACGGTGAAACAGATGATTCTTACCGTATAGTTGCCTCAAAGGCTGCTGATAAAATGCTTACCCTAAAAAATGTAAGCGCGGCATTCGCGATGGTTAGAATTGGCGAGCAGATTCACATTTCAGGACGTTCTAACGGAAAGATTAACGTTCAGTCAATACTCGAAAAGCTTCACGGCGGCGGACACTTTGACGTTGCAGGTGCTCAAGTAAAATCCGAATCTGTAAGTGAAGTTCTTGATACGTTAAAAAAGAGCATCGATGATTATCTCGATGCAGCAAATGACAATAATTAACTTTAGGAGAAAAGATAATGAAAGTAATTTTACTTTGCGATGTAAAAGGTCAGGGAAAGAAGGACCAGATAATAAACGTTTCGGACGGTTATGCAAGAAACTTCCTCTTCCCTCAAAAGAAGGCTATCCCCGCTGATAACAAGGCTCAAAACGAGCTTCGCGGTAAGGAAGAAGCAAAACAGTTCAAACTTGCAGAGGATAAAAAGGCTGCGGTTGCGCTTGCTGAAAAAATTAAATCCCAAGAGGTTAAGATTCAAATGGGTCACGGTCATGACGGCAGACTTTACGGATCTGTTACCGCAAAAGATATTGCCGATGAGCTTTCGAAGCTTATTGACACTCCCATCGATAAGAGAAAAATCAATCTTAAGGACGTAATCAAGGCTTACGGAAAATACACCATTGAGCTTAAGGTTCACCCCGAAGTTGTTGCAACCTTTAGTGTACTTGTTCACGAATAAAATCAAATTCTGTTGAGGAAATTATATGGAACAGAACAATTCGATTATTAAGCAAATGCCTGTATCTATCGAAGCGGAGCAAGCATTTCTCGGCTCGATAATCAGAAAGCCCGATTCATTCGACTCCGTGGGAGGTATGCTTACTGCCGAAGATTTCTATCTTGAAGAGCATAAGCATATCTACGTTTCACTCACGAAGATGTACACGGAGAGCAGAACCATAGACCCCGTAACGCTGGCTAACGCGTTGGTAGAATCGGGAATAAAGGATCAAACGGGCGGTATACAGTATATAGCGCTTCTCGCAGACTCGGTTCCTTCTGCATCTAACGTTAAGGACTATGCAAAAATAGTTAAGGATAAGTCTACCTTGCGCAAACTTATCAACGTTTGTGACGAAATCAACACCGAGGCGTATGAAGAGACATCTTCGGTAAGAAACATCATTGATTCCGCAGAACAGAAGATTTTTGACATTTCAAATAACAACGATACCAAGGAATTGCGCCATATAAGCGACATTCTCCATAGCGTATATCAAGAGCTTGAAATGAGCTCCGAAGAGCGCAATGCAAGAAAGGGAACTAAAACCGGATTCTCCGGGCTTGATGAAAAGCTCATAGAGCTTGGAAAGGGTGACTTCGTAATCGTAGGAGCGCGTCCCGGTATGGGTAAAACCTCATTCGTTCTTAACATAGGAACGAACGTTGCTAAAAAATCAAAAAAAGCGGTTGCTATTTTCTCCCTTGAGATGTCTTGCGAGCAGCTTGTAACAAGAGTTATATCGAGTGAAGCGATGGTTGATTCTCAAAGCTTGCGTTCAGGTATTTTATCTACTGAAGACTGGGAAAACATCGCAGGTGTTATTTCGGAGCTTTCCGGTTGCGAAATATACGTAGACGATACCTCTCAAATCGGAGTTACCGAAATGCGTTCAAAGCTTCGAAGAGTACCAAACCTCGGCCTTGTTATTATAGACTATATAGGTCTTATGCAATCAAGCACTAACGTAGATAACAGAGCTCAACAGGTCGGAGAAATTTCAAGAAACCTTAAGATTATGGCAAAGGACTTCGGTATTCCTATCGTTTGCTGCGCGCAGCTTAACAGAGGTACGGAAGCAAGAGGAGTTACCAACAAACGTCCCACTCTTGCAGACTTAAGAGATTCGGGTTCTATCGAGCAGGACGCAGATATAGTTATGTTCCTTTACCGCGATACCTATTATAAGGATATAGGTGCATCGACCGAAAATGAAGGTGAAGCGCCCATCGAGGATACTGCAAATACCGCAGAAGTAATTATAGCTAAGAACAGACATGGATCCGTAGGCAACGTTAAAATGGGCTGGATCGGTCAGTTTACAAAATTCAGAACTCTTGAGGAAGATAGAAAAATTGATTGATAAAGAATCATTAATTTCAAGGTGTGATGGCCTTTTCGACTCCGAGCTCGGCAAAAAGATATATAACAGCGTTAGCAAAACGATAGCCGATAACAATATGCTTCCGTTCTTAAAAAGCGGTGTAGCTATCGGTTTTTCAGGCGGTGCAGATTCGGTTCTGCTCTTGATTATCCTTAGAAAAATTCAGAAAGATAACAATTTTGCACTAAAAGCTTTACACGTAAATCATATGATACGAGGCGAAAGCGCAAACGCTGACGAAAAATTTTCGAAAGAGTTCGCCGAAACATTGGGCATAGAATACGAAAGCACAAGAGTGGACGTTCCTCGCTATGCAAACGAAAACCGTCTCGGCATAGAAGAAAGCGCGAGAATTGTAAGGTACAGTTTTTTTGACAAAGTCTTATCAAAAGACAGCCGTCTTAACGCTATAGCCACGGCGCACAATAGCACCGACAATCTTGAAACGTTCATATTCAACCTTATGCGCGGTAGCGGAATACTCGGTCTTACTGCAATATCGCCCGTACGCGATAACATAATCAGACCGCTCATTTCCGTTTCTAAAAAAGACGTTTTGGCGCTTCTCAACGATGCAAAAATTCCGTTTGTTACAGATGAAACGAATTTTTCGGTTGAATATACGAGAAACTATATAAGACACGAAATACTCCCAACGTTAACACGTCTTGCATCTTCTCCGGAGGATATGGCAAACAAAGCTATTTCTAATCTTCGCGCTGATGCGGATTATCTCGCTATAACGTCAGAGCGCTTTTATTGCGAAAACGTGAAAGAAGGGAAAATCTCGGCTTTTAAGCTTAAGGAATTGCATCCTGCGATTTTGTCACGCGTATTGCGCCTTATGTGCAAGGAATTAAACCTTCCGACACCGGAAAAGATCCATATTGAAAAAATTATGGACCTTTTAAAAAGGGGTGGAAATTTTGCCGTTGACATTCCGGGCGAAGCTAAATTTTCATTAAAAGAGACGTATTGCTCTATAGAAAACAAAACAAACTCACCTAATCACATTGCCTTTGAGCGTAAGCTCAAAGAAGGCTTCAACGAAATTCCCGAATTAAATATCGGAATTGCGGTTGCAAACGATGAAAGAGATGTTTTTTCTTCAAATGTTTACAAATTTTCAATACAAGTAAAATTGAGTTCTGCTATAATTATTGGTGAACTCTCGGTGAGAAATAAAAAAGACGGTGACTCTTACTACTATGGCGGTATGACAAGAAAGGTAAAAAAACTTTTCTACGACAAAAAAATCCCGCCTTCGCAGAGAGAGAAAACACCTTTGATTATCGACGAAAAGGGAATTGTTTGGATTCCGGGATTTGGTGTCAGAGATGATTTTCCAAAAGAAAAAACTAACAAATGGATAACCATTTACGAAAAAATCATCTAAAACATACAATAGTATTTAAGAAAGGCTTGGAAATGCTTAAATGAAAGCAAATATTAAGAGCATAGTATTGCTCCTTGTCATTTTAGCTGTGATAATTTTATCCGTTTCATGGTTCACCAATGCATTTAGAGACGAAGAAAAATTTGAATACAGCGATTTAATTGAACTTTTTGAAAACGATATGGTAACGTCGTTTAACGTTGACGGTAAGCTTTCCATAAATCTTACCGCATACAAGCCGATAAAAGACGAAAACGGTAAAATTATCGGCTATGATAAAACAAAAACCGAAGAGCATACCTATACGCTCAGCTACAATTTCCAGCTTCAGCAAATAAACGAGATAGCTCTTGAAAATTACAAATCTGAAAATTCAAACCTTAAGTCGTATAACTATGATCCCCCTGCAGAAGCTCCTTGGTGGCAAGCATATCTTCCTATGCTCCTTATGCTCGTGCTTCTCGGTCTGTTCTACTTCTTTATGATGAGAGGGGCAGGCGGAGGAAAAATTAACTCCTTTGCAAAATCAAAAGCAAAGCTTCAAGGAGAGAAAAACAACGTTAAATTTGCAGACGTTGCAGGCGCTGACGAAGAAAAAGCAGAGCTTGAAGAGGTAGTTGAATTCTTAAAAGACCCCTCAAAATATGTTAAACTCGGCGCAAGAATCCCGAGAGGCGTTCTTTTAGTAGGCCCTCCCGGTACAGGTAAAACTCTTCTTGCAAAAGCCGTTGCAGGTGAAGCGGGCGTTCCTTTCTTCTCAATTTCGGGTTCCGACTTCGTTGAATTGTACGTCGGTGTCGGTGCATCGCGCGTTCGTGACCTCTTCGATAATGCAAGAAAAACTCCCGCAAGTATAATTTTCATTGACGAGATAGATGCAGTAGGACGTCACAGAGGTGCAGGTCTTGGCGGCGGTCATGACGAAAGAGAACAGACGCTCAACCAGCTTCTTGTTGAAATGGACGGATTTGGCACTAATTCCGGTGTAATAGTTATCGCGGCTACAAACCGCCCGGACATATTAGATCCCGCATTGCTTCGTCCCGGAAGATTCGACAGACGCGTTACTGTTAACTATCCCGACATCAAGGGCAGAGAAGCAATCCTTAAGGTTCACTGCCGCAACAAGCCTCTTGAGGCAAGCGTTGATCTTAGAAAAATCGCGCAAACCACAATTGGATTCACAGGCGCTGAACTCGCTAACCTTCTTAATGAAGCAGCGCTTCTTGCCGCAAAGAAAAACAAGGCTCTTATAGGTATGGACGATATTGAGGCGTCTTATATGAAGATGCTTCTCGGTCCGCAGAAGAAGGGCAAGGTTCGTTCTGATGAAGATAATAAGCTTTGCGCTTATCACGAAGCCGGTCATGCGGTTGCTTCATACTACTGCAAGCACACCGACCCCGTTAAGCACATTACAATTATCCCGGCAGGCTCTGCAGGCGGTGTTACTATCAGCGTTCCCACGCAGGATAGAATGACCTCTTCAAGAAACGAAATGATTGACCATATAGTACTTTCTCTCGGTGGTAGAGTTGCCGAGGAAATAGTTCTTGACGATATTTCTACCGGAGCGTCTAACGATATACAGCAGGCTACTAATATCGCAAGAAATATGGTAACGAGATACGGTATGAGCGAGAAGCTCGGTACGGTTCTTTACGGCTCAGAGCATTCTGCAGACGAAGTATTCCTTGGAAGAGATTTCTCTTCGGGCAAGGGATATTCCGAAAAAACTGCCGCAGAGATTGACGATGAAATTCGAAATATTATCGCAAGATCTTATGAAAAGTGCAAAGACATTCTAACTACCAATATCGCAAAGCTTCATTTTGTTGCGGAATTTCTTTTGAAGAACGAATCTATGGACGATGAACAGTTCAAGGCTTGTATGGAAGCTGAAAATCCCACGATTGAAGAAATTGAAAATATTGCAAAAGAAAGAAACAGAAAGAGCGAGGAAGAAAACAAAACCGCTCACGAAAATAACCAAAAAGCAGAAGAAGAGAAGCGCCGTATGGAAGCTGAAAAAGCAAAAGTCGATGCTAAAAACGACAATATGCTCGAAAACTTCTTCCGCGATATGCAAAACGGCACTCTTCATCGCGTAGACTTATCAGATGTGGTAGAGAAAAAAGAATCGGATAAGAATACAGATGAGAAGCCGTCGGACAGCGTAACCATAGAAAACGCTGACAATGCTTCTCAAAACAAAGAAAGCGATTCTTCGGATTCATCGGCCACCTCCGATTCCGAGGATAACAAAGAAACAAACAACTAATTAGACTATAACTAACATTTAAACTAATTAGACTTTAACAAACAGTTAAAAGCAGAAAAGCGAGGATACTTTTGCCACAAAGGCTTGGTATCTTCGCTTTTTTATTTTTCTATTAACTATTATAAAGATTTAAAAAAGCGAGGACACCTTTTAGCATCCTCGCTTTGACTTTTTCTATTAATTAGATGGGATGAACTCCATTTGCAGCATCTGCGTTAGCATCAAGCTTATAATTCTGCTGCTTTCTCCACTCGAAGAACTTGATGGCAACCTGCTCGAAGAGAGCCAAAGAAAGAAGATCCTCGGGCTGTTCCTCGTAGGGAGCAACTCTTTCTTTGAGGGATTCGATTTCGGGAGCAATTTTATCTGCGGGTCTGTAATCAATGATATCATCGTCACCGATAATCTGCTTCTTGAATTCATCAGTAATAGTTGCGGGGCACTTACCGTACTCACCGCGAACAAGTCCCTTAAATTCCTTTGTAACTCTGGAATATCTTCCTTCGTTAGCGAAGAGAACGTTGTTAACCGCCTGAGTACCAACAATCTGCGATGTAGGAGTTACAAGGGGAGGGAATCCTGAATCCTCACGAACTCTTGCAACCTCTTCAAGAACCGCGTCAAGCTTATCGGACTTACCTGCCATCTTAAGCTGAGAGATAAGGTTGGAAAGCATTCCGCCGGGAACCTGATAGCGAAGAGCGTTAACGTCAACCTTGAGAACCTTCGGGTCGATAAGGCCGGAAGCAAGATACTTCTCACGGATAGTATTGAAGTACTTTGCAACAACGTCAAGCTTTTCAAGAGAAAGGCCTGTATCGTGGGGAGTACCCTGAAGAGTTGCAACGAGAGCTTCTGTAGGAGTATGAGATGTACCCATTGCAAGAGGTGAAATAGCTGTATCAACACCGTCAACGTCAGCCTCAATTGCTTTAAGCAATGTCATAGATGCAAGACCTGCAGTGTAGTGAGCGTGCATGTGAACGGGAATCTTAACCGTATTCTTAATAGTCTTAACAAGCTGATACGCTTCATAAGGCTTAATAAGACCGGACATATCCTTAATACAAATAGAGTGAGCTCCCATTTCCTCGAGCTGCTTTGCGTACTGAGCAAAGCCCTCGTTGGTGTGGAAGGGAGAAGTTGTGTAAGAAATTGCAGCCTGAACGTGACCACCTTCCTTGATAGTTGCCTTAATTGCAGTTTCAAGGTTTCTTGCATCGTTAAGAGCATCGAAAATACGAATAATATCAATACCGTTTGCAATTGACTTCTGAACGAAGTACTCAACAACGTCGTCTGCGTAATGACGGTATCCGAGAATATTCTGACCTCTGAAGAGCATCTGAAGCTTGGTGTTTTTAACGTGATCCTTGATAGTACGAAGTCTTACCCAGGGATCCTCGTTCAAGAAACGAAGGCAGGAATCGAACGTAGCTCCGCCCCAAGCCTCAAGAGAATAGTAACCAACCTGATCCATAGCATCAAGTATGGGAAGCATTTCTTCTGTGGTCATACGAGTTGCCGCAAGTGACTGATGAGAGTCACGGAGAACGGTTTCAGTTATAAGAAGCTTTTTAGCCATTTTTAAAATCCTTTCTGATTTTTAAACTTACCTCTTATCTAAAGAAGGTAAGGAATACGCCTGCCGCAACGGCAGAACCGATAACGCCCGCAACGTTGGGGCCCATAGCATGCATAAGTAAGAAGTTCGAAGGATCTGCCTTTCTTCCTTCGTCCTGGGCAACTCTCGCTGCCATAGGAACTGCAGAAACTCCCGCTGAACCGATAAGTGGGTTAATCTTTCCGCCTGTAACCTTGCACATAATCTTTCCTACTATAAGACCGCCGCAGGTAGAAATAATGAACGCTGTAAGACCGAGACAAATGATGTATATAGTCTGAAGCTTCAAGAAGTTTTCAGCATTTGCGGTAGCACCTACAGAAACACCGAGGAATATAGTCATGATGTTTATAAGCTCATTCTGCGCAGTTTTCGAAAGACGGTCTGCAACGCCGGAAACGTTAAAGAGGTTACCGAGCATCAAGAAGCCTACAAGAGGAGCAGCATCGGGAACAATCATAACTACAAGAAGCGTAACTACTATGGGGAAGATAACCTTCTCTGTTCTGGAAACCGGACGAAGGTTTGTCATTCTTATCTTTCTTTCCTTTTCGGTTGTAAGCAATCTCATAAACGGAGGCTGAATGATAGGAATCAAAGCCATATAAGAATATGCTGCGATTGCAATAGCACCGAGAAGCTGGGGAGCAAGTTCCTTTGTTACAAGGATTGCGGTAGGACCATCAGCGCCTCCGATGATACCGATAGCGCCCGCCTCCATGGGAGTAAATCCAAGAAGAAGCGCGCCGAAGAATGCAACGAATACGCCAAGCTGTGCGCCCGCACCCATAAGAAGTGACTTGGGGTTTGCGATAAGGGGAGAGAAGTCGGTCATAGCTCCAACACCCATGAATATGAGCGAGGGATATACACCAAGCTTAACACCGAGATAGAGAATATCCACAAGACCGCCATTGTTGATGACTTCTTTAATCATATGAGTCATTCTAATGTGAACGGTTCCATCGGAAATCTTAGCTGCATCGCCAAGATAGAGATCGAAAAGAGCATTAAACGAAGCTACGCCTTCCTCAGTCAAGCCCTCGAGATTGAAAACAAGCGAATTTTCTGTTATCTCATAGAAGGTATTGGGAAGAGCACTTAAAAAGTTTTGCATGTGCGCCGAAAGAGTTCCTACAAGTTGTCCGTCTTCTACGGCAATATAATACTCGTCGAAGAACATTTCAAGATGCATAAGCTCTGCGCCGGGAAGGTTTGCAAGAAGCATACCAAACGCGATAGGCATAAGAAGTAACGGCTCGAATTTCTTTACTATCGCAAGATAGAAAAGAACACCGACAATAACGTACATTATAAGGTACTGATACCAATTAGACTCTGCGAAGAGCTTGGCAAGACCGGTTGAGCCGAGGAAGTCCATCATTTTATTAAACATTTAAGACACCTGAGCTTTCTTAAGGATTATTAGTTAAGAGTTGCGATTACGTCGCTTGCACCAACGGATGCGCCCTTCTGAACATTGATAGAAGCAATAACGCCATCCTGGGGAGCGGGAATATCATTCTCCATCTTCATAGCCTCAAGAACGCAAATGGTTTCACCCTTCTTAACGCTCTGACCAACAGAAACCTTAACGTCAAGAATAGTTCCGGGCATGGGAGCGGTAACAGAAACTCCGCCCTTTGCGCCTGCTGCAGCGGGAGCAGCCTTTTTGGGAGCTGCGGGAGCAGCCTTGGGAGCAGCAACAGGAGCTGCTACGGGAGCTGATACGGGAGCGGTAGCACCGCCGGTAACTTCTTCAACAACAACCTCGTAGGAGGTTCCGTTTACTGTAATGTTATACTTTTTCATTTTCAATAATTCCTTTCAATAAATTGATTACGCGCGTCTAAAGGACACAACTTTAAATTTAACAGCACCGCCCGATTCGCTTTCTGCGGCAGCAATAGCTGCTGCGATAACAGCAACAATTTCATCATCGTTTGTTTCTGTATATTCGGGAGCTGTGAAGCTTTCAACAGGCGCTTTTTCCGCAACTGCCTTTGCAGACTTCTTTGCGGGAATATCGTGGAACACGATCTTGAATACCGCAAGACAAGCCCAAAGCAAGCCGAGTACCGCGAAAACGGTCAACATACCGATAAGAACTACCTGACCGCCAAGACCAAGTATTTCAGACGGAGCATCGGAAAGCTTCAAATTGTTTAATTCTGCATCTAATAAGAAGTTCATAAAAACCTCCTATTAATTAAAGAGGAAGAACTTTGCAGCCAAGAACCGCATTCTTACCCTTTGCGGAAAGCATAAGAAGGGCAGAGCAAATTCTCGCTCTAAGCTCATTTATACTGATTATATCGTCGATTTCGCCCGAAGCTGCTGCGCGAGCAGGGGAAGCTACGTCCATCTTCCACTCTTCAACAAGACTCTCTCTTGTCTTTTCAAGGGTGATGTACTTATCCCAAGCGAATGCTACGCCGCTCTCTGCGGGAAGCGCGCATATTTCGGAATCATCGGTTGCATATACAACGTCTGCGCCAAGAGCCTTTGAGCCGAGCAATACGAAGGAAGCTCCAATTGCATGACCCATAATAACTGTAATTTTAGGCATTGTAGAAGAAGCGTACGCTACTGCAAGCTTTGCAAGCTCGGGAGCGAAGAAGTTCATCTCATTTGCCTTATCGATAGTCAATCCAAGAGAATCAACTACGGTTACGAGAGGAATAGAGAAAGAGTTACAGAAGTTTACAAAACGAGAAATCTTTCTCGCGGAGGAAGCATCAAGTCTTCCTTCGTTGTTTGCAAAGGAGTTTGCTACAACACCGCATCTAACTCCTGCAATGGTAGAGAAGGCAGTTACAACCGACTTTGCAAACTCGCCGCTTACTTCGTAGAACACACCGTTATCAGCAACAGTTGCTATAACAGAATGAGCATCGCCTGCAAAATCAAGCTCGCCTATCATCTTGTTGAGGTTATCAGTGCAGCTTTCAGCAACGATACCTACGTCAGAGTTCATAGGGAGGAATGATACGAGATTTCTTACGTAACCTGCAGAGGCTTCAAGATTACCCGTAAATGCTACGAGAGAATCCTGCGCGTTCTCTGCGCCTGTAAGAGCAGGGGAGGAAACGTAAAGAGCTGCATCGCTTACCTTAACGGTGAAATCGAACATAGCTGCGATGGATGCAGCAAGACCGATGCACTTACCGGTAACGAAAGCAATCTGAGGAACAACGCCCGATGCTGCGGAAACGGAAGCCATAATTTTTCCATAAGCCGCAAGACCGGCAGTTCCTGCGAACACATCTGTTCCCTTGGAGTTGAAGATTCCAACTACGGGAGCGCCGTTCTTAGTTGCGAGAGAATAAAGATCGGCGATTTTCTTTGCGTGGCGTTCATCAATAACGCCGCCCATTCTTGAAGCGTCCTCTGCAAAGGCGAATGCGAGCTTACCGTCAATCGCGCCATATCCGCAGATAACTCCTTCAAATTCATTTGATTTTTCTGTGGCTACGAAGTCAGAGAAGCCTCTCTTTACATATGCTCCAAGTTCGACGAACGTTGCATCGTCAAAGAGCAAAGCAAGCTGATTTCTTACGTCGGAATTTTCACCCGCCATAAGAGATTCGCGAAGCTCGTCTACCGTAGGAAGTCCACAGATCTTCGTTTTTGTGTATTTGTTCAAAACGAATTCCCGATTTGCTACTTGAGCAAATCTCTCCTTCCTTAATAATAAACTACAAAATTCGGCATTTTTTGATTTAGCCCAAATTTCACTAGATATAATATACCACCAAATACAGATTAAGTCAAGCGTTTTTAGAAAAATAGATACAATATTTTTTAAAATATTGCAAATGCAAATTGATAGTGGTATAATAGTATAAATATCTTTATAAAACGGAGCATTTTTTTATGAAAATTGTTGTTTTAGACCGCGCGGCTATGGGGCTTGATTTAACGTTCGCGCCTTTGTCCGAATTCGGTGAAGTAGAGCTTTACGATTCAACGAGTGAAGATACACTTGAAAAAAGAGTTTCCGATGCCGAAATTCTTATCATCAACAAAATAAAATTAAACGAGTATATTTTGCGTAGTGCTAAAAAGCTTAAGCTCGTATGTGTTTTTGCGACGGGATACGATAACGTCGATATAAAAACCTCGCGCGAGCTTGGAATTGCAGTTTGCAACGTTCCTGCATATTCAACTGACAGTGTAACACTGTTTACCGTTTCAAACGTGCTTTATCTCTTTAGCCATCTTGCAGAATATACCCGTCACGTCACGAGCGGAAAATACACAGAGGAAGGCAAACCAAACGCACTGACTCCGATTTATCACGAGCTTCGCGGAAAAACGTGGGGAATTATTGGATTTGGAAATATTGGAAAAAGCGTTGCAAAGGTAGCCGAAGCCTTTGGATGCAACGTCATAGTAAACAAAAGAACACCCGTAGATGACTACAGGTGTGTCGATATTGATACACTTTGTAAGAAATCCGATATTATCACCATCCATTGTCCTTTGAACGACTCGACACGCCATTTGATCAACGAAGAAAAAATCAATTTGATGAAAAACAGCGTGATAATCGTAAACGAAGCAAGAGGCGCGGTTACAGACGAATCAGCCATAGCTGACGCTGTTCTTTCGAGAAGAATCGCAGGTTTTGGCAGTGACGTTTATTCGGTAGAGCCATTCGACAAAAAGCACCCCTATACGAAAATTTTAGGGCTTGACAACGTGTGTCTTACTCCTCATTCCGCATGGGGCGCTATAGAGGCAAGAGAACGTTGCCTCAACGTTATTTGTAATAATATCAAATCATATATGCATAATGAAACGCTAAATCGCGTAGATATTATAAAGCAGAATTAATTGTTCCTTCGTTTCTATTAACCTCTGTCAACCGTTATAACACAGAACAAATCGTTTCTTATACCGTTGATTGCACTCTCGATTTCACGTTTTGCATCACTCGGTGTAAGCTTACTTTCAAACGGAAGAACAATGTCGAAAATCAAATTCGTATGCGTCGTTCCGGTAACTACTCTGAAGTCATGCATCGTTATTTTTTCATCAACAGTTCTAATGCCACAAAGAGCAATTTCTCGAAGCTCGTTAACCGTTTCATCGTTTAGGTTGATTGGGTCTAAATGTATCGTGCATTGAATATTCAAATCATTTGATATTCTTTTTTCAACGTTATCTATCACGTCATGAAGTTCGAAAACGTCATCTTGACCGTTAACCTCTGCATGCAAAGATGCAAAGCTATGTCCTGGTCCGTAATTATGAACGAGCATATCGTGAATGCCGACGATTTCCGGATATTCCGAAATTATTTTTTCGATAGCCTTTACAGTGCTTTCAACGGGCGCTTCTCCAAGAATGGAATTCTTGTTTTCAAGCAAAATGTTGAGTCCTGCGTAGACGATAAGTCCCGATACGATAAGTCCCATAACGGAGTCGATAACTACAAAGCCGGTGTATTTAATGATTATAGAGGAAACGAGAACCGCTGACGTAGATATGCAATCGCTTAAAGAGTCGAACGCGGCAGCCTTTATAACCGACGAGCCAAGTTTTTTGGCAACAGTAGCGTAAAAACCTGCGAGCCATAGCTTCATAAAGATAGAAGCCGATAAAACTAATATTACCAGCAGTCCGACGTCTATTCCCGAATCTTCGGAATTAAATATGCCCTTAACGGAATCTGCGAACAAATCGAATCCTACATTTATGATTAAAAAGGATACGATAAGAGAGGCAACGTATTCTATCCTTGCATGACCGAAAGGGTGGTCTCTGTCTGCAGGCTTTGAAGCTATTTTAAAGCTTATAAACGTAACGCCCGACGAGCCGGCATCTGAAAGATTATTAATACCGTCAGCAAGTATTGCAAGAGAGCCGGAAATTATTCCAACAACCATTTTCATAGTTGCAAGAAGCGCATTAAGAATGATTCCGACTATACTCGAAAACGTACCGTATCTTTCTCTGACCGAGTTATCCGAAAGATCGTTACTGTTTTTAACGAAGAGTTTTATCAAAAGATCTGTCATTTTTTTCTCCTTAGCTATTTACTTTTTAAAGAAAATGTGTTAAACTTTATTAAAACATTGAAGCAATCGAGGATCGTATATGTCTGTTTCACTGCACAATATAAAATTTACAGATGCAAAGGACCTATCGGTAGAGCTTGAATTTATTATCGCGTGTAATAAAATCGAGGGAAATGAGCTTATCAAAATTTCTCTTGAAAACACAGAAATGCAACAAAAATTCAAGTCTGCGGTATCGCGCCTTTTAAAATCAATAAAAAAAGATGGTGTAATTAGGCTGTTCGTTTTCGAAGATGAGCTTAATCTGACCGAAAAAACAGAAAGTGTTTATCTTCTTAACAAATTTCCGTTCCTTGCAGGCGAAAACGAGGGAAGTACCACTTCTGTTTATATAAAGCTTTGATTATATTTATTACACTAAATAACACTGTCAAAAAAGATAACCGAGAGGTCGCTTGCCAAAAAGCTCGCGACCTCTCACAATTTATATAAATAAATTACTTGTTGTTTTCAAGGTAGGTAACGATATCTCCAACAGTACTGAAGTGATGAAGATCCTCATCGTCAATAACAACGTTAAACTTTTCTTCGCAAGCCAAAACAAGCTCTGCAAGCTCAAGAGAGTTGATACCGAGGTCACCGGAAAGCTCTGCTTCCATTGTAACATCCTCGGGCTTAACACGAAGCTCGTCTACAAGAAACTGCTTTACATTTTCAAACATTAAACTATCCTCCTTTAAAGTTTTTTACAAGCATAAAATTAGCAAGCCCCTCTATAATACAGTAATATTTCATATTTGTCAATAGTTTTTTCAAAAATAGGGAAGATTGCATAAAAATAGCGTAACTTTTTTATTAATTTGTAACTATATTTTCGTTCTATAGCTAAAAACGGTTATAAATAAACTTTTTCACGAACTTCGTATATCATTAGATGTTGACATTTTTATCAAAATATGATATAGTATGAGTAATAATATTTTTCGGAGTTTATACAAGATGTGGTTATGGATAGGTATGATAGCAAGCGCACTCCTCATCTCAGCTTGCGTCGCTTTTGTATTTTACAAAAATTCATATTCAAATAAATCTATCGTTTTAGATGATATAATAGGCGAGAGATGCACGGTTACCGAAACCGTCGATAACTACGCAGGTTGCGGACTCGTGAAGGTAAAAGGAACGGAGTGGTCGGCAAGAAGCGTAAATGATGACGATATTTTCAAGGTTGGGCAGTCTTTAACCGTCGTTGCGGTAGAAGGAGCGAAGCTTATTTGCAACAAGAATTGACCTCGCTTTTGCAAAAACTTTCGAATATTTAAAATTTCGTCAAAAAAACTTTTAAAAAACTATTGACAAAGCAAAATTGTTCTGCTATAATATTTAGCGTTGCCAAGAGTATGCGACTTTAGCTCAGCTGGATAGAGCAACTGCCTTCTAAGCAGTAGGTCGGGGGTTCGAGTCCCTCAAGTCGCGCCATTTGGTATGGTGGGATTAGCTCAGTTGGTAGAGCATCAGATTGTGGCTCTGAGGGTCGCGGGTTCGAGTCTCGTATCTCACCCCATTTTATGTCCGTACACATCAGTGTGCGGACTTTATTTTTTGTAAAAGCGAGGATTTTCGGTATGATAGGTATTTACATAACGCTTTCCGTTCTATTCTTCCTTTTAATTACTGTATTTATACGAACTCTTTTATTTTCCTCAAATTATGAAAAGCGCGAAAAAGCAGTTCCCATCACGATAGACCAAGAGAAAGCTATATCAAGTCTTGCTGAAATGATAAGATGTAAAACTGTATCGCACAAAAACAGCGCAGAAGATGACGAAGCGGAATTTGCGAAGTTCAAAGCATTACTTCCTACATTGTTTCCGAATATATACGAAAAATGCGAATACACCGAGGTAGGCGAAAGGGGATTGCTATACAGATACCGCGGTGAAAGCTCTAAGAATCCGAGCGTTCTTATGGCGCATTACGACGTAGTATCGGCTGAAGAAACCGAATGTAGCAAAAATCCTTTCTCTGCGGACATTGAGAACGGTTTCCTTTGGGGCAGAGGAACACTTGATACAAAAGCTTCGTTAAACGGAGCAATGCAAGCACTTGAAAGTTTCATAGCAAGCGGAAAAATCCCCAAAAACGATATTTATCTTGCGTTTAGTGGAAATGAAGAGGTTAACGGTGACGCAGCGCCTTCTATCGTAGAGATTTTTGAAAATCGCAAAATTTCACCCGCGTTAGTATTAGATGAGGGTGGAGCAGTGGTCAAAAATGTTTTCCCAGGAGTCGAATCTCCGTGTGCTCTGATAGGCATAGCGGAGAAGGGAATGCTCAACATAGAGCTTTCGTATAGCGGTAACGGCGGTCATTCGTCTGCTCCAAAGGCAAAAACGCCTATAGGGTCTTTAAGTAAGGCTTGTCTAAAAATAGAAAAGCATCCATTCAAGTTTCGTTTTACAGACGCATCATATCCTATGTTCGATACTATTGCAAGACACTCTAATTTCTTTTATCGAATGATTTTTGCAAATTTGTGGTGCTTTGCTCCTATACTCAATCTTATATGCAAGAAAAACGGCGGTGAAATGAACGCTCTTTTGCGAACGACCTGTGCCTTCACGCAAATGGAAGGCTCGCGCGGTATGAACGTTATTCCCGCAAAAGCAAAAATGATTGCAAATTTAAGAATTCTTCCGGGCGAAACTATGGAAAGCACGTTAAACTATTTAAACAATATAATCAAAGACCCCGAAATTTCTATAAGAAAAATAGATGGTATGAACCCTTCAGTTATTTCGGAAATCAACTCTGACGGATATGAGAAAATCAGTGCTACAATAAATGATGTTTGGGAAGACGCTATAGTTTCACCTTATCTTATGTTTGCTTGCAGTGACTCTCGCCATTGGGGCAGAATTTGCAACAAGGTGTACCGTTTTTCTCCTATGGAGCTTTCACGTGAAGAACGAGCTTCCATTCACGGAAACGATGAAAAAATTCCATTAACGACGATAATTAAAACGGTCGAATTCTACAAGCGATTTATTGAGAAGCTTTAAGTTGCAAATACAAACTAAAAAAACAGAATGAAAACGGAAATGAGGCGTTTAGCTGTCATTTCCGTTTTTTTGCTATATGAAAAGATTTAGAACTTATGAAAAAACACATTTAGTTATTCCGTTTTCTCACGAGTTATTTACCGCAACCTCTTGATGTCGGCTTTCAAAAATGAGCGAATCGACTTTCACGTCAATAAAAATCTTTAAGTTTTCGTATTTATTGTTCAAAAGTATATCTGTAAGCTTATTTTCTATTTCATTAACGATAAGTCTTGAAATCGGGCGCGCTCCAAATCCAACCTCTTCGCCTTTGTCTGCAATATAATCGCAAACGTCAGATGTGAATTCAAGCGAAACACCTATATGATTCAATCTGTCGCGCAACTCGCTGAGCTTTTTTTCTGCAATTTGAGATAACGTTTTTTTGTTAAGGCGCGCAAATGGAATTATTTCGTCTATTCGATTGATAAATTCCGGTTTCATAAAACTTTTAAGCTTTTCGGCAACCGTGTTAACGCCTTCTTTGGCAGTAACGAATCCGGGTTTACCGTTTTTATCCAATCCTTCAGCCCCTATATTCGACGTCATTATAATGAATGTATTTCGAAAGCTTACCCGCCTGCCCGTAGAATCTGTCAATATTCCATCGTCCATGATTTGAAGCAATAGATTTTGAACCTCTAAAGAAGCCTTTTCAATTTCATCAAAAAGAACTACGGAATACGGATGTCTGCGTATTTTCTCGCACAATGCGCCACCCTCGTCATAGCCTACGTAACCGGGAGGCGAGCCGATAAGTTTGGAAACCGAGTGCTTCTCACCAAATTCTGACATATCAAGCTTAACGAGTGATTCCTTTCCGGGAAAAATCGCGTTTGCAAGCGCGTAGCCGAGTGCAGTCTTTCCAACACCGCTTTCACCAAGAAATAAAAATATTCCTTTAGGTCTGTTAGGATCATTGATTCCAACCTTACTGCGCAATACGGCAGACGTTAAAAGAGAAACCGCTTTTTCTTGACCAAGCACTTTTTCGGAAAGCAACGCGTGTAGTTTTTCATAGCTTTCATCGTCGCCAATATCTCTTATCGGAATTCCGGTTATTTCGGTTATTATATCCTTTATATCATCAGGTGTTACGCACCTTTCGCGTCTTTCGCTATGTTCACTATCCTTTAGCATACAAAGCTCTTTTAGATAATTATTCTCGATTTCGTGTAAATCTTCCGCTAATTTGAAGTCCTTGTTTTTAACTGCGTCTTCCTTCATTCCAAAAGTCTGCCTTATCTTTTGTTCCGTTTCCGCGATTTTTTCATTGTCAGTACACTTCACATTTATTTTAGCACAAGCTTCGTCTATTACGTCGAGCGCCTTATCCGGCATTCGTCTGTCTTGTATATATCTATCCGAAAGATTTACCGCCATCACAAGCGCCTCCTCGCTTATTTTAACGAAATGATGCTTCTCATATTTTTCTTTTAAGTTCATCAAAATATCAAGAGTCGCGTTTTTATCCGTTTCTTCGACGAGAAGCGGTTGAAATCTTCTTTCAAGCGCAGGGTCTTTTTCGATGTATTTTCGGTATTCGGAAAGCGTTGTTGCTCCTATCAGCTGTATATTGCTTCGCGCAAGCTCGGGCTTTAAAATATTCGCGGCATCAATCGCACCTTCCGCAGAGCCTGCGCCTACTATAGTGTGTATCTCATCAATGAAGAGTATCACAGAGCCGTTTTTTGAAGCCTCGGCAATTATGGATTTTATTCTTTCTTCAAAATCACCTCTATACTTTGCACCCGCCACCATTGATGTCAAATCAACCGAAAATATGATTTTATCAATTAAATTCGTTGGCACCCTGCCGTCAGCTATTCTTCTTGCCAATCCTTCTATTATAGCGGTTTTTCCAACGCCCGCCTCTCCGATAAGGCATGGATTGTTTTTGCTTCTTCTCGAAAGTATCCGTATAAGTCTTTCGGTTTCTTTATCGCGTCCTATCACAGGATCAATTCTGTTTTCTTTAGCCATGCGGACTAAATTCTTTCCATACTGATTTAAAAAAGGCAGGGATTCCGCAGTCTTTTTATTCTGCGAGACACTCTTGTCGGTAGAGCGCAAAAACGTTACCACCTCATCCTTAAGAGTAAAAACGTCAACGCCTATATATTCGAGTATTTTATTAGCAACGGCATCCTTTTGCTCTATGAGTGCCAACAAAATATGCTCCGTTCCTATTTTCTGCGATGAATATTTAAGCGCGATTTTATAAGAGTTTTCTATGATTTTTCTACAACTAGGAGTCATATCCTTCGATGTCAAGCGTGTTTTTGCGCCCATACCGGAATATTCCTTTATTCCCGCATCAACCTTCACTTTATCGACTCCGCATTTTGAAAGTATAGCGAAGGAGCATGATAATGAGTCCTTACAAAGCGATATAAGCAAATGCTCGCTACCTATATAAGTATGACCGTACTCTTCTGCCGTTTTTACCGAATTATCGAGTACCTTTTCTGCCTTTTCCGTAAATCTGTTACTCATTATTTTCTCCCAAACCGTTATTCTTCAAGCGGACTTAAATAATCCGCCAATCTATTTTTGCCAAAAAAATCAAGTTATATTATGCTTTGCAAATTTTTGACGCTCAATTGCCTCGTTTTCTATTCTTTCTAATAGCTCGAAGGTTGTTTTTCCGTTTTCTTCAGTACGGAAATAGCTTTGGAGCATTTTCACCGCACTTTCGGTTATGGCGGAATAAAAGGTTCCCAACGGAGTGGGTAAATTCTTATAAAAAACCGATAGCTCGCGTATTAAAGCGTTTAAGTACGATACTCCATTTCCGTTATCTCCGAGTTCAAGAGGAAATTCAGTTACATCAAATTTCACGCTTTCCTTGTTTAATTCCGATTGAGTCTTGAGATATTCTTTGTAAATCATGTCGAAGGTTTCTCTGTCAACCGCGCCGTTAGGCTCTAACTTATTAATCCGTTGAAATGCACGCACCGCCTTGAACGTTTCTTCATCATAATAGCCGTCAATACTCAAATGGGGAATATCAAGCCTTTGCCCGATAACGAACAGAAATTGCTGAACCTCTCGAATTGCTGAACTTTTATCATCAAGCGAATACATATGTTTCTCCTATTCTATCGTATATCCGGGATACTGTCCCTCTCGCACGTAGCTTCCTATATACAAATCCTCGTATATATCAGTCAATGCTCGCCACCCCTGCGCTGTGACGCGTGATTCATCTCCGGGTATCTCGAAGCGCCTGTTAAACGCTATAACCGCACGTTCGGTTTCCTCGCCGAACGAACCGTCAACTGTGATTTTAGGTATCTCTGTATAAACGTTGCTTATATAATTGAGATATTCTTGTAAGGCTCTTACGTCTTCTCCTTCCGTCCCCAATAACAAAACACGCCCGGGATAAGGCAAAGCAACGCCCTCGCTAAATTCATAGTTAACGCCGGAGAGGATATTGTAATATGTGCTTTGTATTGAATTCCATACAGCTCTGTCCACAACTCCCGTCTGTTCAAGTCCGTACGTTTTTTGAAATGATATTACCGCGTTTTGCGTTTCTTGGCCAAAGGCTCCGTCAGGAATAACGCTTTGAACGGTTGGAACGAAAAGGGAAATGTATTCAATATAGTACTGTAATATAAGCACTCCGCTTCCCGAAGAGCCAAGCTCTAAGCTTCCGGGGTACTTTCCGGGAATATCGCTATAAGCAAGCCCCTCGGAATTTACCTCGTAAAGTCTTTTAACGGCGTTATAGATATACTGAATTTTATACCAGGTCGATTTTCCTATTATTCCGTCGGCTTGAAGCCCGAAAACCTTTTGAAATTCGATTACCGCATCGGTGGTTTCAGGTCCGAAAAATCCGTCAATTTTCGGGATTTTAGGAATTCCGGGATAATTAGCCGATATTCTGTTTAGGCGTATCTGTATGCTCTCGATGTCCCTTCCGGTATCTCCCTCTCGAAGCGGTACGCTCGGAGCTGACAAACCTATGCTTTTCACCGGCGCGTCATAAACTATTTCAACGTCGTTCCCATAGTAATTTTGAAGTATTTGCAAAGCGCTTTTTCCTTCGTTGGCAAGCGTTACCGAGCCCCATTGGGAAAGTCCGTTACAAGAAACCTCAACCCCGTCACAAAACGTTGCGAAAAGAGGCTCAATAAATCCGTCGCGCCGAATGTAATCGTTAAAAATCTCATCAACAAGCTCGGATATATTTTCGTATATATCTCTTTGATAAACGAATGATTGATCATAAGCCGTGCTTGAGGTTATATCAAACGGCTTTCCTTGGCTTCTGTAGTACTCTGTATAGACTCTGTTTAGAGCAACCGAGATTTGAGCAAGAATATTAGCCTTCAAGGCTTCGGTTGGCCATCCCGGATAGATTTCACTTGAAGCCACGCTCTTTATGTAATCGGGAAACGGAACGGTTACGTTTTCCGCATTCTCATTAGGCGAACCAAGATGAACCGTTATATTTTCGGGTATAGTTGGATTGGGCATTATTGCAGATCCTCGTTTTCTGTTATTATCGAAATATTACTTGAAGTAGGCGACGGAGCGTTTTTCGTAAGTCCCGCATTTGGAATCATTTCAAGAGGTAAAATGGATTTTATGCCTGCAAACACTGAAACGTCATAGATGGTTTTTGGGTAAAAACCTTGTAGTGAAGCTTGAACGTCGTATTTGGCATACGGTTGCTCCTCGGGATTCGGATAGAGAGAGTATGAGGCGGGCGGCGTAGGTAATGCTATTACTTCCGTTAGACCATTTCTGTCCGTCTTGACCGAATATTCAATACCTGCGTTACCTTCTTCGTTTCCGCTTATTCTGACGTTTACGTCAGGCACGGGCAACGCTCCTCCCGCAGTATATGCGCTGATTTGAATAAAACCTTGCGAATCGTATTTCATAATATCTCCTTATTGTTGATAATTGATAACATTCTTTTACTTTTATCCAAGCATTTAAACAATTTGCGATTTTTTTCTTTTCGTTTTTTTACCTCTTGACAACTATTAATAATTAGTATATAATTATTGTGAAGTGCATACCGTCGCTATGAAATATCATATGTCATATTCACTTTAATGATACTGATATTACATGAGTATGCAAATATATTTTTTGGAGTGTTAAGTATGAAGGACAGTTTGTACGGCGAATTAAGCGTAATCGGTATGAAAGGATGCGAAGACTTTTCAGCGCAGGTTGATTCTTACCTCAAGGATTGGCGCAGTCACGATCAGGACGTTTCCTATCTTGTAAATTCTTCTTGCCCCAGATTTGGCAGTGGAGAAGCAAAGGGAGCGCTCCATCAATCTCTTCGCGGAAATGACGTTTACATTATTTGTGACGTTTTCAACCACGGTGTAACATACAATATGTATGGTATGACAGTTCCTATGTCACCCGATGATCATTTCCAGGATCTTAAGCGTATAATCGGCGCAATTGGCGGTAAGGCTCGCAGAATCAGCGTTATTATGCCTATGCTTTATGAAGGAAGACAGCACAAGCGTTCAAGCAGAGAATCTCTTGACTGCGCTCTTGCTCTTCAGGAACTTGTAAATATGGGTGTTACCAACATCATTACGTTTGATGCGCACGACCCCAGAGTTCAGAATGCAATCCCGCTCAGCGGATTTGAAAATGTTCGTACATCTTATCAGATGATAAAAGCTCTCCTTAATACATACGATGATATTGAAATAGATCCCGAAAAGCTTATGATTATATCTCCCGATGAGGGCGGTATGGCAAAGTGCATGTACTATTCTTCGGTTATGGGAATTGACCTTGGTACGTTCTACAAGCGCCGTGATTACTCCGTCATTATTAACGGTAAGAATCCTATCGTTGCTCACGAATATCTCGGACGCGACGTTGCAGGAAAAGACGTTATCGTAATTGACGATATGATTTCTTCAGGTGACTCCGTTATAGACGTTGCAAAGCAGCTTAAGGAAAAGGGTGCAAAGCGTATATTCGTATTCGCAAGCTTCGGCTTGTTCTGCAACGGACTCGAGAATATGGATAAGGCTTACGAAGAGGGAATATTCACAAAAATATTCACTACAAACCTTGTTTACAGAACTCCCGAGCTTCTTGCAAGAGAATGGTACGGAGAGGTTAATATGTGCAAATACGTTGCGTATATCGTTGATACTCTTAACCATGATCGCACTATTAGCCACCTTCTTGATCAGTCGAAGAAGATTCACGCAAAGCTCGATGCTTACAATAGCAATAAAAAAAATTAACTGCATGCGGGCTGCCCGATATTAATGGGTAGCCCTTCGCATCCTCGGAGGTATTATGAGAATAACTTTGGAATCGGATTATGCTTTGAGAATAATAAGCGCCTTGGCATTAAACGACGATGTTGTTGATGCAACGACTCTTTCCGAGAAAACCTCGGTTACTCCGCGCTTTGCGCTTAAAATTTTACACAAGCTCGTTCAAGGTAATCTCGTAATATCATATAAAGGCTCAAAGGGCGGATATAAGCTTAAAAAAACGCCCGATGAAATAACCTTAAAGGAGGTTATCGAGCTTATTGACGGTCCTATAGCTATAGTCAGATGTCTTGGCAACGGTGAATCCTGCGCCTTGAATGCAGACAAAATGGCTTGCGTATACCATCATATTTTCGATAAAATCAGCATAGAACTTGCTTCAAAGCTACAGAATATCACTATATCCGACGTTCTCAACAAAAGATACACTGTATAGAAGTGAGTCTTTTTCACAATACATTAAAAAGGAGACTATCGAATGTTAAGAATTTCGAAGCTTTCATTCCCCGGATTGGGAATCGGCGAATTCGCGGTCAACAGCGATGCTTTCACTATATTCGGCATTTCAATCGCTTGGTACGCTTTAATCATTACCTGCGGTATGGTATGCGCGGTAGCTTATACCGTATTTCGCGCGGGCAAGATAGGAATCGTTCTTGATGACGTTCTTGATTTCGTTATTTTCGCAATTCCGATTGGAATCATCGGCGCAAGAGTTTATTACGTTCTTGCAGAGATAGAGAATTATAACTCTTTAGGAGACGTCTTAAATATAAGAGAAGGCGGTCTTGCCATATACGGCGGAATAATCGCCGGCGCGATTACCGTATTTACAGTTTCATACATTAAGAAAATCAACTTCTTTGCCTTTGCGGATTGTTGCACTCCCGGAATCATTCTCGCGCAGTCAATCGGCAGATGGGGCAACTTTATGAACGGTGAAGCCTTCGGCTCGGAAACGGAAATTTTCTGCCGTATGGGCGTATCCAACTATTTAACTCATAACACGATGACTTACGTTCATCCAACCTTCCTTTACGAATCGCTTTGGAACATCGTAGGATTCATTCTTATAAACGTCTTCTATAAGCATAAAAAATATGACGGTCAAATATTCCTTTTAGTTTTCGGATGGTACGGACTTGGAAGAATGCTTATCGAGGGCTTGCGCGCCGATAGCTTATACACCAATTTATTCGGTTGGGAATTCAGAACCTCACAGGTTCTTGCCGCCCTCATATTCACCGCGTGCCTTTCGCTACTTATATACTTCCAAATCAAGAAGCCTAACAAAGCGCTTTACGTAAAAGAACAGAAAGAGGCAACCACAAAATAATATTACGAAGGGACTTTTCGTATGGGAAATATAATCGACGGAAAACTCGTTTCTCAAGCTGTACGCGCAGCCGTTGCCAAAGAAGTTGAAGCTCTCAAGGGTGAGGGAATTTCGCCCGCTTTAGCGGTTATACTTGTTGGAAACGACCCTGCATCGGCAGTATATGTTAAGAATAAGCAAAAGGCTTGCATCGAAACAGGAATAACGCCCATTCAGATAACTATGCCGGAGGAAACCGAAGAAGAAGCTCTGCTTTCAAAAATTGACGAGCTTAATAACGATACGAGCGTTCACGGAATTCTCGTTCAGCTTCCGCTTCCAAAGCATATCAGCGAAAAAAAAGTTATAGAAAGAATATCTCAAAAAAAAGACGTTGACGCCTTCACACACGATAGCGTTGGCAGGATAGTTGAAGGGAAGTACACGTTCTTGCCTTGTACCCCCGCGGGAATTATGAAGCTGCTTGAATATTACAACATTGATATTCAGGGCAAGGAATGCGTTATAATCGGCAGAAGCAATATCGTAGGCAAGCCTATGGCGCTTCTTATGCTTAACGCGAGCGGTACCGTTACCGTCTGTCACTCAAAGACGCAAAATCTCCCCGAGGTTACAAAAAGAGCCGATATTCTCGTAGTAGCTATCGGAAAGGCAGAGTTCGTAACCGCCGATATGGTTAAAGACGGTGCAGTGGTCATAGACGTAGGCATAAACCGTATGCCCGACGGCAAGCTTAAGGGTGACGTTGAGTTTGAGGGAGTATCAAAAATTGCATCGCTTATAACCCCCGTACCCGGCGGAGTTGGTCCTATGACTATATCAATGCTTATGCAAAACACCGTTTTCGCGGCAAAAAACAGCGTTCAAAACTAAAAACACAGAGCTTATATAGGATTTTTGAAAACTTTTTCATATTTTTGTAAAAAACGTATTGACAAAAGTGTTTTTATCCTTTATAATATTTAAGTAAATTTATGAGATTATTATCTCTTTGCAAAGCGAAGGGAGGGGAAATAGAGATGGCAGAGATTAGAGTAAAAGAGAATGAAACTCTTGACAGCGCACTTCGTCGTTTTAAGAGACAGTGCGTTAAGTCCGGTGTTCTTTCCGAGCTCCGTAAGAGAGAGCATTATGAGAAGCCCAGCGTAAAGCGCAAGAAGAAGTCTGAGGCTGCAAGAAAGCGCAAATATAAGTAATTTATGACTTATGAAATAAAAGGTGAGTGTACCTCTTGGGGTATTCTCACCTTTATTTTTTGTCTTTAACAGCATTAATTGTTCCATTGAACTTTGTTAAAATTATATTTCATATTTAGCAATAATGCTCTTTGCATATTCTCGCGGAGTGACTCCCATTCTTTTTTTAAACGCATAACTGAAATACGATTGAGATGAAAAACCGCACTCATAAGCAATCTCGGTAAGCGTTAAATTTGTCGATATCAAAAGCTCAATTGCTTTTTTTATTCTTTGCTCCTCAATATACTCGCGTAAGTTTTTTCCGGTTGAAACTTTAAACAGCTTATGAAAATATATCGGGCTGAAGCTTGCTTTGTTTGCAAGATTTTCAAGACTCAAATCGGAAGTAAGGTTATTATTTATGTATGAAATTATATCTTCTATAGTCTTTTGATTGTTTGCTTTGGGAGTATGCTTGAATTTTAAGAGTATGGTATGCTTGTTCAAAATATATATCAACTTCAAAATAAGACTTTGGAGAAGAATTTCGCTCTCGGGATTATTCGTACCGTAATGCTCACACATCAAAGAGAATATATCGCGTATTTCGCTTTTATCCTGTATCTCGATATAATCGGGGAGAGAGGAGAGTACGTCATAAATTTGCCCTTCGCTCACCATCATGTGTATGTAATAGCACTTGAACGGCAATAACGTATGCCGCATTTGACCCGGTTTTGCGCAAATTACAACGTTATCTGAAATGGTATGACACGAGTCGTTAATATAGGATATTCCACTATTCTCAATCGGAAGCTCAAGCTCGAACATCGTTGTCTTTCTGTTTTTAGAAACAGTCTTGTTTTTTACAGCAAGACGTGAGTTATATATTCCTATAGATACTATCTTAGGTAAAATTATATCCTTCATAATGCTCCTAAAAGATAAGATTTCTGATAAAAATGTTAAATTTACTATATTTATCAATTAAGAAGTATTATATAATATCATTGTAAAAAAGTCAATACGGAGGCAAAAAAATGAAGGTAACAGATATAAAAACATTCGTAGTAGATTGTTTTCGTACCAATTGGGTTTTTGTAAAGGTGTACACAGATGAAGGTATCACCGGTGTGGGAGAAGGCACGCTTGAGTATAAGGAAAAAGCTCTTGTCGGAGCTGTCGAGCATATAAAAAGCTATCTTGTAGGCAAAGATCCAAGACAAATTGAAAAGCATTACCACGATATTTACCGTGATGCATATTGGCGCGGCGGAGCTGTTCTTATGAGCGCTTTGTCTGCGGTTGAAATGGCGCTTTGGGATATACTTGGAAAATCACTCGATGTACCCGTTTATCAGCTTCTCGGAGGCAAGGTGAACGAGGATTGCCGCATTTATGTTAATGGTTGGTTTGCAGGGGCTAAAGAGCCCGAGGAATTTGCAGAAAAAGCAAAAATAGCCGTAAAACGCGGTGTTACTGCTATGAAATGGGATCCGTTTGGAAAAAGCTATTTGCAAATATCTAATGCCGATCTTGATAAAGCCTTGCGCTGTATTGCAGCAGTAAGAGAAGCCGTTGGAAACGAGGTTGACCTTCTTATTGAGGCACATGGTCGCTTCGACGTTCCCACAGGTATTAAAATTGCGCAGGAGGTGGCTGTCTTCAAACCAATGTTTCTTGAAGAGCCCGTACCGCCTAACAATATAGAAGCGCTTGAGGCGGTAAGACGAAAATCTCCCGTAGCAATATCGGCCGGTGAAAGACTTTATACGAGATTCGACTATAACGAACTGTTCAGAAGAAGGGCCTGCGACTATATACAGCCCGACATTTCACACGCAGGCGGTATTATGGAGCTTAAAAAAATCGCCGCTCTTGCCGAAGCTAATTATATTCCTTTTGCTCCGCACAATCCATCAGGTCCTATCGCAAATGCCGCAACGCTTCAGCTTGCAGCGTGCTGTCCTAATTTCTGCATTCTTGAGATTATGTATAGCGATGTAGAATGGCGTAAAAATGTAACTAACGAAAATCTTGTTTACGAAAACGGACGTATAAAAATAGGCGATAAGCCGGGGCTTGGTATTGATCTTGATGAGAACGAATGCCTTAAGCATCCTTATGTGGAGCACAATCTTCGTCACTATACAGGCGCGCTCACCGATATACGACCCGCAAAAACCGAATTCTATTTTTGAGGAGAGATATATGAAAACTGCGCTAATAACAGGAGCATGCATCAATACAGGAGTTGCTATTGTTGAAAAATTCGCATCCGAGGGATATAATGTTATATTTACCGGAAGAAATGCAGAAAACGTTGCAGAAGCCGAGAAAGCATACAAACTCAAATTTCCTAACGTGAAAATTTTAGGATATCATATAGACTCTTTAATTAATGAAAAAGACGTAAACGAAGAAGCTGTTACAAAAATGTTTGAATACATAGACGGTAATAAATTGTTTGTAAATACACTTGTTCTCAACGCTGCCGATCAAGGTATAGGATTAAAAATCTTAGAGAATTCGTTAACGGATTTTATTAAAGTAATCAACACAAATATAGTATGGAATTATTGCATTTGCGAGCACGCTGCTAAAAGAATGAAGGAAAACGGCGGCGGGAATATTATATTTATCAACTCAAATACAGCATACAGAGCAATACCGGATAGAGTTGCGTATATCGCCTCCAAGGGCGGTCAGCTCGGTATGATGAGAGCAATGGCTCTTGATTTAGGACAATATAATATTCGCGTTAATGCAGTGCTTCCCGGAATGATTAAAACTGATAGATGGGAGAAAAATCCCGAGTTTTATAAAAATGTCCCCTCTAGATTTACTCCTATCGGCGATGTAGCAGTTGGTGACGATATCGCTGATGCCGCTTGGTATTTTGCCGAAAACGCAAGAAACACAACCGGAGCCGAGTTGATAATTGACGGCGGTAATAACATTCAGCTTTACCCAATTGTAAAAAATTAATAAGGAGATCTATCGTGACTTATAACATAAAAGATTTCGGTGCAATAGCCGATGGAAAAACACTAAATACCTCAGCCATTCAAAGCGCGATCGATACATGTTATAACAACGGCGGAGGACGTGTACTCGTTGAGGGCGGTACTTATTTATTTGGAACTATAATAATGAGATCAAACGTTGAATTGCATATAGAATCCAACGCAACGCTTCTTGGTTCTTCGAAATGTGAGGATTATCCCGAAAGGGAAAATGTTAAGCACGTCAAAACCGAGCTTTTGCCGAGATGGAAAAACGCGTGCTATATATATGCCGAGGAAAGCGAAAACATATCTATCACAGGTATGGGAACTATTGATTGCAACGGCTCTAATTTTGTTCGCATAAGAACACCCGAAAAGGATTGGAAATACGAGAGAATCGATGCTAATACCCCTCCTCGCGTTGTATTTTTCGCAGGTTGCCGAAATGTAAAAATCGAAGACATTTCTATGATAAATCAGCCTGCGGGATGGTCATATTGGATGAGCGACTGCGATTATGTAAAGTTCGAGGGAATCAAAATAATTGCAGACGTTGAATTTCCCAATAATGACGGAATTCATATAAATTCCTCGCGCAACGTAAATATTTCAAACTGCAATATAACCTGCGGTGATGATTGCATCGTAGTAAGAGCAAACAACGTTTCGTTAGCCGAAAACAAAACATGCGAGCGCGTAACCGTAACCAATTGCAATCTCACAAGCTATGCAAGCGGTATCAGAGTGGGCTGGATGAACGACGGAGTCATAAAAAACTGCACATTCTCCAATTTGGTTATGACAGACACCTCGGTCGGTATAGCAATAGTTATGCCACATATGAAATTTAATCCCAAGCTTCTTTATACATCGGATATAGGAAGGGAAGCTACTCTTATTGAAAACATTTCCTTTAACAATATAATTATGGACAATACGTTTGGACCGCCCATTAAAATCGAGATAGCAAATAATCCCGATACTATGATAGATGATGTGAGAAATATCTATTTCTCCGAAATACACACAAAGAGTCCTTCTGGAATCTCTATCGTTGGAAGAGCGGAAAATAACGTATCAAACATAAGATTTTCAAACTGTACCTTCGAGCTTATCGACTATTCCGTTTTTGGAGATAGATTTTTCCACGGCGGACAAAGTAAGGAAAAGAGTCACGGAGTATATCCCAATCTCAAATATTGCAAACGAGTTGTCTTTGATAACGTTGAATTTTGCTAAAATACTATTTATATTACCCATTAAACTGCAGCTCCGCGTGACTGCAGTTTATTTTTTATTTACTTTGTTTTACAAAAAATCTCAATTTTCACTTTGTTTTCATAGCATATCCCTCAGTACAGTTCAAAAAATACATAAAAAACAATTTACGAGGTATCTATGAAAAGAAAGTATATGTCAATAGTTTTGCTTACGGCAATTCTCTTAAATATCACATCAATTTGTATCTTTGCTGAAAGCAACGGAGTAAGCTGGTATATAAAAAAGGCGGGGAACAAGCAACCCGAAATTCCAAAGGAACACAGTGTAATTGAAAAATACGATGCATACTATATAGATAAAAAACTCGATGACAATTCACCGACCAAAAGAATATATCTCACGTTTGATGCAGGATACGAAAATGGCAACGTCGAAAGAATACTAAATACATTAAAAGAAAAAAACGTTCCTGCGGCATTCTTTGTTCTTGATCATATAATAAGCAAAAATACGAATTTAATTTTGCGTATGACAAGCGAGGGTCACACAATATGCAATCACACAAGAAAGCATAAAGATTTAAGCACGCTCACAAAAGAAGAGATAATCAATGACTTATGCGGACTTGAAGAGAGTTACGAGAAGGCAACGGGACTAAAAATGTCGAAATATTTTCGTTTTCCGGAAGGTAGATATAGCGAAGAAGCGCTTTCGGTTGTAAAGGAGCTTGGCTATAAAACTATATTCTGGAGCTTTGGTTATGCAGATTGGGACGATAAAAATCAACCGGACGCTGAAAAGTCAAAGGCGAAAATTCTCGAAAACACGCATAACGGTGAGGTAATTTTACTTCACCCCACCTCTAAGACAAATGCGGAAATATTACCGTCGCTTATTGACGAATGGCGAAATATGGGATACGCTTTTGGCACACTCGACGAGCTTGTAAGATAGACCGTATATTCAATGAATCCAAATTTCCAAAAAATGAACGAAGGCACCCAAAAAGAGTGCCTTCGTTTTGCAATTATATTATAGAATTTAATTGAATTTTAGATATTACGATATTCCGTTTCTTTTTTTGATTTCCTCAAGGCGCTCGTTTTCGGTAACGTCATCCTTCATAATTACTTCCTCGGTGGGCTCTTCGGGTCTTTCCTCGGGATGCTCGTCAAGATACGGGTCTATCATATACTGCTTGATTTTCGGATATGCTGCGTAAACCTTCATATATGCGAACATAGAGAAGAGAACTGTAAGAGGCGCGGCAACCGCGAAGGGAACGAGAATTCCGCCCGTACCGAGAAGAAGGAGCAATTCAAGGAAGATTCCGAGAATTATTCCCAAAAGCGCCATTATATTTCTCTTAAATCCGAGAAGTGCGAAAATAAGCGAGTTTTTAAGCATTTTAAATACTGTCAGCTTGAACGTTACCATTTGAACGTACATATAGTATCGCATAAAGAAATAAACGATAAAGAGAACAACGTTGCTCCAAAACATCATAGATGCAATGAAGTTTGACGTTGAAGAAATAAGGCTGTAAAGATTCCACGAGAGCAAAGCAACGATACCCGCATCAATTGCACCGTAAGGTAGCGCTTGCTTGTAATTACGCTTAACAGAGTACCAAAAATCGTGCCAAGTAAATACAGGCTCACCCATAACCATATTTCTGATTATGTAGGCCGTGCCAACGTTAACAAGACCGAACGTCACTAGCGTCAAAGCACCGAGAGCGTAAAATACGTAGTTAATCGCTGTGTTTGCAAGCTCTTGATGCTGGAGTCCCTCAACTGCGTAAAGTGACATTTCATACGGAGTCACAGTTCCATCAGCCGATATTATTCCGCTCAAATTCTGGAATAAATCGGAGAAGGGAAGGAAATAGGGAGTTTTAAAATATCCCGAAAGATTTATTATAAGAAAAATCAAAGGGAAGTTTCCAAGCACCATAAATATGTTAACTGAAACAAGCTTACTGAAATTTGCAAAATAGGATATGAAGAACTTTTTTAAGCCGGGTGCAAGCTCGGGTCTGTCCTTACTAATACCTTTGCCTTCTTTTTCTAAATTAATAAGCCTTAAGCGTTTGGTTTTATTGTTATTATTTTTCACAACAAAGCTCCATTACAAGTATTTAAAAATATTATACCAATATATAATAGCACAAAAAAGATAGAAATACAACAAATTTTGCAAAAACTTTTTTCTTTTTTAACACATTGCATTTCATAAGGTAATAATATCCGAGTGAGAAAAATAGAATGTATATAACAAAACACATTTAAGGATAGGTATTATAACGATGAAAAAGATATTTTTATTTTTTTTGCTAACTTTATCATTTTTACTACAAAGCACAACAGTTTTTGCTAAAAACGATACTAAAATCGAAGCAGAAATCAACAACCCATTTGGTGACATTGATGCAAAATCCGTTGTTTTAATGGAAGCGGAAAGCGGTGAGGTTATATTTTCAAAAAATGAAAACGAATCGTTAGCACCTGCATCGGTAACGAAGATAATGACTTTGTTACTCGCGGTAGAAGGACTTGACACGGGTAGCTATCTTCTCACGGATAAGATTAAAATTTCATCATACGCCGCTTCGATGGGAGGAAGCCAAGTGTTTCTTGAAGAGGGCGAAGAAATGACCGTCGAAGAGCTTATAAAATGCGCGGTTATCGCAAGCGCAAATGATGCAGCCGTAGCTTTAGCCGAGCTGGTAGCAGGAAGCGAAGAGGCTTTTGTAAGCAAAATGAACGCTCGCGCCAAAGAGTTGGGTATGCAAAACTCGAACTTTGAAAACACAACCGGACTCGACGATACTACAGAAAACCACGTTACTTCTGCGCTCGACATTGCTATAATGTCACGTGAGCTTATAAAGCATGAGGTTATTTTGAAGTATAGCTCTCTTTGGCAAGACACTATAAGGAGCGGAGAATTCACTCTCACCAATACAAATAGGCTCGTTAGGTTTTACGATGGATGTAACGGCTTAAAAACGGGCTCTACCGATAAAGCGGGTTACTGCATAAGCGCTACCGCAAAAAGAGGAGATATGCAGCTTATTGCCGTAATTATGGGAGCTTCAACACGTGACTCACGAAATGAAACTGCAAGAAAAATGCTCGATTACGGCTTTGCGACCTACTCGTTATACAAACAAAACGAGAACGCGGTCGAAAACGTACCCGTCAAATTCGGAGTCAAGGATTTTTGCACTCTATATGAAGAGGAATTCAAATGTCTTGTTAAAAAATCCGAAGTTTCGAAAATAGAAAAAATATATTCTATCCCTGACGCCGTTAATGCCGAAATCACGGCGGGAGAACCGCTCGGCGCCGTTGAATATATGCTTAACGGAGAAAAAATCGGAGAGGCAAAAATTTATTCAAAGGAAAGCGTTGAAAAAATAGGATTTTTATCGCTTTGGAAAAGAGTTATAGGCGGAATTTTCATCTCTCAAAAATAACAAAAGAAAAATTTGTCATAAAACGAAATATTTTTCATTAAATACTTGAAAAATGTCTTTCTGTATTGTATAATTGTGTATAAATAATATAAATACTTTAAAATGACGGAGGTATAAAAATGTCATTGAAGCTTAACGACAAATTTTTGAAAGGTTTTGTTTCCGCAGAACAGCTCGCGGCTATAGCAGACGAAGCTAAAGCGGCTTACGATCTCGTAAAGAGTGGTAAGGGCGCAGGAAACGACTTTTTGGGTTGGGTCAATCTCCCCGAAAATTATGATAAGGAAGAGTTTGTACGCATCAAAAATGCTGCAGAAAAGATAAAGAAGAATTCCGATATTCTCGTAGTTATCGGTATCGGCGGTTCCTATCTTGGCGCAAGAGCTGCGATAGAATTCGTTAAGAGCCCTCTTTATAACAATCTTAAGAAGGATACTCCCGATATTTATTTCGCAGGAAATAATATTTCAACAACCGCGCTCACCGAGATTCTCTCCATCTGTGAGGGAAAGGATATTTCGGTCAACGTTATATCAAAGTCGGGTACAACAACAGAGCCCGCAGTTGCATTCAGAGTATTCAAGCAGCTCCTTATCGATAAGTACGGCGAAGACGGCGCTCGCGAGCGTATTTTCGTAACAACCGATAAGTGCCGCGGAACTCTTAAGCAGTTCTCTGATGAAGCAGGCTATGAAACGTTCGTAGTTCCGGATGACGTTGGAGGAAGATACTCGGTTCTTACCGCAGTTGGACTTCTCCCCATCGCTTGCGCAGGTATTGATATCGACGCTATGATGACCGGAGCTCGTACTGCTATTTCCGATTTTTCTTCGAACGATCTTAACAGCAACGATGCCGTTAAGTACGCAGCAATAAGAAACGTTCTTGCTCGCGACGGTAAGGTTACTGAAATTCTCGTTGGTTACGAGCCTTATATGCTTATGCTCAACGAGTGGTGGAAGCAGCTTTACGGTGAGAGTGAGGGTAAGGATAACAAGGGTATTTTCCCTGCATCAGTTGTATTCTCAACCGATCTCCACTCTCTCGGTCAGTACGTTCAGGAAGGTCAGAGAAATCTCTTTGAAACCGTTATAAACGTTAAGAACCCCGGCGCTAAATTCGTTATTCCCGACGATGCGGCTAACGTTGACGGTCTTAACTTCATCTCCGGCAAGGAGCTTGATTACGTAAACAAGACCGCTATGCTTGCAACTCTTATCGCTCACAACGACGGCGGTGTTCCCAACATCCTCATCGAGCTTGAGGACAGAAGCGCATACACCTTCGGTTATCTCGTATATTTCTTCGAGCTTGCCTGCGCGGTATCGGGATATATGCTCGGTGTTAACCCCTTCAACCAGCCCGGTGTTGAGGCTTACAAGAAGAACATGTTCGCTCTCTTGGGTAAGCCCGGTTACGAGGATATGAAGAAGGAACTTGACGCAAGAATTTCCGAAAATTAACGGATTTTCACGGTTTTTAAGTCTTTTTTCAAAATTTTGCCAAAAGACCTGAATATTTATTCGATTTTTTTGCAAAAAAATTAGTAAAAACATCAAAAAACTATTGCATTTTTCTTAAATATAGTGTATCATATATACAAGAGGATTATCATAATCCGAAACAAAGGAGGAATTCTAAAATGATTAAATTATTTATTGGCGCAAAAGGTTCTGGAAAGACTAAAACTCTCATCGAGCTTGTAAACAACGCTGCCAACACCTCAAACGGTTCTGTTGTTTGCATTGAGAAGGGTGATAAGCTTAGATTTGATATAACCTCTAAAGCGCGCCTTATTGATACAGATGCTTATAACGTAACGGACGCTGCAAAGCTTACAGGCTTCATCGCAGGTATCCTTGCTTCCAATAGCGATATTACCGATATATTCGTAGATTCTTCTCTTAAGATTTGCGGAAATGATGTTGCTGCATTTGAAGGTCTTCTCAAGGATCTCGAAAACGTTGTTAACGAAGTTAACCTCGTTATGACAGTTTCTATCGCAACCGATGCTTGCCCCGATACAATCAAGGCATACACCTAATTTTTAATTAATACATATTAAAAGAGCGAAAATGATGAGTTTTCGCTCTTTTTGTTGCTTGTGGCGCAAAATTCCGACTTAAGATTTCTATAGCAAAAAGCTTTAACACATTTTTACCCGTTGCATAGAATGTATTGAGGTGAAACTTACCTCAAAAATAACTGATTATATACAATATAATCGAGGGAGAAGTTGCAATGACAGATCACAGAAATACATCTTCGGGTATTAGCCAGGAAGGACGCGGAACGGTATGTATTGATACGCAGCGCGTCCTCGATTCCTGCCGTGACAGAGATTGCTTTGAAAATACACGTGTTTATCTCACCGCTTGCGGCGAGGATATACTTTCGGCTTCGACCAACGTAAGAGCACGTTCCGCAAGTATTCTTTGGGCGTACGTCGGTGTAAACGAAGTTCCTTTCAACTGCGGATTCTATCAGGTCAGCATACGCTACTACATCCTCGTAGATTTGGAAGCGTGTCTTGGCATAGGCAGAAGCCAAACCTTCAAGGGTCTTGCCGTTCTTGAAAAAGAAGTTGTTCTTTATGGAGGAGAAGGGAACGTCACCACGTTCTCGTCCGACCCCGAAAACAGCTACTGCTCGATAAACGAGAATAACAGAGGCAGCAATGCACCCGTAGCAATCGTAGAAACGGTAGAACCGATGATTCTTTCCACAAAGGTGAAGGAAAAAGAATGTTGCACGCCTTGCAATTGTTGTAACGAAAGCGCGCTTGAGCTTCCGACGTGCGTTTGCGGTTGCCTTGACGGTGATATTAGCGCATCAAACGATGCCCCGAGACTTTATATTTCCTTCGGCGTTTTCTCGGTAATTCGTATCGTGCGTCCCGCCCAGCTCCTTGTTCAAGCCACCGATTATAGCGTTCCCGATAAAGAGTGCATCCCCGCAACCAATGACGAAAATCCTTGCGCAGTCTTCAAGGCTATGGCTTTTCCGACTTCAAGATTTCGCGGTGTTTCAACAACGACAGAATGCGCTAACGATACTCAAAGATCAAGAGGTTGCGGCTGTAACAAATAAGCCTTCAATCGCAAGCGCTATTAAAATTCAAAGCTAAAGAAAGACGGCAGACACACTGCAAAAAGCGGCGTTTCTGTCGTCTTTAATTTACGGGTTCTATATAAACTTTAAATTAACTATTTTGACGCATTATTTCGTATGCGAACATCGTTGTTGCAGATGCGGCAGAAAGGGAAGCTTTAAACTCACGGCCGTAATCAATTTTAACGAGAATATCGGCAAGATCAAGAACAGCTCTTGAAATTCCGCGTTTTTCTCCACCTACAATGAGAAGAATAGGCAAGGGAAGCGCACACTTTCCAAGCACGTTTTGCGTGTTTTCTTCAGCGCAAACTATCTTATATCCGCGAGATTTGAAAATTTTGACAGCTTCAATAGGATCTGATTGATACATTTCAAATAGCTCAGATGCTCCCGCAGAGCTTCTGCATACAACACCCGCGGCGCTCATCCAGTTTCTCGGCGGTAAAACTATACCGTCAGCACCAACCGCATATAGAGAGCGAAGCGCATAACCAAAATTGTAAGGGTCTTCGATGCCTTGAATCATAGCGAAAAATCCGTTTTGAGGAAGGGAAGCATCCTCTTTAATTTCCGGTATCGTTCTATCTGACGTTATGGCAACTATGCCGCCATGCGAAGTTCCGAGTGTGATTTTCTCAAGCTCTTCACTACTTGATTCGCAAAGCTCAAATCCATATTTCGTATTTACTGCCTTAAAATATCCTATCTCTTTTGATATTTTTTGCATTTTTTCTTTGTCAAACAGTATTGTTTTGATTTTCCTATCACTTGTGCCGTTATCAATTGATTTGATAATTGCGCGTATTGAGGTCATTCCTTCAAACACTGTGGAATCGCAAAATTTTCTTTCTTCTTTTTGCATTATATCTATAGACCTTTCATATATTGTACTATCAATGCACCAACGGAGATTTTTATAATGGATAGATTTTACGGCAGAGAACGCTCGGAGATTATTGCTCGATACGTCATAGAAACCGGGGACACCGTAAGGGGCGCGGCGGCACATTTTGGAATGAGCAAAAGCACTGTACATAAGGATCTCGCTTATAAGCTTAAATATTACAACTCATCGCTTTATAAGAGCGTTAAGGAAATTTTAGACCTTAATAAATCCGAAAGACACTTGAGAGGCGGTGAAGCTACAAGAAAGAAGTATCAAAACAAGAAATTTTCACCCAAAGCTTGAATGTTTATATTAAAAAAGGTAGGGAAGACTTCCCTGCTTTTTTTGATGCATTTTCCGCCAAAGCACCAACGTTATCCATAACCGTCTGTAATTACACACTATATTATACAACAAAAGGAAGGATTTTTCAAGCAATTTATTTTTTAAATCTAAAAATTTAAAAAGTCCGTTCTAAATGTTCGTATGCTTTAATCATTACGTTTTTAATTATAAAAACTTCTCATTATTTTTCAACCTCGCATAGTTACTACCGTTGTAAAAAGCTCGCATTTTTTAATTATAAATATCAATCGCACATTTATAAATCGATGTATATATATTTTTTAACTATACTTATTGTCAGTAAATATGTATGCAAAATTACAAAAACAAGCAAAAAAACGCCTAATCCCATAAAAATAAAAGGTAAGAGAACTAAAGCATCAAAAAAGCCTCAAAAAGTTAACGTTTTAGCACATATTGAATAACAAAGATATAAATTATAGCAGAAAATCACATTTTTAGGAATTTTGCTTCCCTTGATTATACAAAATATTAGTTTTGTATAATAGAATATACTGCGCTACCCTGCGCTCTTCAAGCCATTTTAAGCCCCATACGGCTTTATCTTGCTTTTCAAAGAAATGCGCCGGCGAGCACAATAGCGATTCATTAATAAATAATAATCTGAGAGTAGGGTGTAATAGGTAATCTATCTTATATTAAACTTTCCATATTACGATATTTATTATTTGCTATCTCGATAGTGTAGTATGGACCGGTTATTCCTTGTTACTAATTACTAACCTCTAATTACTTATTACACTATAAGATAGATTGCCGTGAGGTGTATTGTGTACTTGCTTTTTACACTGTTTTAGGTGCCTTTTTTGTATTTTTCCGAGTGCCCTTTTTAGTAGGTACGGTTCACTCTTTCATCTTTCATTATTCATTACTCTACCCTTCTACCCTTCTACTCTTCTACTCTTCTACTCTTCTCCTCTTCTCCCATTCTCCCATTCTCCCCTTCTTCCCTTCCCACACGGTTATCTGTCTGATTTTCTGTTTACAAAATAAGTACAAAAACTTTTGAACTAATAATGTCTTTTTATCCTTGATTTTTCATTTTTTATATGTTATAATTATAAAGTAAATTTTATTATTTGGAGGATTTTTTCACTATGAGAATGAGAGTTCTTACTCATACAAACAAAGGCAAGCTTCTTGCAATCGCAGACGAAGTTACAAAGCTCATTGAAGCTGATAAGGCTACCGATACCATTCCATCGGCTTACCCATGCGATGGTGAAAGACTTGTAGTTATCGTTGCTACAGCAAAGCCCAAGATGCCCGAAAGCTTTGGTCTTTTCGTTAGATCACTTAAGAAAACACTCGCTGCAAACGTTGCATTTATTATTGACGGTACTCCCGAAAACGCTGCAAGCATCGTAGAGATGGCTAAAACCAATGACGCTAACGTTATTGACGATAACATTCTTTACATAAACGGCGGTCTTCCCTTCAAGTTTATGAAAAAGGTTAGCAACGATGAGATGAACACCGTTAGAGAATGGGTTAAATCTATCAGATCTTCTATGAAGTAATATCTAATATAATATGTAAAAAAGGAGAAACTTTTGCGGTTTCTCCTTTAAATTTTAATAACTTATTAAATTTTATAGCTTATTTAACAAACTCATTATATATAGCCTTAAGCGCGGTTATATAATCGTTTGAATCTACGCCTACTATAATATTAAGCTCACAAGAACCTTGGTCAATCATACGGATATTAACACCCGAATTTGCAAGTGCTGTAAATATTCTTGCAGCAGTTCCCTTCGCTTTTACCATACCGCGTCCAACTATCGCGATAAGGGCGAGATTTTCTTCAACAAAGATGTTTTCGGGGTCAACCGCTTTGCAAATACCTGCGGTAATATCTCCACGCTTGGAAGTAAGGTCCTTGGTATGAACCACCACGGATAACGTATCAACGCCGGAAGGCAAATGCTCAAAGGAAAGTCCGTTCTCTTCTATAACCTGAAGAACCTTTCTTCCAAATCCAAGCTCTGCGTTCATCATATCCTTCTCAACGGTAATCGTTGAGAAGCCTGTTTTACCTGCAATACCGGTAATAACGTTCTCGGGAACGTCATCGGCACTTGGAACGATCAAGGTTCCGTTATCCTCGGGTTTGTTGGTATTTCTGATATTAATAGGTATTTTCGAATATCTTACCGGGAAAATAGCATCCTCGTGAAGAACCGTTGCGCCCATATAAGAAAGCTCGCGAAGCTCTTTATAAGTAATTTTCTCTATAACCTTTGGATTGCTGATGCATCTCGGGTCTGCCATCAAGAATCCCGAAACGTCCGTCCAGTTCTCGTAAAGAGTTGCGCGCGCAGCTCTTGCAACAATTGAACCGGTTATATCAGAACCGCCGCGGCTAAAAGTCTTGATAGTTCCGTTAGGCATCGAGCCATAGAATCCGGGGATTACGGCATACTCGTATTTTGAAAGATAATCGGAAAGAATATCGTTAGTCTTTTCCGCATCAAAGCTTCCGTTTTCCTTGAAGAATATAACTTTTTTAGCATCTATGAAATTGAAGCCGAGATATTTAGCGAGTATCTTTGCATTAAGATACTCTCCTCTCGAAGCAATGTAATCTCTACCAGAGTTATGAAGCAACGATGCTTGGATTTTGTTAAATGACTCGGTAAGGTCAAGCTCTATACCAAGATCCTTGATTATATCGTTGTATCTCTTCTTTACCTCTTCGAAAACTTCGGAGATATCCTCTTCGTCTGATGCAAGCTCGTAGCACTTATAGAGAAGATCCGTTACCTTCGTATCACTGCTTGATCTCTTGCCCGGAGCAGAAGCAACAACGTATCTTCTTTCAGGCTCGCTCTTAATAATTTCAGCAACTTTTTTAAATTGCTCGGCATCTGCTAATGAACTTCCGCCAAACTTCAAAACTTTAAGACTCATATTTTTTCCTCACAATTTAGCAAACTAAACACGTTATACTATATTATATGAAAAAGCTATCAATTTGTCAAGTGAATTTTAAGATAATTCTAAATATTTTTTCAATATTTTTTCTAATTACTTATTTTTCTGCAAAAAAATAAAATAAAAGCAAATATTTTCTCAATAACTACTTGACATTTGTGAAATTATCTGCTATAATGTATGAGTCGTGTGGAGAGATGGCCGAGTTGGTCTAAGGCGCACGACTGGAAATCGTGTATACCCTAACCGGTATCATGGGTTCGAATCCCATTCTCTCCGCCATAAAAATGACACCTCATTTATGGGGTGTCATTTTTATTATGTCGGAGAGAATGCTGCTTCTAACCCGGCGCCGTAAGGCGCTGGGTACGCATATGTTCGCTGTGCGAACATATCTGGCGTTATGCGGAGTGCTCTGCCCTACTTTTCACCAAAGCGGAACGCATCGCACAATCTACACCCCGCATAGCCATACCCCATTCTCTCTTTTCTCGTTTCCCTTTAGTTATTAATTTTACTATTGCTTTTTCTCATAATATATGCTATAATAATATTGCCAAACAAACTAAATATACAGTACAAGGGTGTATTTTCTTTTTTAGGGATACTTATACCCTTTTTTTACCAATACTCTCTTTATTGAATTTGATAAAATGCAAATTCCGTATAGAGAGAGTTGTAATATACCCAATCTGTATATAGTTTGTTTGGCGACGACTGGAATTTGTGTTTTTGTGCGCTGATTTCAGTCGGCGCACTTTTTTATTTTCTGCGAATATATTTCGTCATATCAAAACTAAAGAATGGGAGAAAAGCAAATGGGAAGAATTAAAATTTATCAAACTACAAAATTACGCAACGGAAGAAGAGTGGTTCATTCTGGAAGTATGGGAGAATTTCTTTGCTATGACGCAGTTAAGGGTATCCTAAAAGCACTATTCTTCATCTGTTTCTTTTGGATTATCATTCCTGTTAAATTGATTAATAAAAGATAAGGAAACATATATCACAATATTACATCTACTATCGCATATTGCACTTAAAACAGATATTTGAAAGCAAAACCACATTTCAATTCACTCGACAAATAAAAACCGGGGTTTTCCTAATTAAATTTAAGAAAACCTCGGTTTATTTTTTACTTTGTACTATTTTAAATCAAAATTAAACAATTACGCTTCCTTCTTCGAATCAGCTATAATCTTTTCTGCGATAGGTGCGGGAACTTCTTCGTAACGAACGAATTCCATATCGAATCTACCGCGGCCTTGAGTCATAGCACGAAGAGCAATTACGTAGTCTGCCATTTCAGCCATAGGAGCTTCAGCTATAACTGCTTGAGTTCCTCTTCCGTCTTCAACGGGCTCGATACCAAGAACTCTTCCGCGGCGTTTGGGAAGATCGCCCATAACGTCACCAACGTAGTTATCGGGTACGCAAACCTTAAGCGCGCCAACGGGCTCAAGAATTACAGGCTTCGCCTTGGGATGACCCTCGCGGTAAGCCTTAGCAGCGGCAAGCTTGAAGGAGATTTCGTTAGAGTCAACGTCGTGATAAGAACCATCGTAAAGCTCTGCGGCAAGGTTAACTACGGGATAGCCCGCAAGAACACCCTTCTGCATGCATTCTTTGAGTCCTGTTTCAACTGCGGGGAAGAAGTTTTTCGGAACTGCTCCACCGAATACGCTCTCGGTGAACGTGAGTCCTTCAGCCTCTCCGGGAGAGAATTTAATTTTAACGTGACCGTACTGACCCGATCCACCGGACTGCTTCTTGTGCTTTCCTTCAACGTCGGCAGTTCCCTTTATTGTTTCTCTGTACGCAAGCTTGGGCTTGGAAAGAGTTACGGTAGCGCCGAATCTCGACTTAAGCTTAGATACGATTATATCAAGATGAATGTCACCAAGTCCAGAAAGAACGAGCTGCTTGGTTTCGGAATTATTAACGTATTTAACGGTAAGATCCTCTTCAAGTATTCTTGTAATACCGCCCGAAATCTTATCCTCGTCACCCTTTGATGCAGGAGCGATTGCCATGCTCATATAGGGCTTTGGGAATGCTATGGGAGCGTATTTAACGTTTTCTGCAAGAGTTGTTAAGGTATCGTTAGTTGCGGCAGCGTTAAGCTTTGCAACAACACCTATATCACCGCAAGCGAATTCATCGATGTCTATCTGCTTTTTACCGCGCATCATGAATATCTTACCCATTTTTTCGGTTGCACCGTTGGTTGTGTTACGAAGAACCATATCCTTCTTAAGCTCACCGTTCATAACCTTGAAGAAGGACATCTTTCCTACGAAGGGATCGGCGATAGTCTTGAAGATGAATATAGAAGTATCCGCGCTTTCAACACCGATTTCAATATCCTTAAGATTGCCATCTGCATCAACAACCTTTTCCACTCCGCGAGCGGTAGGTCTTGGGAAGGAATTGGCGATAGTATCAAGAAGAGTCTTAATTCCCCAGTTTTTAGTAGCTGCGCCACAGAACACGGGAACGATCTCACCTCTTATAATACCCTCGTGAATAGCTTCAAGAGCCTCTTCTCTCGAAATAGGTATTTCGTTGAAGAATTTATCCATAAGCTCATCACTTGTCTGCGCGATTGCTTCAAGAAGCATATTATGATATTCGTCGCAAACGTCGGTAAATTTCTCGGGAATGGGAGAAATAGCATATTCACCGGTTGCTTTCTCGAATGTATAAACCTTCATATCAATAAGGTTTGCAAATCCAATAACCGTATCACCGTCTATAATCGGAATCTGAATGGGACATACGGTAACACCGTATTTATCTCTTATCTGACCGAATACGCGGTAGAATCTTGCTTCGCCGTCATCAAATCTATTAATGAAGAACGCCTTGGGAATTCCCGCCTCTGTTGCAAGATTCCAAGCCGATTCAGTTCCTACCTCAATGCCTGCCTTACCGTCTACAACGATAACCGCAGCGTCTGCTGCTCTTACGCACTGACGAACTTCTCCTTCAAAATCAAAGAAACCGGGTGTATCAAGTATATTTATTTTAGTACCGCTCCAAAGCATAGGTGCCATTGCTGCGGATACTGAATATCCTCTTTTTATTTCCTCGGGGTCGTAATCGCAAACCGTATTTCCATCGGCAGTAGTTCCAAGACGATCTGTAAGTCTTGAGATATAAAGCATTGACTCCGCAAGAGAGGTCTTTCCGCCTCCGCTATGTCCGAGTAAAGCTACGTTACGAATACTTTTGGTATAAACCTTTTCCATTATTGAGTCTCCTTTGCTTAGTGCTTTATGATGAATTATGCATCACATACTATGTATTATACACTATTTTATTTTCAATTGCAACAATTATTTTTGAAGTAAATAGCTATTTGGTGTAGAAATTAAAGTGTAGTTTTTATTTATATTGCACAAACTGTTTAAATTAGAGGTATTTAATTGCATTTTCTAAACCAATCATAGAAGCAGTCAAACATTTTTCGCACTTTAAACATTTGATGTATTTTCACTCTTTTCTTCAATAAAGCAAACCAATATGAAGCATTTGTTTCTATTTTTCTAAACAAAAGCTTACGCGGTAAACAGATTTTAACAATGCCGACGTCAAAGCTTAAATACAACAAAAAGCTCACCTAAAATTCTAAATACTTCAATCCCAACGTTAAATCCAACATTAGCAAAAAGCACTTGACTTTTTGTTTTTATTGTGATACCATATGAGAATCTATAGATTTGATTTAACGAATGTTAAAGGGGAAAAAATGAAAAATATAATCGAGGTAGAATGCCTAAACAAAAGCTTCGGTGACGTTCATGCGGTCAAGGATTTGTCCTTCGTTGTAAAAGAAGGTGAGCTTTTTGCTTTTTTGGGTGCAAACGGAGCCGGAAAATCTACTACAATCAATATAATTTGTGCTCAACTTTCGAAGGATTCCGGAAGCGTTGTCATAGACGGAAAAAGCACGGATAAAAACACCGCAGAAGCAAAGGTAAAGCTCGGCGTTGTATTTCAAAATTCAGTTCTTGATTCTGCGCTAAGCGTTTACGATAACCTAAAAAGCCGAGCAGCGCTTTACGGAATTTTTAATAATGATTTTGAAAAAAAGCTATCGCATCTTTCGAAAATACTCTATTTTGAGGATTTGCTTAATCGTAAAGTAGGTAAACTTTCCGGAGGTCAGAGAAGAAGAATAGACATTGCGCGCGCTTTGCTTCACGATCCTAAAATTCTGATTCTCGACGAGCCCACAACCGGACTCGATCCTCAAACGAGAAAAACGCTTTGGAACGTTATTTCAAATCTCAGAAAAGAGAAAAATCTTACAGTTTTCCTTACAACTCATTATATGGAAGAAGCCGCAGATGCGGATTACGTTGTAATTTTAAACAATGGCGAAATATCAGCTAAAGGTACTCCTTTAGAGCTTAAAAACGCATATACTGCAGATTACGTTACGATATACGGAATAAGTGAAGACGAGGCAGCAATGCTTGGCGTACCTTACGAAAAAATCAGAGATGCTTATAAATTCTCCGTTCGAAGCACAAAGGATGCCGCAAAGCTTATAGCAAAGCATCCCGATTTATTCGTTGATTTTGAGGTTACGAAAGGTAAGATGGATGACGTTTTTCTCGCGGTAACGGGAAAAGCGCTTACTGAAAATGCAACGGAGGCAGATAAGGTTCAATGAAAACTACAATTCAACTGACAAAAAGAAACGTAAAGCTATTCTTTAATGATAAGGGTATGCTTTTTACATCGCTAATTACGCCTTTTATCCTTTTGGTTCTTTATTCCACGTTTTTGAGCAACGTGTACAAAGATAGCTTTATGAGCAGTGTTCCTGCCGAATTGACAATTGACGAAAAGTTAATCGAAGGTTTGGTTGGAGGTCAGCTCATCTCTTCCCTTTTGGCTGTTTCTTGCATAACCGTAGCGTTCTGCTCGAATTTCTTAATGGTTCAGGATAAAGCCACGGGAACGTACAAAGACATTAATATGTCACCCGTTAAGCCGTCATCACTTGCTTTGTCTTATTACATAGCAAGTCTTATTTCAACTCTTATGATTTGTTATGCGGCTACCGCGCTCTGTTTCATATATATTGCAATCGTTGGATGGTATATGACTGTAAGTGACGTAATAATGTTCCTTATAGACGTTTTCGTTATCAGTCTGTTTGGTACTGCACTTTCTTCGATAATCAATTTCTTCTTATCGACTCAAGGACAAATTTCAGCGGTAGGAAGTATTATAAGCAGCGGATACGGATTTATTTGCGGCGCATATATGCCTATTTCCTCATTTGGCAGCACTCTTCAAAAGATAGTTGCTTTTCTGCCCGGTACATATGCTACTTCTCTTATTCGAAATCATTCGATGCGCGGTGTTTTCGCTGCAATGGAAAATGACGGAATTCCAAGCTTCGTTACCGATAGCTTCAAAGATGCCGTAGACTGTAACGTTTACTTTTTCGATAAACAGGTCACCATTCCGGTTATGGTTGCAATTCTTTTGAGCTCAATAGCCATACTCATAGGTGTTTATGTCTTTATGAACGCGGCAAAAAAGCCTGCAAAATCTTCTTAAACCTCAAAGATACCAAACTTAACATAATAAAAAGCGGGCAAAGCTCAGACTTCTCAAAAAGACAGTCAACGGCTTTACCCGCTTTAAATTATTTGCCGAAAATCAATCGGCCTTTTTCATTTTCATACAAGCCAAAGCTTGATATATATTTGTAACTCCGATGAGTTCTACGTTATTTGGAACTTGAAGCGCGCTCGTTATGTTCTTCTTTGGTAAAACTATTTTGGTAAATCCGAGTCTTACGGCTTCCTTAACTCTGTAATCAATATGAGAAACCGCACGAACCTCTCCCGAAAGTCCGATTTCACCGAAAGCTATAAGCTCATCGGGTATAATTCTATCGGTTATTCCGCTGATAAGAGCCATTGCAATTGATAAATCTGCGCTCGGCTCGTCAAGTCTTAAGCCTCCTGCGACGTTAACGTAAACGTCATTCTCGTAGAATTTGAGTCCCATACGCTTCTCAAGAACTGCTATAAGAAGTCCCATTCTGTTATGGTCAAATCCGTCTGCTGCGCGTTTCCCTGTTGGAAAAACGGTTTTGGTGACGAGCGACTGTATCTCGGTAATGATGGGGCGTGTTCCTTGCATTACGCATCCTGCGCACGAGCCACTGGTGTTTTTCGGGCGTTCAGCCATTACAACTTCACTCGGATTGGGAATTTCCACAAGTCCCTTATCTCCCATTTCAAAAACTCCGATTTCGTTAGTAGAACCGAATCTGTTCTTTATGGCTCTGATTATTCTGTATGAATTCGTTCTCTCGCCCTCAAAATAAAGCACGGCATCAACCATATGCTCAAGGAGCTTAGGACCGGATATTCCGCCCTCTTTGTTAACGTGACCGACTAAAAAGACCGCCGCGCCCGATGATTTTGCATAATTGATAAGCGTTAGCGATGCTTCCTTTACTTGCGTTATGCTACCGGGGGCGCTCGTTAGATTTGACGAAGAAATGGTTTGCACAGAGTCCATAATTATAACGTCGGGCTTTAATCTTTCGCACTCGGAGATAATCGAGTCAAGGTCGGTTTCGGTTAAAAGATATATGGAATCTCCGTTGATTTCGAGTCTTTCCGCGCGAAGCTTTAGCTGACCTTTCGATTCCTCACCCGAAACGTAAAGCACCTTTCTTGTAAGTGAAAGCTCTCGGCAAATCTGCAAAAGCAAGGTCGATTTTCCTATTCCGGGCTCACCCGAAAGAAGTACCGCCGAGCTATCAACAAGCCCTCCGCCAAGAACACGGTCAAGCTCTTGCATACCTGTTTTTGTTCTTATATATTCTGGCATTTCGAGTTCAGAGAACTTTTCTGCCTTGTTTTTTATAGCATTATTTAAACTATTTGTAGAATTACTGCGTTTTTCATTTACTTCTATTTCTTCGAATGTATTCCATGAGGAACACTCCGGACATTTTCCAAGCCACTTTGGAGATGTTGCTCCGCATTCACTGCAAACAAAGATGATTTTTGCGCCCTTCATAAGACGTCCTCCGCTTTTTTAGCTGATACTATTTTTCACCATATAATATAATACCACAAAGTATTGCAAAACTCAATTCTTTTTGGTATTCTTTTTCAGAAAGTTTTTTACATTCCTCAGGATTAGTCAAAAATCCGCATTCTATAAGTATGGCGGGGTTCTGTGAATTTTCAAGAATATATATCCCTTCGCCGCTTTTTGTTTTTCTTTTATTCGTTGACTGCAAACGGCTTACAACCTCGCCTTGAACCGCATTCGCCAAGCTATGCGCATTCTCATTTCCAACACCGTAATACACTTGCAAACCTGAACACTGCGCAGCTCCGTAGGAATTCATATGTATGCTCACCAGTATAGCATCATCATACGAGTTTGCAATGGCTATGCGGTTTTTTAAATCGTTTATTTTTCGCATTCCTTTTATATTCTGCTCCTCGGTATATAGAAGCTTATCTTCGGTTCGCGTATATACAACCTCATATCCCGACGACGTTAAGTATTCACCGAGCTTAAAAGCGATTTCAAGGTTTAAATCCTTTTCGTAAACGTTGCCAAAACCAATAGCGCCCGAATCCTCACCGCCATGCCCTGCATCTATCACTATCGTTTTTTTAGTTTTTTCGACGAACACATCTACGTATTCACCCCTCGACGCGCTGATACCAAGCTCGAAAAAGCAAACACTGTAAATGAATGCTATGCATACGGCATATGCAATTACCGCGTATATACTCCGTCTATCCTTCTCAAACATACAAAAAGCACCTCCGACTTTAACTCAAATATATGGAGGTGCTTTTTATATTATTACTTCTTGTTTGGAGTTGTCGGGAATAATCTCTTATCCTTAAGTCCCATAAGATACGAAAGATACGTGATGAATGCCGCTACCGCGGAAAATGCAATATAGAGAATCGTTTCAACGGTGAGGTCAAGATTTCCGCCCAAGGCGTTAGTCAATCCCTGAATCATTCCCAAATACATAGAAACGAATATTCTAAACAAGCCGTTAAGGATTCCGAAAATCGTATAAAGAGCTTCAAGTCCCGAAGCCATATAAATAACGAAGAGAACAAGTGCCAAGCCAACGAAGACGAAATTAGGTGAATTGGCAAACAAGCCAAGCTTAAGTCCCTTTATTTTCTTTTCTTCCATTCTGCCGGCATCGATTCTTATTTTATCCTTCGCGCCAACCTCCCACGCAACCGTGTATAAGAGCGCGAAGTAAAAAATTGTAGAAAATACGGATATTCCAACCTTAATGAAAAGCGATGTAACACCGTCAACGTCAATTGCCGCAGCGGCGGTATATAAGAACATAGCGAATATCGCTACTCCTATTTGGTTTATATATAACTTAACTATGATGTCCGAATTTTCACGAAAGAAACGCATACTACCCTCTTTTCAACTATAATATCGAAAATTTTATCGCATAAGATACTATAATTCTACCATAAAAGAAGAAAAATACAATAGCAAAAACAAAATGTTTACATTTTATCCACTAAATCGGCGAAAAATTTTGTATAATATAAGTGTAAAAACTTTTTGGGAGATTATTATGGCAGTTTTAACTTACAACGGCGAGGAATACAAAACATTCCCCCCGATTCTTCGTGAATACGCTTCATATTTAATTGCTATCAAGGGCAATTCCGAGAAAACGGTTTGCGAATATCTTCTTGACTTGAGAACATTTTTCAGATACGTCAAATGCAAAAAGGAAGGTATAATTCCAAACAAAGAGGATTTCGGAAAGGTTTCAATTTCTGATCTTACTCTCGACGATATTGCCGACATTCAACAGCAAGACATTATAGAATACCTTGTTTTCATACGCACGGAAAGAACGAACAGTTCAACTACTCGTATGAGAAAAGCAAGCGCGATACGTTCTCTTTATCACGTTCTTTGCAATAAAAAACACTATCTCACCGAAAATCCCGCGATTGATATTGATTCTCCAAAACCTGCGAAAACTCTTCCCAAATATCTTACCTATGAGGAAAGCTACACGCTTTTGAAAACCATAAAAAACGATAAAGCATCTCCCACGGCGGTACGTGACTTTGCAATAGTAGCTCTGTTTCTTAACACAGGTATGCGTCTTTCGGAGCTTGTCGGACTTGACCTTAATAGCTTCGCGCCCGATCTTTCGCGAGTAACGGTGCTTGGTAAAGGAAACAAGGAGAGGGTTCTATACCTAAACGATTTTGCGCGAAGAGCTATTGGCGACTATCTCAAGGTGCGTTTGGATTCAAAGTACATAAGAACGTCGGACAAGGCATTTTTCTTAAGCTCGCGCGAACAAAGAATTTCAAACAAAACGATACAGTGGATGGTGCATAAGTACCTTGAGCTTGCCGGATTCGGATTCAAAAAGCTCTCGGTACATAAGCTTCGCCACACCGCAGCAACACTCATGTATCAATCTGGCGAGGTTGATATACGCATTCTCAAAGATGTGCTTGGTCACGAGCAGCTGAACACAACACAAATATACACGCACGTTGTAAGTAAAAACATTCAAGATGCCGTAAACAGCAATCCACTCGCGGATTTAAAAATCAAAAAGCAATAATTCTGCCGTGTTTTAAATATCGTTTATTACAAAAGAGGCACTATGAACAAAACAGAAATTGGAAACAGAATAAAGAGTGCAAGGCTTTCGCTCGGGCTTACTCAAAAGCAACTTACAGACGGATATATGACGCGAAATATGTTAAGCCTCATAGAATCCGGAAGCGCATTACCATCGCTTGAAACTGCTGAATACCTTGCGGATAAGCTTAACCTTTCTCTTTCTTATCTACTGCTCGGAATTGATGAAAAGCCGATAGGTGATACCGCTTCGCAGATAACCGAGCTTCGAAATCTTTACGCAAATGGCGCGTATCGCGATTGCCTGGCGGAGCTTAAAAAAATCAAAGAAAGCAATTACGAAACGGATTATATATACGCCTACTCCGCCTTCTATCACGCAAAAACGCTCACGAAAAACGGCTCCTTCACCGAGGCTCAAAAATATTTGAGAATAGCTCTTGAAAAATCGAAAAGCACAGCGTATGATACGTCTTACGTAGAAGCGGCAGCACCTCTGTATCTTGCAATAGCTTCGAACGTACAATCTCCGCTTTTGGAGCTTGACATCGCTGATTACGAAAGCAAACGCTTCGGTGCTTTTGACTACGAGGTGTATAAATATCTCACGTCGGATTATGACTTCCCTTTTACAAACCATATTTTCAAAATGCACGTTGAAGCAAAGGCGCTTATGAAAAAATATCGTTTTGCCGAAGCGGTCAAGCTTTTATGCGAAATTGAAGAAACAAAAAGCGAAGGCTATAACGCATTCGTTTTCTTTGGAGTTTACACCGATCTTGAAAGTGCTTATAAGCAGCTCGGAGATTTTGAGAAAGCTTATCGCTATTCCGCTAAAAGATTTAATCTGCTTAACGCCTTTAACTGCTGAAAAAATGCGATCTTGCGGTTACCTTGTGCTTTTTCTTCCTATTATCTTTACAACGCGTATGAGCTTGCCATGTGCGTGCGTTGTTTTGATACATAAATAATTATTACGTAAATAATATAATTAAAATAAATCTAAAAAATATTTTAAAAAGCCCTTGACAACGGTCGAAATATGTGTTATAATTATTCTACCTCTGTCGGAGGCTTTTTTTACGCGCTAATTTTCTGGGACTTGCGCGTTCTCCGCCATTGAGGGAGGTATTTTTACGGGTTTTCCCGAATTCTATTAGGAGGTGCCGAAAATAATGAGAGTCAAAATCACATTGGCATGCACAGAGTGCAAGCAAAGAAATTATGACACAAAGAAAAACAAGAAAAATGATCCAGACAGACTTGAAATGAACAAGTTCTGCCGTTTCTGCCGCAAACATACTTTGCACAAAGAAACAAAGTAATTTAGAGAGGATTGTTTTATTATGTCAAACGAAATGAATAAAGAAAACGTTCAGACAGAAGAAGTAGCAGCTACCCCTGCAAAGGAAAAGAAGGTTGCTGTTAAGGATAACTTCTTCAAACGTACTTGGAAAAAGTTCGTTAAGCTCTGCAAGGACACAAAGGGCGAAATGAATAAGGTTGTTTGGACTCCCAAGGCAGAGCTTTGGAAGAACACCAAACTTGTTCTTATCTCTGTTGTCGCTATAAGCCTTGCTATCGCAGTAGTTGATACTGCATTCACTTATCTCTTTACTACTCTTGCGGGTCTCATAGGCTAAGAGGCTCGTACTCATGAGTAATATAAACGAGAAAAACCTTGGTCCCAGATGGTACGTAGCTCACACTTATACGGGCTATGAAAACAAAGTTAAAATCAGCATTGAGAAAATCGTTGAGAACCGCGGTCTTGAGCACTTGATCTACGATATCAAGGTTCCCGTTGAGATTTCGGAAGAAGTTAACGACAAGGGCGAAGTTAAGCAGATTGAAACTAAGCTTTTCCCCAGCTACGTTTTTATTAAAATGACAATGACTGATGAAAGCTGGCACGTTGTTCGTAACATTACGGGCGTTACCGGCTTCGTAGGTCCCGGATCGGAGCCTACACCCCTCACAGATGAAGAAATCGCTATGTTCCAGGTTGAAGTTGTTAAGGATGAATTTGTCTTCAACATCGGAGATAACGTTACTGTTGTTGATGGTATATTCGCCGGATACTCGGGTGTTCTTCAAAACATCAGCGAGGACAAGAAACAACTTGGTATTCTTGTTTCCACTGAAAAGCGCGACTTCCCCATCATGGTTGATGCAAAGGACGTTCGCATTGCAGAATAATTTCTGCGCGCCATTATTATTGTGGGAGGGAGAAAAATCTTTTTAAATTCTCCCGATTTCAGCACCACATATGGAGGTTTTTATTATGGCAAAGAAAATAATGGGTTACATCAAATTACAGCTTCCTGCCGGCAAGGCTACTCCTCAGCCTCCCGTAGGTCCCGCTCTCGGTCAGTACGGTGTTGCAATTCCTGCTTTCACTAAGGAATTCAACGATAGAACCAAGAATGATATCGGTCTTATCATCCCCGTTATCATCACCGTTTACGCAGACCGTTCGTTCACTTTCATTACAAAGACTCCTCCCGCACCCGTTCTTATCAAGAAGGCTTGCGGAATTGAGACAGCATCCGCTACTCCTAACAAGACCAAGGTTGCTAAGCTCACCAAGGATCAGGTTAGAAAAATCGCAGAAACAAAGATGCCCGACCTCAACGCTGCTTCTATCGAGGCTGCTATGAGCATGATCGCAGGTACTGCGCGCAGCATGGGTATTACTGTTGAAGAGTAATTGGAGGTAAATGAAAATGGCTAAAATGGGTAAAAAGTATAAGGCATCTGTCGAGCTTTTCGACAAGTCCAAAATGTATGACACTGATGAGGCACTCGGCCTCGTTTGCCAGACTGCAAAGGCAAAGTTTGATGAAACCGTTGAAATTCATATTCGTCTCGGCGTTGACTCCCGTCACGCTGACCAGCAGGTTAGAGGCGCTATCGTTCTTCCTAACGGTACCGGTAAGACTGTAAGAACTCTCGTTTTCGCTCGTGGCGATAAGGCTGATGCTGCTAAGGCTGCAGGCGCTGACTACGTTGGAGCAGAAGATATGGTTCAGAAGATCACAACTGAGAACTGGTTCGAGTTCGATGTTGTTATCGCTTCTCCTGATATGATGGGCGTTATCGGACGTCTTGGTAAGGTACTTGGTCCTAAGGGACTTATGCCCAACCCCAAGGCAGGAACCGTTACTCCCGACGTTGCAAAGGCTGTTACCGAAGCTAAGGCAGGTAAGATTGAGTACCGTCTTGATAAGACCAACATCATCCACTGCCCCATCGGAAAGGCTTCCTTCGGCGTAGAGAAGCTTACCCAGAACTTCAACACCCTCGTTGGTGCAGTTCTCAAGGCTAAGCCCGCTGCTGCTAAGGGTCAGTACATCAAGAGCTGCGTTGTAGCTACTACAATGGGCCCCGGTGTTAAGGTTAACTACTCTAAGCTTGGTTAATTAGATATTAGAAAAATCGAGGATACCAACCGGTTGTCCTCGATTTTTTATATATATTCAACCCCACCGCGTTATTAGTGAAGTTTTTCCCATGGCAAAAGTGAAGTTGTTCGTAGGGGCGATTCACGAATCGCCTTCTTACAGTTAAATTCGTGCGCAGCATGAGTGAAGTTGATTTTGCTGTCGCAAAATCAGTTATTCGGTCACAGAACGAATATCTCGTCAAAACCATCTATAATCGGAATCCGATTTTTCGAAGGGCTTATACTTATCCTTAAAGGCTATCGCGATACAAGCGCCTGCTACTTCTTTTGCGCCGAGCCCTTTAATTAGCAGCGCTGAAGCTCCCATTGATGCGCCTGTGGTGACAATGTCATCGAAAAGAATAACGCGCTTCTCTTTTACGCTCGGATGATTTTTGAGATAATCAAACTCTGCGTTTTTAATTCTATCCTCGCCGTGAACTTTCTTTTGCGGTGATTTGAGGTGAGATTTTAAGAGCTTAACGTATTTTATATCAAGCTTTTTAGCAACGGCTTTCGCTATCTCCTCCGAATGATCAAGTCCGTATTCAAGAACTCTTGACGGTTTTCTCGGCACGTTTGTAATCACGTAATCCTCGTATTTAAGCGAGGATTTTATTGTTTTTATAACCTCGTCGCTGATAAAATCAATAAGATCGCGTCTTTTCACTCGTTTTACGTTGTATATAAGCTCATTTGAGGCAATTCTTTCGTTTGGATCTGCAGACGGCTTATATCTGAAAACCTTTACGAGCTTTTTAACCGCGTGACTTTCGAGGTATTCATTAGGGCATTTACATTCGGGAAGTCTTTTAAAGCAAACCGAGCAAACCCTATCCTTGCTTTTCTCATATTCCAAAACGCACGTTTTGCATAGCGCTCTATCGTTTTTATCAAGCTTTTTTCTGCAACAAACGCACTTTGGAACAGTCATATAGAAAAGAATGCTTTTGATTAATTCGCTCATTTTCTTTCCTTTATATTATATATAAGAATATTAAGAAATGTTATATAGAAATTATCCGTAATTTATTTTTTCGATTTATAATTAGCAAAGAGGGCAACTCAATTGAGCGCCCTCTATTTATTATTTTGCTGTTTTAGGGAAGCTATCCTTAAGACCTACTATACGGTTATATGTGTCCTTATGCTTTGTGTCCTTAACGAAGTATCCGCATCTTACAAACTGGAATTTATCCGAAGGCTCTGCATCTGCAAGCGAGGGTTCAACCTTGCATCCCTTGAGCTTAATAACCGACGAAGTATTAAGATAATCGTCATAAGTCTTATCCTCGGGAATATCTCCTGTATTTTCAATATCGAAGAGGAAATCGTAAAGCATAACGGTTGCGTCGGAGGAATTATCCTTTGAAAAACAATGAATAGTTCCCTGCACCTTTCTGCCGTCAGTGGGCATACCGTTTCCTGTTTCAAGGTCAGCAGTACAAAGAATCTCGGTAACGTTTCCGTTCTCATCCTTAACTATCTCGTTGCACTTAACGATATACGCGCCCATAAGACGAACCTCTCCGTCGGGCTTCATTCTGAAGAACTTAGGCGGAGGAACTTCTGCGAAATCGTCCGCATCGATGTAAAGCTCCCTTGTAAATGCAATCTTACGAGTGCCTGCCTCAGGGTCGGTGGGATTATTGGGAAGGTCGAAATACTCAACCTTATCCTCGGGATAGTTGGTAACGGTGACCTTGATGGGATGAAGAATAGCAATCTTTCTCATTGCAGTTGCGTTAAGCTCTTCTCTGATACAATGCTCAAGAAGCTCATAGTCAACTATGCTATAGGACTTTGCAACGCCTGCGCGAGCAACGAAATCAAAGATTGCGGAAGGAGTGTATCCTCTTCTGCGAAGTCCGCAGATAGTGGGCATTCTGGGGTCATCCCAACCGTCAACAAGTCCGGTTTCAACAAGCTTTCTGAGGTAACGCTTGGACATAACGGTATGAGTAACGTTAAGACGGGCGAACTCTCTCTGCTTGGGATTGGGATTGTTGTTAATACCGATATTTTCGATTACCCAATCATAAAGAGGTCTATGGTTCTCAAACTCTATGGAACAAAGCGAGTGAGTAATTCCCTCCATCGCGTCCTGAATGGGATGCGCGTAATCATAGAGAGGGTAGATGCACCACTTATCGCCCTGGCGATGATGAGAAAGATGCGCTATTCTGTAGATCGCAGGATCTCTCATATTCATATTTGGCGATGCCATATCTATTTTAGCACGGAGAGTCTTTGAGCCATCCTCGAACTCACCGTTCTTCATTCTCTCGAAAAGCTCAAGGTTTTCTTCAACGCTTCTATCTCTGTAAGGGCTATTCTTACCGGGCGCGGTAAGAGTTCCTCTGTATTCACGAAGCTCATCAGCAGAAAGGTCACAAACGTAAGCCTTGCCGTCTTTAATAAGCTTTACTGCGTATTCGTAGCACTTATCAAAATAATCAGAACCGTAGAAAACACCGCCGGTAGGCTCGCAACCAAGCCAAGTAAGATCCTCGTAAATACTCTCAACGTACTCGTTATCCTCTTTAGCGGGGTTGGTGTCATCGTAACGGAGATTGAAAAGTCCTCCGTATTTTTTAGCGGTCATAGCATTGATCCAAATAGCCTTTGCCGAACCGATATGAAGATAGCCATTGGGCTCGGGTGGGAATCTCGTATGAATCTTAAGCTCGGGATTCTCTTTGAGATCTTCATCAATTATATCGTGTATAAAATTACTTCTTAACTCTTCCATTTTTAAAATTCCCTTCTGTTATAGAACGAATCTTTAGTCTTTTTTATAGTTGTGGGACCACCGTGTCCCGAATATACGGTTAAATGCTCAGGAAGCTCAAAAAGCTTTTTAAGTGAATGCATAAGAGATACACCGTCACTCGTTGGCAAATCGTATCTGCCAAAAACTCCACCCGCAAACAACGTGTCCCCCGTGAAGATTACGTCATCTGTCACAAGACTCACCGAACCTGCAGTGTGTCCCGGAGTAGCTATAACCGAAAACGTTTTGCCACAGGTTACAAGTTCGTCACCGTCATCGAAGGTGATAAACTCACCCTTATACGAATCAATGGGGCCTGATAAGAACTCATAGCAATTCATATTCGATTTTGAAATTATTTCGGCATCCTTTTTTGATATTACCGCTTGACATCCCATTTCAACGTACGACTCGATTTCCCAAGCGTGATCAATATGGCCATGCGTTAAAATAACGTACTCTGCCTTCAATCCGCTGATTTTGGGATATAGCTTAACCGCATCGGCATAAGAAACCGAAGGATCAATTACCGAAAAGGCATCATCGGATAACAAAATATAGCAATTAGATGCGAAAAGCTTTGCATTTTGCAGTGTTATTATCTCCAAATTTTGACACTTCCTAATCTAAAACCTAAATTACACTCTATTATATCACATTTTTTTGAAAAAGTCCAGCATTTTTTTCTATATAGCGCACTTAAAACGATATTTTTTCATAAACTGCTAATGTACATCGAAATTTTGAGGAGAGATACGGAAAATGGGAAAAATCATCATCACCTTCACCTCGGTGACCTACGCTATGAAAGCGCGAAAAACACTGGCGAAGGAAGGCATAAACGCAAGACTCGTTAAGGTTGGCGACGAAAACCGACGCGGTTGCACTCACGGAATTGAAATTAAAAACAGCGAATTTCTATCGGCTATCGGAACTTTACGGAATCTCGGAATAGAATATTCGGTTTATAACTCGTAGCAAGGGAATATGATTTATCTTGACAACGCCGCGACAACCTTCCCAAAGCCCGAATCGGTTATAAAAAGAACAGAAGAATGCATTCGAAAATACTGCGCCAATTCAGGCAGAAGCGCGCATTCACTCGCCATAAAAACCGATGAAGAAATCTTTAATTCAAGAGAAAAGGTTGCCGATTTACTATCTTTCACCGCGCCCGAACGCGTATGCTTCACAACCAATGCAACTTACGCACTAAATATAGCAATAAAAAGCTTTATAACCCAAAAATGCCACATTCTTATATCTGACATAGAGCATAATTCTATATTAAGACCACTAAACGCGCTTCGCGAACAAATCGGGCTTGAGTATTCCCTTTTCAGTACCGACGGAAATATTGAGGAAAATCTAAGTACCGCCTTAAGAGATGATACTTACGCTATAGTCACAACTCTGTCTTCTAACGTTACGGGTAAGGAGATTCCGCTTGAAATTCTATCGAAGTTTGCACGTAAATATAATTTAAAGCTTATTGTTGATGCCTCGCAGATTATAGGTCATAAGGAAATAAATCTCTCAAAAACTCCTTGCGACGTCTTGTGCGCACCCGGACACAAGGCGCTTTTTGGGATACAAGGCGTTGGGTTTGCGGTTTTCGTAACACCGCCGCCTTATAAAACGCTTATCGAAGGCGGCAGCGGAAACGAATCTCAAAATCCATTTATGCCGAAGGCTCTGCCCGAAAGATTCGAAGCAGGAACTCTGCCCGCGCCATCAATCGTGTCACTCGGAGCGGGAATCGATTTTATTAACGAATTTGGGATTGCAAACGTAGAAAAGCGCATAAATTATCTTACCGATGTTTTTGCCCACTCAATCGAAAAACATAAATCTATAAAGGTTTATGCAAAAGAAAACGGCATCCTTTCATTTGATGCCCACGGTGCTAACTCGTATCTTATCGCAAAACTTTTAAACGACAAAGGGATTTGCGTGCGAAGCGGTCTGCACTGCGCCCCAAGCACTCACGCCAAACTCGGAACTCAGAAAAACGGCCTCGTGCGCGTAAGCTTATCGATATTCAACACCGAATCCGAAGCAAACGCCCTATCTCTTGCGCTTAACGATATACTAAAATAAATACGTCTTACCAAAAGTTTCGAGAAACTATATGCTATGGTAAGACGTATTTTCTGTAAATAGAATTTTCTTGGCTATTTTTTCTTTAATTTACACGCTAAATGTGACAAATGTGACAGATTTTTAAAAAACTCTCGCCTGGAATTTCTTCCGGGCGAGAGAAAATTTTAATATTTACTGAATTGCGGTGAATGTGATTGTTACGTAGTCTTCGGTGATAGAATCTACCACAAATGTGTAGGAAAGAGGTTCACCGAGGTCATCTTCGGTTTCGGGCATTGTATCTCCAACACCAAAAACGTAATTGCCTTTTGACGATTTTACAAGCTCTATGAGGTTATCCTCTGTTCCGTAGTCACTTGATGCATCGGTGTTTGTATTGTAAACGTAATAATATATTTCACCATCATATTCTCGAGCGTAAAGCGATGCGTTTACGTGATATACAACTATACCGTCATTTACGAAGTAGCCTGCGTCACCGCCGTTAAGACCGGTGTTTTTGTAGTATACGATTATGTAATACTCCTGATATGCGCCAAGCTTCTCGTCCCAGTTGTTCGCAATAATTATTGTATCTCCGTTTTTCGAGAAATCTTCAAGCGTTAAGCTTACGCTTCCCTTTGTAACAACAAGTCTTGACGAGGTTATCCAACCCAGATTGAATTTAGTATAAGCGTTATGATCTCCAAGCATTGAATCCATTACGTCGCATCCGCCCATTGGCTCACCTACGTACTCGGTATCGTAATAATCATCCGTTCCGAGAACGTGAGCAAATTCGTGAATAAAGGTGTATGTATTCATGGTTTTGGAATTGTAAACCGTGTTGCCGTTTTCATCGTAGCTTTCCTGAAGGAACTGATAGGATGCCCAAACGTAATCATTTGCGCTAACACCATCATATTCGTAATAATAGCCTTCATCATCGGTGTAAATATTCCAATAGCGATATGCCCAATAGAAATCCTCTTCACCGATTTCGAGCGTGTTAACGAGAACTACTGCATCTATAGTACCGTTATCGTCGGAATCAAACTTCGAAAGATCCATTATACCGGCAAGATAAGCGAGAGCTTCATCAAGAACGAGCTGATCTCCAATCTCTACATCCTGTCCGTCATAGTTATAGGTTGCATTATAGTAATATTTGCTATTGTTTTTAGGCTTAAACCAGAAGTCAAGCACCGTTATATCAAGATCAAGCTTGCCGTAGCTCGAAATATAGTAGTAATCGTGTACGGAATAATAATCGTTCTTACCGCCTTTAGCAAATGCGTTAACAAGAGCTTCGGTGGTGTATCCCTTGCTTGAAGCTAAGAAATCACTGAACTCTACGGGAATAACAAGAACTGCGGGGGATCCTGTTGTGGGACAACCGTCAAGATAATATCCTTGGTCGGTTACGTCCTTCACATTATCTGCCTTTGTGAAATCAACGTCGTAAACTCCGTTTCCGCTATCATCGGGTAAGCCTGCGCCCGCGTTCGTTATAACGCTGCTATCGGTAACAGATCCACCGCCCGTGCCGATATCCGAGCCACTGCCGTTGCCTGAACCGCTTTGACCGGGGGTATAGTAGTCGATTATCCAACCGCTATACATTTCGCGAGTGCCATTGTAGTTCATAAAGTTTCCATAGA
>JAZRDI010000057.1:0-19612 GCA_045660185.1 Eubacteriales bacterium | reverse complement strand
ACGTTTTTAAGCGCGCCGTATCTATCTACACCGTCTGCTCCGTACGATCCGTAAACCAAAAGCTCACCCGTGGAATCTTTAATCATCATTTTTCCGTACTGCGTGTCATCAACGGAAATCACTGTTGCGATAAGATAGTATCTTTCACTCTTTGTAGAGCCTGCAGCATCGCATATATCGAACGCTTCGTCAATCGTGATGCAATCGTAGTTTTCAAGCCATTTGCTCTCGATTTCGTTACTTCCTATATTACCGGAATCACCGCTACCTGTGCCGCTTCCCTCGCTATCCTCCTCCGAAGTAATGTACGCATAGAGATCCATTACATAATCACCTTCGTTATAATAGAAGGTTACGTCTATCATAACGTCGTCAAGTGAATAGAAATACCACATATCACCGTACTCATCCTCTTCGGAACCGTCATATGTGTATTTACTGAATAGCGCGCGATATGCCTCAAACTCGGATTCAGTATTACCATATGTATAGAAGTTTATACCAATCTCCGAATAGCCGTTATCCTCGTAGGTATATTCTTCGATTTCGTATTCGTCACAAGGAATGAATGGGATAAGAATGCCTATTGCATTTTGGATTAAGGTTTTATCCGAAGATGAAAAATCAGTATAGGTGTGAGTAACAGTGCTTGAACCGCTTCCACTACCGGAACCGCTACCGGAGTTGTTTCCGCTATCCGAGCCACTGCCGTTGCCTGAACCGCTTTGACCGGGGGTATAGTAGTCGATTATCCAACCGCTATACATTTCGCGAGTGCCATTGTAGTTCATAAAGTTTCCATAGAAGAGTACAACGTCGCCCGCTTTGGGAACGTTTGCAAGCGCGCCGTATCTGTCTACACCATCTGCTCCGTACGATCCGTAAACCAAAAGCTCACCCGTGGAATCTTTAATCATCATTTTTCCGTACTGCGTGTCATCAACGGAAATTACTGTTGCGATAAGATAGTATCTTTCACTCTTTGTAGAGCCTGCGGCATCGCAAATGTCAAACGCTTCGTCAATCGTGATGCAATCGTATTCCTCTGCCCATTGCTCAGCGGGAGTTTTGTTTTCGGAATCATTTCCCGAATCTCCGTCATCGGAGGAAAGGCATACGAATACCTCTACGATATTTTCGCCTGCGTAGGAGTAGTAAGCCATATCGACTACGATGTTGCCTTTTTTGAAGCAAAACCAATTGATACCGCGATCATCCTCTGTTATACTCTCAAGCTCATAGCCAACGAATGTATTGACATAAGCATCAAAATCCGCCGCGGTATTGCCGATCGTGTAGAAGTTAATGCCGTTTTCAAAATCAGATTCCTCGTAATAACCCTCGATGTGATACTCATTCGTGGGTATAAAAGGAATAATTTCGCCTATGTACTTGGTGAAAAGCTTTTGCTCTACGTGTGTGAAGCCGTAATATGAATATTTTTTGCTATCCGGCTTTACATCTACTGAACCGTCATCTTTGTTATTATTGTTACTGTTATCGTTTTGATTATTATTCGATGCAGACGCATCGTCGCTTGAGAAAAATCCGTTTGTGAAATCGCATGATACAAAAGCGAGTAACATGCAAACTACAAGAACGAAGATTAAAATTCTTTTCATTTCTGTTCCCTAATATCCTTTAACATCTAAGTTTGAGGAATTTGCCGTTAAGCTATATTGCTCGGCTTCTTCCATACTTTTCAAAACATATTTAATCGAATTGATTACTCTCCATTGATATTTGACGTAAGCCTCTCCGCTGCAATCGACAATTATGTCTGCATACTTTTTGTAAAGAGCGCAGCGCTCGTCATATAAATCGTGAAGAGTTTGTCCATCTTTTAAAACAACACCGCGCTTGGAATAATCGCCAAGCCTTTTCTCAATTACCTCGTAAGAGCAATAGAGATAAATTATCTTTCCGCGAGATTTATAATACTCCATTACCTTTGGATAGTAAACCGCGCTGCCGCCGGTCGAAAGAATGAAATCGTCAGCGTCTATTGACAGAAGCGCCTTTTCTTCCATCTTCATAAACTCTTCCGTACCAAACTCGGCAATCAGCTCGAAAAGCTTTTTGCCGTACATTTTTTCTATCACTCTGTCACCGTCGATGTTCTTCATTTTAAGCTTTTTGGAAATTGAACGTCCCATACAGCTTTTTCCGCATCCCGGCATTCCTATTAAGGTGAATACCATAATTCTGCCTCACTTTTAGTGTCTTTTTTCGAAAATCAATGCATTTCGAATGTTGTTTTAGCTTTCGCTTTAATTATTTCAGATGAAAGTGCAGGTATAACTATTTTCTTCGCCTTTACGCCTGTAATAAGCGCTTCAACCAAAGAAGAAAATTCAAGATTCATTTCTTTGTCCGAATTGTTAACCACGGTAATTTTTACACTGTCTTCCTTATGACGTGTAAAGATAAGACGCTCATTGTCCAAATGAATGAGAGTAAAATCTCCGTCCTTATACACGTCTGATGCAGTTCTTATTTCTGCGATTTTCTGATAAAATTCTCGGATATCAGAGTTCCCTTTTTTCCACGGATACGGTCTTCTGTTGAATGGGTCTTTGTATCCTTCAAGTCCAACTTCATCTCCGTAAAACACAGTGGGAAGTCCGGGAACGGTTGCGAGTATAGTATAAGCCATTTTTAAAAGCAAAACGCCTTTTTGCTTCTCTTCCTTTGAAAGTGCCATACGCGCAAGAGTATCGTTGTTTTTTCCTTCGGCACTCTCGCCTGCAAGCATCGTAATGATACGCTCCGTATCGTGCGTTCCAAGCAAATTCATTTGCATATTTCTTACACGAATAGGCGAGTTGAACATTACGTCGAGAAATTCGTACTCAAGATCGGATTTGTCTTTATTTTTCAGGAAGGAGATAATGCCTGTACGCAATGGGTAATTCATAACCCCATCAAGCTCGCTACCAAGGTAATAATGCTTTCTTTTATCATAAGCGATTTTATTTGATGCGTCCTCCCATACCTCTCCGTAAAGCAGGTTAGGTTCGGAATGCTCCGAAAGCTTCGCTTTGATTTTTGATATAAATGAATCCGAAAGTTCATCAGCAACGTCAAGGCGAAATCCCGCTATACCAAGCTTCGAGTATTTCTCTATTACTCCGCCATTTCCCGCGATAAACTCACCGCATTCCTTTATATCGGGATTAATTCTCGGCAAGATTTCAATTCCCCACCAACAAGTATATTTGTTCGGGAAATTTTGAAAGTCAAACCACTTATAATATTCCGATTTTTCCGACTGATATGCTCCGAGCGTTTTATATCGTTCCTCGCGGTTAAAATACACGCTGTCAGAACCCGTATGATTAAATACACCGTCGAGTATTATATCGATGTTTCGCTTTTCAGCTTCAGCTATCAACTTTTTCAAAGCCTTCTCTCCGCCAAACATTTCATCTACCTTCATATAATCTCCGGTATCGTATTTATGGTTTGAATAGGCTTCAAATATCGGGCTTAAATATATAAGCGTTGTGCCAAGAGATTTAATATAGTCGAGCTTTTCTATTATGCCGTAAAGAGTTCCTCCGAAAAAGGTATTGTTTTCAAGATGCGCGCCGGGATACTCGGGATATTCGGGAATTGCTCCCTCCCACGTATCCATAAGAACCGCATCGGCTCGCTTGGGAACTTTACCGCCTTTTCTAAAGCGGTCTACGAATATGTGATAAATCACGCCTCCGTAATACTTTTTGGGCTCGGCATATTCGAAATTGACTATGGAAAACTGAAAATGACTTCCGCATTCGCTTTCCGAAAAAACAAGCTCTCTTCCCTTGCCCTTCATACCGTATAGAGTGCCCGAAATGCATTTGATTTCGAACGAGAAGAAGTATAAGCCTACGGGGATCTTTTCGATTTTAAGGCTATAAACGTCATTTTCAAGACTTGACGATAGGTGACGGCACTCGTATTTTTTCACAAATGCAACCGACTCGTCATAAAGCTTCAAAGCCAAAGACACTGCTCCCAAGCCACGCGGGAGCAAAACCTTCAGCTCTGCTTTTTTATTCAACTCAAACGCTCCCGAGCCGAGCGCCTTACCGTTATGGAGGTAAAGCACTCTGCCAACGAGAGAGGAAACGTCAGAGAACGAAACTCTTAATGATTCCACAAAACAAACCTCATCGTGAAATTTTTAAATCTTTATTTTGTTAATAGGTTGCGCGTGCCAAATTTCAGCTGCATACTTACTGATACTGTTATCCGAAGCGAACGTTCCGCTCGTTGCAGTATTCATAAGTGACATTCTGCTCCAGTTTTCTCTATCCTTATAATCGTTCATTGCTTTTCTGTAAGCATAGGTATAAGAATCAAAGTCTGCAAGGCACATAAACGGATCTGCAACGCCGTATCCGCCGTTTATAAGGTAATCCGCGATATGCGAGAAATCCTGACCGCCGATGGGCTGATTGAACCTGTCAACAACCTTCTTAAGCTTATCCGAGCGATGATAGAAGTCACGCGAAACGTATCCGTTTCTCCAAAGCTCCTCAACCTCGGGAGTATTAAGACCGAAGATATAGATATTATCTCTACCTGTTGCGGCAAGAATCTCAACGTTTGCTCCGTCAAGCGTACCCATTGTAAGCGCGCCGTTCATCATAAGCTTCATGCAGCTTGTACCGCTCGCTTCCTTTCCTGCAAGGGATATCTGCTCGGAGATGTCTGCAGAAGGAATAAGAACCTCTGCCATAGATACGTTGTACTCTTCCATAAAGATAACCTTGATTCTATCTCTGGTAAGAGGATTGCGCTCAAGCTCCTCAGACAAGAACCATATAAGCTTGATAAGCTTCTTTGCCATAGCGTATCCGGGCGCAGCCTTACAACCGAAGATGAAGGTCTGCGGAGGAATATCCGCATTGGGATTTTCAAGTATTTCGTTGTAAAGGGAAATAATCTTAAGCACGTTAAGAAGCTGGCGCTTATACTCGTGCATTCTCTTTATCTGAACGTCGAATATAGACGAGGGGTCGATTCTCTTACCCGTCTTTTCATACGCATAGTAAGCGAATGTTTCTTTGTTGTAGTGCTTAATTTCCTCGATCTGCTTAAGAACAGATTTATCGTCCTTGAAGTCTGCAAGCTTAATAAGCTGACTTGCGTCCTCACGGTATTCCGTACCGATAAGATCATCAAGAAGCTTGCAAAGACGGGGGTTAGAGTAATTAAGCCATCTGCGGTGAACAACACCGTTAGTTACGTTTGTAAATTTCCAGGGCGTCATCTTTGCAAAATCGTGGAATATAGTCTTCTTAAGTATATCACTGTGAAGCTGCGATACTCCGTTTACCGTATGAGCGCCGACAACAGAAAGGTTAGCCATACGAACCTGATTATATGCAACGATTGCCATTCTTGAAATTCTATCCCAGTCTCCGGGATAAAGATTCCAAAGATCTGCAGTAAATCTGCGGTTGATTTCGTTTACTATCATATAGATTCTCGGAAGCTTCATGCTAAAGAGATCAACTCTCCAGCACTCAAGAGCCTCGGGAAGAACGGTATGGTTGGTATAAGATACCGTCTTTACAACGATAGCCCAAGCGTCATCCCACGAATAAGAATATACGTCCATAAGGATACGCATAAGCTCGGGAATGCAAAGTGCAGGGTGTGTATCATTGATATGAATAGCAACCTTATTCTCAAAGTTCTTAAGAGATCCGTGCTCTGCAAAGTAATCGCTGATGATGCTCTGAAGAGATGCGGAAACCAAGAAATACTGCTGAGTAAGACGGAGAAGCTTACCTTCATCATAGTTATCGTTGGGATAGAGCTGCTGCGTAATTATCTCCGCGTTATTGCTGTTAGAAAGGTTCTTCATATAAGAACCCTGTGAGGTATAGTTCATAACAGACGAATAAGCCTGACGAGATCTCCAAAGGCAAATTTTATTTATAGCGTTTGTAACAGTTCCGGGGATAAGGAGATCGTAAGGAACCGCCTTAACCTCGTCATAGTCATAGTTCATAAACTTAACTTCGCCGTTCTCCCACTTCTCTTCAATTCTTCCGCCGAATCTTACGGTAACGCTCTTTTCGGGGCGAGGAACAAGCCATGCTCCACCGCTTCCAAGCCAGCTATCGGGAAGCTCTACCTGCTCACCGTCGATAATCTTCTGCTTGAAAAGACCGTTTTCATAAAGGAGCGAATATCCGTTTCCTGCATAGTCAAGAGCTGTCAAGGAATCCATAAAGCAAGCCGCAAGACGTCCAAGACCGCCGTTTCCAAGACCGGGGTCAACCTCGCACGCATATACCTTATCGAACGATGAGCCGAATTCGGAAAGAACCTCGCAAAGCTCATTATATATTCCAAGGTTCATAGAGTCATTCTTAAGCGCTCTTCCAACAAGGAATTCCATACAAAGATAGAATACCTTTTTGCCGTCAACCGCTCTGATACGCTTTCTGAAGTCCGAACGATATTCGAGCATTATATCCTTAATTGCGAGAACGGTAGCTTGATAAAGCTGATCATCTGTAGCCGCAGATGGATCATACACTCCTCTTGTTACAAGCTTTGCTTCAATTCTCTCCTTAAGTTCAAGTTTTGTTATTTTTCTTTTTTCTCCCATTGCGGGATTTGGCGTTGTTTCATTAACCATTGTATTTGTTACATCCTACCATTCTAACAGTTTATTGTAAATTTTCTTATATTTATCCGCCGATATTTCCCAGGAGAAATCGGAAGTTTTTGCTTTCATCACCAATGCATTCCAAGCGTCCTTATTTTTATATACGTCAAGTGCTCTTTTTACGGTAAACAAAAGCTCGTGAGCATTGTAATTATCAAAGGTGAATCCATTCTCTCCTTCAGAACCGTAGGGCTTGATGGAGTCGAAAAGACCGCCAACAGCTCTTACTACCGGTACCGTTCCGTAAGAGCAAGCTATCATTTGAGCAAGCCCGCAGGGCTCACTTCTTGAGGGCATTACGAAAATATCCGCAGAAGCGTACATCTTCTTTGAAATAACTCTGTCAAACTTGATAAGCGCTCTGAAATTGGAATGCTTCTTCTCAAGCTCTATGAACATTTTTTCATATTCGTCCTCGCCCGTACCGAGAATAACAAACTGTATATCCTCGCGCAAAAGCTCATCAATAATAGCCGATACGAGATCTATTCCCTTTGCCGTAGCAAGTCTTGTAATCATAACTACGAGAGGAATATCGGGATTTTCGGGAAGTCCTACTTCCTTTTGGAAAGCGAGCTTGTTCTTAAGCTTTCCTTCGGTCACGTTTTCCTTCGAGTAAGGATACTCTATATCTCCGCCCGTTTCGGGTGAGAAGTAGGTGTAATCTATACCGTTGATAACACCTTTAAGCTTCGCGCTTGCGTGATGTATAATATCCGCAAGACCAAAGGCAAAGAAATCGTGATGCAATTCATAAGCGTAATTAGGACTTACAGTAGTAATATAATCCGAAGCGGATATAGCGCCCTTCATAAGATTTATACAGCCATTATATTCAACAACGTTCGAATATCCGTCAAGAGCAAAAATATCACCAAGGATAGCAGGATCAAATTTGCCTTGATATTCGATATTGTGGATAGTATATACTGTCTTTATCTTCGAGAGGGACTGCATGCAAGCAAACTTCGTTTTAAGATAGACTACAGTAAGGGCAGTCTGCCAATCGTTTGCATGAAGTATATCGGGGATATTATCTGTTTGAATAATAAACTCTACAACCGCAAGCGAGAAGAATGCAAATCTCTCCGCATCGTCAAACTCACCGTAGAGCTTGGAACGGTTAAAGTAATAATTATTTTCAACGAAATAATATGTTACCTTACCATTTTGTATCTTATATATAGATGCTCCCGTATCTCTCCAGCTGTATTTGAAGGAAATATCCTTTACCTTTACCATCTTTTCGCGGTATATATCCTTCATAGTGCCGTAAAGAGGCATTATAACGCTAACCTCGCTATCGGGATTAGCATCTGCCATCGTTATCGGAAGCGCTCCGAGCACGTCGCCGAGTCCTCCGCTTGCAGCGTAAGGATTGGCTTCGCTTGTAACGTATAATATTTTCATGGATAGCTCCTTAAATTAAACTCTTCTTCCCTTTTGCACGAAGAACGGCATAGTTTCGTTACCCGAAAGCTTTACGCCCTCTGTAACGGTTACTCTCTTATCCGTTACTATGCAGTTAAGCTCTGCATTTTTCTCTATGCTCGTACACTGGAAAAGAATAGAATTCTTAACTACTGCGCCCTTTGCGATATGAACGCCTCTTGAAATCACCGAATTGATAACAGTACCTTCTATTACGCAGTCATCTGCAATAAGAGAATTCTGAACCTTTGCGGTATTTGTATATACAACGGGAGCGGAGTTGTGAACTCGTGTAAATATCGGGCGTTCCTTCTTGTTAAGAAGCGAATTGCGAGCCTCCTCGGAGGTTGCAAGCTCGATGGAATGCTTGTAGTAATCAAGGAAGCTTGAAACCGAAGCCGCGTATCCGTCATAGCAATAGGTTCTGTAAGCAGAATGCTTATACTTCTTAAGAATCATCTCGGTGAAGCTGTTAAGTCCGTACGCATCTGCCTCTGCGATAAGTGATCTTAAATAATCGGTTCTCATAACATAGATGTTAAGAACAAGCTCGGGGTGATTATCCGTAGGAACGGTGCTCATGGCAACGTCTGTTACGTTTCCGCCCACTGACGAAAGGAATACTCTCGGATGCTTCGACGTGTAATCCTTCTCTGCCATCTTGGTTACGATGGTAATATCCGCATCGGTCTTTTCGTGCATCTTTATAACATCGGCAATATCAATATTAAGAACGAAGTCCGAATCCATAAGAACTACGAACTCTTCCTTAAATTCGTTGATATACTGCTTCATGCTCTTAAGAGCTTCCATATGAGTCGCAAAAAGCTTTGCAGAGGATGAGGTTGCCGTCTGAAATGGCGAAACAACCTTAACGCCGTCCTTTCTTCTTGCAAGATCCCAGTCCTTACCGCTACCGATATGCTCTACCATCGAGCGATAATTATAGTTTGCAACTACGTGAATTCTTGAAATATCTGCATTAACAAGGTTAGAAAGGCAGAAGTCTATAAGTCTGTATCTGCACGCAAAAGGTATCGCGGCAACTGTTCTTTCTCTCGTTAATCTTGAAAGTGTATTGTTGTTCAAATTGGAAAATATAATTCCTGCAGCACTGATAGCCATTCTTCTTCCCCTCCTTAATTATTCTCGGGCTTCACAACGGTGCCCTTTGCAATAACCGTAATCTCGGATTTGCTTGCATTTTCAACGCCTACGATTGCGTTCTCCAAAATCTCCGTATCAGAATCGATAATAGAGGTATATACCTTGGCGTTCTTCCTTATGATAACGTCATCCATAATAACAGAATCTCTCACCTCAGCGCCCTCTTCTATGATGACACCGCCGGAAAGGATGGAATTTATAACCGTACCGTTAATAATGCATCCCTCTGATATCATTGAATTGACCATTTTCGCATTTTCGCCTACGAATTGGGGCGCGCGAGCGAGGTTTTTGGAATATATACGGAATTTTCTGTCACGAAGATTAAGAACGGGATCTTCGCCGATAAGGTCCATATTTGCTTCCCAAAGAGATGAAATAGTTCCAACGTCCTTCCAATAACCCTCAAATCTGTATGCAACGAGCTTTTCGCCGTTGTTAAGAAGCGCGGGGATTATATTCTTACCGAAATCGTTGCTCGATTTTTCATCAAGTTCATCCGCCTCAAGATAATCAATAAGCACCTTGGTATTGAATATATAAATTCCCATAGAAGCCTGATTGTTCTTTGGATTAGCCGGCTTCTCCTCAAATTCATAAATAGTATCGTCGGGATTGGTATTGCATATACCGAATCTGCTTGCCTCTTCCATAGGAACAGATATTGTTGCTATGGTACAAGTAGCGCCCGACTCCTTATGCTTTTCAAGCATCTTCGCGTAATCCATACGGTAAATATGGTCACCCGAGAGAATAAGAACGTATTCGGGATTATACTGCTTTATAAATGTTATATTCTGATAAATCGCATTTGCGGTACCCTTATACCAGTCAGACTTTTTATTTCCCTGGTAAGGTGGGAGAACCGAAAGACCTCCTCTCGATCTATCAAGGTCCCAAGTAGCACCGTTGCCTATATACTCGTTAAGAGCAAGGGGCTGATACTGCGTTAAAACACCTACCGTATCTATTCCCGAGTTGATACAGTTTGAGAGAGGAAAATCGATGATTTTATATTTGCCTCCAAATGAAACTGCAGGTTTTGCCGTTTGTTTAGTTAAATCATAAAGTCTTGAACCTTGTCCGCCGGCAAGAAGCATCGCTATGCATTCTTTCTTACAATACATTTTTATTCTCCTTTAGTGTTTTTTTATTTGATTTATTTTTTTCAGTAAAGATCAACCCCGAAAAACGAGGAATTGTCACATCTGCGATATAATGCTTTTTGCATTTGCTTACCAAAGCTATTTCTTTCATATCGCCAACGTTTCCCGTATCAAAAATCTTATTTAGCGTTTTCGACTTAACGGGTATGGATACGCGCTGATCTGTGCCGGAGAAGCTGATAATTACCGTAACGCTGTCTCCGTTCATATTTTTTCTGCGGAAGGCTACGAGGTTTTTCTCATTTTCATCCGCAAGAATCCATTCGAAGCCTTCGGGAGAAAAATCAAGATCCCAAAGCTCCGAGTGCTCAAGATAAAATCTGTTGAGCGCGGATACGTATTCTCTCATCTGCTTATGCTTCGGATAATCGAGCATAAACCACTCGAGCGAATTTTCGTAATCCCATTCTCTGAACTGGCCGTATTCCGTACCCATAAAGAGCATCTTCTTTCCGGGATAAGTCATCATAAGCATAAGTGACGCTCGCATTTGAAGGAACTTGTCCTCATACGATCCATACATCTTATCAATGAACGAAAGCTTTCCGTGAACGACCTCATCGTGAGAAATTGGTAGAACGTAATTTTCGGTATAAGCATACATCAGCGGGAAGTTTAGTGCCGTATGCTTATACTTTCTGAATAATGGGTCTGTCATAACGTAATCGTAAAAATCATTTGCCCAACCCATATTCCATTTGAGATTAAATCCAAGCCCGCCTTCGAAAACGGGATGGGTTATTTTACCGTAAGCGGTGGATTCCTCGGCAATCATAAGAACGTCGGGAATCTCCGTGAAAACAGTCATATTTAATTTTTGAAGGAAAGCCTCCGCCTCCAAATTTAAATTAGTTCCGTAAGCGTTTGGAACCCATTCGCCGGGATCTCTGTCATAATCAAGATAAAGCATTGAGGCAACTGCATCGACTCTTAAGCCGTCGATATGAAACTCTCTGAAGAAATACATTGCGTTCGAAATCAAGAAGCTCTGTATTTCCTCTCTTCCAAGATCGAAAAATCTCGTTCCCCAGGATCGCGACTCCTGTCTATCCTTGCCCTGATACTCGTAAAGAGGCTGTCCGTCAAACTCGTAAAGTCCCCAAGCGTCCTTCGGGAAATGAGCCGGCACCCAGTCCATTATAACTCCGATTCCGTTCTTATGAAACTCGTTTATCATATACTTAAAGTCATCGGGATCTCCGTATCTTGAGGTTGGAGCGTAAAATCCGCATACCTGATAGCCCCAAGAGCCGTCAAACGGAAACTCCGCCAATGGCAAAAACTCAACGTGAGTATATCCCATAAACTTAAGGTACGGAACCATTACGTCGGCAATCTCTCGATAACTGTAATACGAATTATCATTTTCATGCCTCATAAAGCTTCCGAGATGGGTTTCGTAAATATTGATAGGAGCCGAAAGATAGTTGCCCTTTGTTGACTTCACCGTATTTTTTCTATGCTTAAGCCATTCTTCATCGTCCCACACAAAATCCTTGCTTGTAAAGATGAGAGATGCACCGTCAGCTAACCCCTTTGAAAACCTTGCGTAAGGATCCGCCTTCTCAAACGTTCTTCCGTTAGACGTGATTCTATATTTATACGCTTTCTTTTCAAGCGGTTTGCCGGAAACGATTTTGCACTCCCATATTCCGCCTCCCGTTATCCTTTCAAGAGGATAAGGCGAATTCCAGCCGTAAATCTCCGATACGAGAGTTACGCGTTCGGCATGAGGCGCCCAAACTCTGAAGGTATAAAGGTATTTATCGCCCTCACGCGTCATATTACATCCGAGGTAGTCGTACGAACAAAAATTAGTTCCCTGATGAAAATAATAAGCTGCTAAATTATCATTGACCATGTTTAAACCTCCTACCTTACAAATAATATAATAAAATATATCTGTTAATATTTTAGCACTTCAAAGCACTTTTGTCAAGAAAATTTACAACATATTTCATAATTGAAACATTTGACAAAAAAAGACCTTTAATTTCTGCCGAAGTTCCTGTTTTTTAGACCATTTTGCACAATTTTCTTCTTTTGCCTTTTTCTCTTTTTTCGACTAAAGCGTATTTTCAAGAAAGCAAGCGTCTTCGTAAACGAAAAACGAACCGAAAACACGGTCAAAATCAATACAGCCGAAAAGAGATAAAAAATGTTTTTTATGAGCCACGAAGCAGCAAAATACAGATACTTCCCTATCCACGATTTACATAGCCTATATGAGACTATAGATATAAGTAAAATGTAGGCTCTTATCTCTGCGTCGGACGAAACGTAAAGTAAAAGACTCGTTAAAAATCCGCAAACACAACAAAATATCAAATCGCACGCAAAAGCACATATTTTACTTCGACTTTTCTCAATTGAGATTACCCTGCATAGATAGCTTTTCATTCTTTCCTTATTTTTCGAAAAGTACGCCGCATCCTTAAAAGAGCGATAAAACGCTCCGAAAAAATCGAAAGTTACGTCTAAAACCACCGACACGCCACAAAACAGAATACCGAAAAATACCGCATACGCTATACCGCCGAAAATTTCACCGATAGTATAATAAATCATTATTTACCTAAAATCCTTTTTAAAAAACCTCTATTCGCGTTATCGTAATCGCAAAAGACACCGCTTATACTTCCGCTGATAAAGATATGCCCATCCTCCTTCGTTAAGCTCTCTATTTTTAGTTCCTTTCCTTCAACAGTGATTTTTCCCGATGAAGTATCGAGCGAAACGTATCCTTCGTCGAAGCCTCTGATGTCACTGACCCCGTACATAGAAAAGGATTTCCCGATTATTAAGCTTATGCTTTTTCCTTTTTCGATAGTATCCATAAATCCTCCAAAATAAAAAGTCGGTACAAATTCCTAATCAAGAATATGCACCGACTGCAATTTTTATTCTGTTGTTTCGGATACGACTTCGTACATTCCGGCGCATTCCGCCTTTTTAGTTGTATCCTTTATTTCAAGCACTCGTACCGTAACCGCCTTGCTTCCAAACGCGATAGTAATCAAATCTCCCATCTTAACGTTATAGGAAGCCTTGGCAACCTTACCGTTAACGGTGATTCTCTCCGTATCGCAAGCATCGTTGGCAACAGTTCTGCGCTTTATAAGTCGCGAAACCTTGAGATATTTGTCAAGTCGCATGATTAAGCGTTTACAGAATCCTTAAGAGCTTTAGCTGCGGAGAAAGAGGGCTTCTTGCAAGCTGCGGTCTCGATGGTCTCACCGGTCTTGGGGTTACGGCCTTCTCTTGCGGCAACTTCCTTTACCTCAAATGTACCGAATCCAAGGAGCTGAACCTTATCTCCTGCCTTAAGAGCCTCTGCGATAGCGTTAAACGTAGCAGCTACTACAGCCTCTACATCCTTCTTTGATACTGTAGCAGCTTCTGCTGCAACAACGTTTACAAGTTCTGTTTTGTTCATTGGTGTTATACTTCCTTTCAAAAAATGTTAACGTAGTGATTATATCAACAAAATCAAGCAATTGCAAGATGTATGTGAATAAAATCTCGTCTTTTTTATTTTTTTTCGTCCCTTTTCATAACACACCTTGATGTTTTTTAGCAATTTTGACATATTCCGTAAAATAATTCATTCTTTTTCTCATAAAATTCAGACTCAAAGCGAGATAAAAAATTCCGAGTGCTGCCGCAAATCCTATGAAAATTAAGTAATTTCCCGATTTTGCAAAAATTGAGGCATATACGCTTTTGCCGATTGAGAAAAGAGCAAACGAAATTAAAAACGGTACAATCACCACTCCAAAAAACGATACTCCGAGCTTTAACCTTCGTTTTGCTATAACTAAAGAACCAAAAAAAGCAACGGCATAACAAATAGACGTGCTGAACGATGCGCCGAAAATACCAAATCTACCAATTAATATATACGCCGAGAGTATCTTTGCAACCGCGCCGATACTCATCGAAATAAGCGGTGAGCGAGCATATCCCGATGATTCAAGCACGGTATTTAACATCAAAAGAAAGGCTGAAAACAAAACCGACGGAGCTGCCGCGACGAGCAAAGAAACTGCTTTAGCCGCAGACTCATCGTTGAAAAGGAGCATCAAAATTTCTTCCGCAAAAAACGAATAGGCGAAAAACACAGGAAAAATGAGAAATGCGGTTAAAGAAATTATTTGCTTAATCAATTCGTAATATTCAGCGTTTTTTCCTATCGCACAGCTTCTCGCTATTTGAGGCATCGCGCTGATAGCAAGAGGGGAAATAAAGGCCGAAACAAGATTTAAAAGAGGCACTACGAGAGTTGTAAAATTACCATATAATGCAACCGCCTCGCCTTCGCTAACCCCAATACTTACAAGCCGCTTCATTATCATTGCAACGTCAATTATCCCCATAGCTCCCATTATCGCAGAGCTTGCTGTGATAGGTATGGCAATCTTGAATATTTTCTTTGTAATTTCAATTTTGCTTATGGTATCATTCGATTTCTGCCCAATATTTTCATTTGTATTTGGAATTTTGGAGCATACGAACATAAACAAAGCTCCAATAAACGCTCCAATGCTTACTCCCAAAACTGTATAAGCGGATATTATCGGAGCGCTGAAATTTCTTCTTGATGCAAAGATGGCAAGAGTAAGTCCCGTGACAAATTTTGACACGCCATCGAGTATCTCTGCAACAGCAACGCAGCTCACCTTACCTATGCCGTTAAGGTATCCTCTTAACACGCCTGCCGCCGTTACAAAGGTTAGCGAAGGAGCTATGCAAAAAAGCGAAAGTCTTGCGGTACTGTTCCCTATTATTTTTGAGAAAAATCCTGAAAAAGACATAAGTAAAACCGAAAACAGAATACCGATCGCCAGAAAAATCTCGAGCGAAATATGCAGTATTTTTTTCGCCTCCGACATACCGAATTTCACCGACACCTCGCTTACGCTTATGGCAACCGCGCGAGGAACTCCTCCTATCGCGAGCATATAAAAGAACGCGAATATCGAATATGCGGAATTAAAATATCCCATTCCCTCGTCGCCTAAAATATGCGAGAGCGGGAGCTTATAAATATAGCCTATCAACTTAACGATAAAAACGGATGCGGTAAGTATTGCGGCATTCCCGATTAGACCTTGCCGAACGTTGTTTTTTTCCTTTTCTAATACCATTTTAAAACCTCAAAATAAAAAGACTTACTAAAATCTATTAGCAAGTCCCTTTATTTATTCGATTTTTATCTTGGTAGTATCGTCAAAATACTAAAAGCTTTACTTTTTATTTTTTCGAAAAGCTTCCTTTATTTATTATATCTCTTATTCGTCCTTTGAGAAAAACTCAAGCACGCGATTTGAAACAAGTGGCTTTGCCTCGGGGCTTCCGCTTTTTCTCAAATCATACTCTCTTAAATACTCATAAGGGTATTTTGGTGTAAAGATACGCTCTATCTTTTTAGGCATACCGTTTTCCCATTCATCGCTTACAAGTTTGGTTACTGCGCCCGCGCCTACCGCAAAAATACTCTCGGTTTCTTCCATCATATATACGTTATAAAGTCCCTCGTGGCCCTCTTTTGCGAATCCTACGTTCTCGAGATTGCCGACGGTATTCTTCTGTCTATACATATAATATGGCTTATATCCTGCGAATTTTGCCTTAATTTGCGAATATGAAACGCATTTCACAGCATCTCCGCCCGAAACGGAATATATGTTTGAATTATTTTTCAAAGCGTCCGATGCTTTCTTTACGGAGAACGTATGTACCGTTATATTGGTCGGGTCAAGCTCGATAATCTTATCCACGGTTTCGGAAAAGTTCTTAAAATCATCACCGGGAAGTCCCGCTATAAGATCAACGTTTATATCTCTTATTCCGCTTTCCTTAGCCATTTGATATGCGTTAAAGAAATCTTCGGTGGTGTGACGTCTGCCTATTTCTCTTAATATATCGTCGTTGAGTGTTTGAGGGTTAACGCTCACTCTCGTAACACCGTATTTCTTTGCAACCTCAAGCTTTCCTCTGGTTATAGTATCGGGTCTGCCTGCTTCAAGAGTAAACTCCAAAAGCTTTGACGTATCGATTCTTTCGCATATTTTCGTAAAGAGCTTTTCAAGCTGTTCCTCGGAAAGCGTTGTGGGCGTACCTCCGCCTATATAAATGGTGGAAAGCGAAAGACCAAGCTTTTCTATAGTATCAAATGTTTCATCAAGATCCGAACAAAGAGCCTCAACGTAAGGATCTATAAGCGAAAGAAGTCTTGGCGTTGTATATGAAACAAAGCTACAGTACGAGCAACGCGTTGGGCAGAACGGTATTGAAATATATAAAGAACAGGTTTTCGGGGTACTTTTTTTGAGTATTTTCATTTCAAGAGAAGCAACCGATACGGCAAGAGCCGCCTTTTGAGGATTGAGTAAATACTCATCTCTTAAAATTCTTTTACTCTTCGTTATTCCGTTACCGCCTCGAATGAGCGCGCTTGCAATTTTCGCGGGTCTTACACCTGTTAAGATACCCCAAGGGGGTATATGGCCAAGCATATCCTTTCCTGCAGAAAACAACGCTCTTCCAACCGCAATTGATTCTCTGGTTGCAATGGTTATTATTTCTTCGGGAGAAACGCTTGACGTTGCATCGCAAACACGGTCGTTAAGTTTCATACTTACGTATGCAGTTGCTCCGCCATCGCTATCCGAATAAACGTTAACGCTCACCTCGGGAACGCCTTCAGCGCTTTCTTCATTCTCACCGAACGTTGCGCCCGGGAAAAATATCATACAAAGAGTCTGAACGTAATATCTGTTGATATTACCGTCTATCTTTAAAATCATATAGATTTTTCCTTCCTTGATTTGCAAACCGACGAAAAGCGTTTTTTGCCGCGGCTTGCGCTTCGAATATATCCGTTTAATTCTTTTTTGTGTACAACATCTTGGAATTCATAACTATCGTAACCGGTCCGTCGGTTGACATTTCGGTTCTCATATCAGCGCCAAAGACACCACTCTCGCATTTTCTTACTTTAGTCTTCATTCCTGTAATGAAATATTCATATAATCTATTCGCTTCAGCGGGCGCGGCTCCTCCGAAATAATCGGGGCGGTTTCCGTGAGCGTAATTTGCATTTAAGGTGAAGTTTGAAACAACGAGCGTCTCTCCGTCTATATCCTTAACGGAAAGGTTCATCTTTCCCTCGGAATCGGAGAAAATGCGAAGCTTGGATATTTTCTCGCAAAGAAGGTCAGCGTCTCTTTCGGTATCATCCTTCTCAACTCCGAGAAGAATATAAAGACCGTAGCCTATCTCGCCCGATAAATTGCCATCGGCATATACCGTAGCATTATTTACTCTTTGAAGCACTGCTATCATATTATTACTTCCTATATAACTTAATGTGAAAATCCTCTTGATACGGATACAACCGATTTTAACGAACGGAGCTTCGAAACTATCGAATCGTAATGCGCGGTGTTCTTACATCCTACAGCAAGATTAACGAGCATAGTTCCGTCCTTTTGAATCTGCGTATTGATAGAGGTTATTGATACCTTCATATCCGCAAGAGCAACGGATATAGATGCGATAACGCCTATGCCGTCTTCTACTACGATTTGTATCATAGCGTCATACACTTCTTGCGACTGGTTTTGAGTTGCCGGCAAATCCCATTCCGCTTTTACCCAACGGGAAAGATTTTCATCGTTTCTCGAAAGCACGACGTTGGGACAATCCGCTTTATGAACGGAAACACCAAATCCGCGAGTAATGAAGCCGACTATCTTATCGCCCGGTAATGGATTACAGCATTTAGCGAATTTAACCTGGCATCCGCGCTCGCCGTCAATAACAATACCGCCCGATGAGCGAAGTCTGTTTGATTTTACCGCAAGCTTAACGTCCTTAATTTCGTCCTCTGCGGTCTTGATTACAGGCTCTTCCGCGGCTACGATTTTCTCAATCTCTTCCTTGATTTTAGGAACGAATCTTGAGATCGAAAGTCCTCCAAAGCCTATGGTGTTATAGAAATCGTCTGCATCTTGAATACCGACTCTTTTTGCAATTGAGGTAATAATCTCATCAATTTGAGCATCGGACAAGCTTTTGCCAAAGCGCTTAATTTCCTTTTCAACCTCGCTTCTTCCGACAACGATGTTTTCAGCGCGCTTTTCTTTTTTAAACCACTGTCTAATCTTACTTCTCGCAGCGCCCGTTTTAACGATTTTAAGCCAATCACGGCTGGGTCCCTTCGAAGAATTAGAGGTTATAATTTCTATAATATCGCCGTTTTTAGGCGCTTTATCAATGGGAACGATAACACCGTTTATCTTTGCGCCCATCATCTTGTTACCTACGGCAGAATGAATAGCGTAGGCAAAATCTATAGTGGTCGAGCCAAGAGGAAGCGATATTACGTCACCCTTGGGAGTAAATACGAATGTTTCGTCATGGAATATATCGGTTTTGAACGAGCGCATAAACTCAACAGGGTCGCGCGTATTTTCATCGGACTCAAGAATTTGAGCAATCCAACGGAGCTTTTCGTCAATATTCGCACCCGATTTTCCACCCGACTTATACTTCCAGTGAGCTGCGATACCGTATTCTGCTTCCTCGTGCATCTGCTTGGTTCTTATCTGCACCTCAAATGGAATACCGTTATTTCCAATAACCGTCGTATGAAGCGAACGGTAAAGGTTGGGCTTGGGAGTAGAAATATAATCCTTAAATCTTCCCGGAACAGATTTAAACATTTCATGCACGAAGCCGAGCGCGGTATAACATTCAAGCTCGTTATCAACTATAACTCTTACCGCGTAGAAATCGTATATCTCCTCGAAGGATCTGTTAAAGGTGTACATCTTTCTGTAAAGACTGTAAACCGACTTTATTCTGCCTTCAAGGGTAAAGTGAATATTATTTTCAAGAAGCTTATCCGAAAGCTCCTTTTTTGCATAGTGAAGGAAATCACGGCTTATACCGTATTTCTTCTTTATTTCATCCTCAACCTCTGCGTAACCGATGGGGTCGAGATAGAAGAGGCTTAAATTTTCAAGCTCCTGCTTTATTCTCTGCATACCGAGACGGTGCGCTAAAGGCGCGTAGATATACATAGTTTCGAGCGCGATTGCCCTCTGTCTATCCTCTTTCTTCGCCGCAAGAGTACGCATATTATGAAGTCTGTCGCAAAGCTTGA
>JAZRDI010000056.1:0-20209 GCA_045660185.1 Eubacteriales bacterium | reverse complement strand
CTCTCTACCACCGCAGGCGAGAAGAACTACGAAATCATTCCCGATGCAAACACCTACACCTACTTCTACTTCGAGCATGACCTTGGTTACACCTTCTACTGGAAGTCCATCACCATCGTTCTTGCTGACGGTACTACCGTTGAGCCCGAGCTTCCCGGTGAGCACACTCACAATTTCGTTGACGGCAAGTGCGAATGCGGTGAAACCGATCCCAACTACGTTCCCGAGACTCCCGACGAGCCCTCCACTCCCGCAGTTAGCGGCGGTTCCGCTGACTTTGGTACTATAGCTTTGGAAAAGGGCTACGGACAGTATGATAAAACCTTCACTACCGCTGATGGTTGGAACACAGTTAACGCTGCTATTCAGGCAGGCGGAACCACCGATCTTAACCCCCAGTTTGTTGTAATCGGTTCAGATCCCTCAATTAAAGCAGTTTGTCTTAACGGTAAGACAAACGCTGTTGGTAAGCTCACTTCTCCTACTCTCACAGGCGGAATTTCCAAGCTTACTATGAAATATACCAAGTGCTTCACCGATACCAAGCTTTCTGTTACCATTAAAGTTACCGATATTGCTACCGGTACTGTTTATGAAGCTGTTGTTGAAAGAGAAGTAAACAAAGATGATAAGTTTATTGTTTGGGATTACGAGTGGGTTCTTGAAACTCCCATCACCGGCGACTTCACTATCGAGGTTGTAAACAACTGTCCTTCTGCTAGCACAAGCAACAAGGACCGTATGACCATCCTTGATCTTTCTTGGGAATAATATAATATTCCAACTTAAATTTTCAGTCTTTTAAAAGCGGCTGAATGAAAATTTAAAGCACCAAGCTCAAATTCGAGCTTGGTGCTTTCTGTTTTATAAGGTTAAGATTATAATAACGTTTTTTGGTAGCGCGAAGCATTTTCCAAAACGTTTAACGATAAATATGAAGCGAATACTTCAAGTCATCAAACGAGTCCCATACAAACCTCAACAACCAGCGCGACCACTACCACCAATGCCGATATTATAAAGCCATGCATCATGGGTCTTGCGCCTGATTTTTTCATACTTGAGAATGAAGTGTTAAGTCCTATCGCAGCCAAAGCGCATACCATCAAAAATTTACTCATTTTTTTGGTGAACGCTACGAGCGCCGTGGGAATGGTAAATATACTTGCGAGCGCAGCCATAGCTAAAAATCCAAGTATAAACCATGGGAATATTTTCGTTATTTTAAAGTTTAACTTAAGGTCCTTGGAGGTTGCTTTGTTTTCAAGAGCCTCTTTTCTTTTTATTCTGAAGCTTATTAAAGCAAAAACGAGAACGGTAGGTATTATGGAAAGAGTTCTCGTCAGCTTAACCATAGTTGCAAAATCTCCCGCGCCTTCTGAGAAAGCATATCCTGTTGCTACTACAGATGAGGTATCGTTAACAGCGGTACCCGCCCAAAGCCCAAATGCCTCATCGCTCATTCCCATAGCCCGTCCCATAATCGGGAACAAAATTATCATTGCCATATCGAACAAGAAGGTAGCGCTCATAGCGTATGCAACGTCACTATCCTCCGCATCTATCGTAGGCGCGATAGCGGCTATTGCCGAGCCGCCGCAGATTCCCGTTCCCGCAGAAATAAGATTCGAAAGCTTCCAATTTAATTTGAGCCATTTTCCTATGATATATCCGCCGCCGAAGCAGGTCAAAAGAGTAAATACCATTACTAAAAGTGACATTTTACCTACGTTCAATACCACCTTTATATTTAGAGAAAGACCGAGCAATATAATAGCAATTTTTAATAGTTTTTTAGATGTAAACTTGATTCCCGGCATCAAACACGCATTTTTCAACCGATATGAATTAATAAACATTCCAATAAACATTGCCATAACGGCAGCGCCTATAATATGTATCGGTAAAAGACTTTCAATCAAGCACGCTACCGCGGCTATCAAAACAGACAATGCAACCCCCGGAAGCGTTTTAAGAATATTCGAATATAGTTGTTTCACTTTTTCTCCTTTATTGGATTCAATATCAAATTTAACTCAAAGACAAAGCTTTTTTATTTCTTCCCGCCGCAAACGAGATAGTAAAGCGCTTGAAGCTCATCTTTGTCCCACAACGTTGGAACGGGATAAAGAGGATTTGCTTCCTTATCTGCAAGCTTTGCCATTTCCGGAATATCTTCCTTGCAAACGCAATTAAGCGCGCTTGGAATCTGCATTCCTTCGTTCATTTTCTCAATATGCGCTATAAACTGCTCTGCTATGGCGTCATCTGTAAGATTTTCTTTTGCAAACCCTATTGCGCGAGAAAGCTCTGCAAGAGGTTTAGTTACGCTGTTTCCGTACGCGCGAAGAACCTTCGGAAGAAGCACTGCGTTTGCAAGACCGTGGGCAACACCGTACTTACCGCCAAGCGTATGCGCTACCGCATGAACGTAGCCAACGTAGCTTTTAGTGAACGCCGTACCTGCGAGATAAGAGGCTTTAAGCATGTTTTTGCGCCCCTCTATATCCGCGCCGTTTTCATAAACCTTTTCGAGATTTTCAAAAATTAATCTTACCGCCTCTTCTGCGGCAGACTTAGTTTTCTTTGTTCTTGCCTTACCGATATATGCTTCAACCGCATGCGTCAATGCATCCATACCCGTCGTTGCGGTCAAATGCTTTGGCAATCCAACAGTTACGTTAGGGTCGAGCAACGCATATCTCGGAATAAGACAAAAATCGTTTATTACGTATTTGTGATGGGTTTTAGAATCAACGATAACCGAGGCTACAGTAGTTTCACTTCCCGTTCCCGCGGTTGTCGGAATAGCGATGAAGAGAGGTAAACGTTTGCGTATTTTTATAAGTCCCGCCATCTTTTTAAGCGATTTTTTAGGGCGTACTATTCGAGCGCCCATTGCCTTTGCGCAATCCATAGCAGAGCCACCGCCAAACGCTATAATTGCCTGACATCCGCAAGCAATATACAATTCTCTTGCGCTCTCTACGTTATCTGAGGTTGGATTTGGCTTAGTATCGTCATACACGGTACAAGCTATGCCGTTTTTTTCTATAATGCTTTCAAGCGGTTTGGTTAAGCCGAGTCCACGAATTCCCTTATCGGTAACAATCATTACGTTTTCCAAAGAGCTTGATTTTATGACGTCGATAACTCCTTCAAGGTCATGGATAAGATCCGGCTCGCGATATGGAAAAAACGGTATCAAGGCGCGCATAACCGTGTTGAACGTTCTATGATATATTTTTCTTACGGTATTCATAAAAACTCCTATATTAATAAGTTTGCGTTAAACGTTTTTAATAATTTATTTTTCGCTTTTCGTTAGCAATGTCTTCAAAAACAAAACCGAGAGTGTTGCGATTACTATCATAGCTATCAAATCTGATAATGGGGCTGCGTATAATATACTTTCAACGTTTGGAACGATAAGAGGAAGCACGATAATCAACGGAACAAAGCATACGACGTCGCGAACCGTTGACGCTATTACGGCAAATATAGGCTTACCTGCAGCTTGATAGAATATCGAGCTCATTTTAACAATGCAACTTATAGTTATGAGCGACATAAAAATACGAAGCGTTTTTGCCCCAAACTCCCAATATTCTTCCTTTGGAACGTTATTTGGCGTTCCGAAAAGTCCTATAACATAGTTCGGTGCTAATTCAAAAAGCAATGTAAAAAGAATACCGATTATAACCGTGCAGGTCATAATTTTCACGTAAAGTTCTTTTACTCTGTCATATTTTTTAGCTCCCATATTATAGCTAATTATGGGCTGGCAACCAAGCGCTATTCCTACGACAAGTCCTATAACGACGGTGAATATTTTGCTTTGGATACCGATAATAGCGATGGGAATATCGGGGCCGTATTTTGAATTAACACCGTATTTTGCTAACTGAACGTTACAAAGAACGGCAACAAATACGATAGCGGTCTGTGTAATGAAGGTTGACGCTCCCATTTTTACAACTGCGCACGTCGGTGCTTTTTTTGGTATAAAGCTACGTTTATTTAATTTAAACGTCTTTGTATTGAAAAAATAACCAACCGTCATGACGAACGTAGTTCCCTGGCCTATAACTGTTGCCAATGCCGCGCCCCTCATACCCATATCGAGTGCAAATATAAAAACAGGGTCAAGAATAATATTCATGACAGCTCCCGCAAGCATCGACATCATCGCCCAAAGCGGACTTCCGTCTGCGCGTATTGCGGAATTCATCATATTGCACAGAATGAATATCGGCATCATTGCCAATACGATATTTAAATATTCTATAGCGTAATCAATAGTCTTTTCGCTTGCTCCAAAGAGGGTTAGGATTGGTTCTTTGAACGGATAAATTAGAGCCATCATCAAAATTCCGCAAAGAAATGAAATCGTAATACTTCCGCCTATTGCGCTATGCGAATTTTCAGCATCGTTCCTTCCCTGACAGATGTTTAGATAAGCGGCGCAACCGTCACCAAAACACCACGCGAATGCTTGCGCGATGATAAACACGGGAAAGACAACGCCCGTTGCCGCATTTCCAAGCGCACTTAACTCACTGTTACCAATGAAAATTTGGTCAACGATATTATAAAGCGAGCTTATCAATAGCGACAAAATGCATGGAATTGAAAATTTTAACATCAGCTTGTTGATGCTTACAGTTCCAAGATCAACGTTTTGTGCGTTTGAGTTCATATATTTTTCCTTATTATGTTTTATCAATAATACGTACCGTTGCCGGTTTTCAGTAATATATTATCGGCAAGATTGTGCCTGAATTTTTAAGTCTTATATTCCTTTAAAAAGCCTATCTAAAAAGAGTTCGACTGCTCTTGAAAGATAGGCTTCTATTCTTTGAGGTACCAATGTTTTTAAAATTTACTTTTTACGCTTGCGCGTTTTTTTAGCTACAAATAAAACGATGATTGTGGCTACCGAAGCGACCGTAACTGCAATTACGCTGTTTCGAATGATATTTTTTCTGTTTAATTCGTACTCCGGTGCATTATTTTTGGGATCGAGATCAAGCCACAAGAATCGTGGATGATAATCGGTGGTCCACTGGCTTACGTCTTCCCCTTCCACGTTCACGTTGTATGAAATCAAGAGCTTATCGTCCTTTGATAAATGCGGATGGGCTTTTGCGTTATATACAACGCGCGTTCCGCTACCGCCTGCTCCCGATTCACCGTTTTCCGATGCGTGATAGCATTTTATGGGAGTATCAAATGGGCCATAGGGAGTATCGCCTATAGCGTAAGTAATGTTTCCCGAGCGCGTATATTGTGTATATACGGCTATGTACTTTCCTGCGTATGGGCCTGTAGGTACGGGTGAAACGCTCATTTCGCAAGAAACATAATCAAGAATTACAGCGCTCTTTTCTATATCATTTCCCCAGCCTTCACCGTTCCAATACGTGAACTTTGAAAAATCGGGGAAATCATTTTCGTGGATTCTACCGACTATAAGATCCTTTCGGCTCATTTCATTAACAGCGTCGCGGTATCCGTAGACGTATATATATCCATCGGGATTCGAAGCGCCCGCCGATACGGTATTTGCGGTTATTCCTATGCCAAAAGCATAAAGATATTCATCTGATATTTTATGATAGAGCTGTGTGATATTTTCGGTTTCGCTATACTCTTCGTATATCGGTTCGCCGTTTCTTATCGGAATAGTTATCATGTCTATCTGCTCGGGCTTCCAATTTTCTTCCGGGAATCCGAGGATATATAACGTATCGTTCTGCACGTAGCAATCGAGCATCCATTTATGTTCACCGAACAAATGCTCACCGGTTTTGCCATTTCCGCCTTCACCATAAATAAAATCAATCTCTTTTGAGTTAGGCTCGTTGCCTTCTAAAATTGCAGATGACTGTGCCGGCATTTTAAATTTAAGCATTACCTCACCGGACGGCTTGGACATTCCCATAAGAGTATCACTAAAGATAAAGAAAGTATCGGTATCTGAAGTGGCGCTGCCAAAAGCATCGTTGCCATCAAGAGAAACGGAATAAATTCCATCTGCTCCAAGCCAACCCGTTTTTGCGCGGCGATCAAAAAGAGATGTCCACTCCTCCGCTTTCGTTGCCGTAAGCTTCGGAGATTTATTCTTTTCTGCTGCGAATGCAGTGATGGATACGGTTAATGATATTAGCAGCATCAAGCTTATAAAAACAGCAATAAATCTTCTGCGTTTCATAATCTTCTCCTACAAAAAAGTTTTTTTGTATTCTTGCGCTACATCTTGCAATATGCGCACTTTTGTTTGCTTTTTAGACCTTTATAATACCAAGTCCTTCGCAAATAGAGAACACAAGAATAGAAACAATACATACGGGAGCAACATACTTAATAACAACAGAGAAAAGTTTTTTACCCTTGAATTTTCCGTTAAGCTCAACCTCGTCGATAACTGCCTTAGGCTTAATAATATATCCTACTATGATACAAGTAATGAATGCTACTATCGGCATAATTACATTATTGGTAAGGAAATCAAAGAAAGACAGAAAATCCATTCCAATAATCTTAACGCTGCTCCATAATCCATTACCGAGAGAAGAAGGTATTCCGAGAATAAGGCTTATAGCAAGAACTATAAGACAGGTTGTTTTTCTTTTAAGCTTGAGTTTATCCATAAATATTGACACTACGGTTTCCATAAGCGAAATTGATGAGGTCAATGCTGCGAACAAAACGAGCACAAAGAAAAGTGTTCCTATTAAGTTACCTGCAGGCATACTTTCAAACACCTTAGGTAGCATAACGAACATGAGTCCGGGGCCTTTGGTAAGATTTTCATCAAGCAGCTCCGCATCACCGCCGTAGAATGAGAAGATTGCCGGAATTATCATAAGACCCGCAAAGAATGCTATGCCGGAATCAAAAATCTCAATTTGGCGAGTAGATTTTTCTATATGAAGGTCTTTCTTCATATACGAGCCATACGTTATCATAATACCCATTGCAAGCGACATTGAATAGAAGAGCTGCCCCATTGCCGCAAGCACCGTAGTCCCCGAGAACTTTGAAAAATCGGGCTTGACGTAATATACCAAACCGTCCATTGCATTCGGAAGCGTAAGGGTATAGATCGAAATACCGACAGTCAACGCTACGAGTATCGGCATCATAATCTTACTTACTTTTTCAATTCCCTTCTCTACGCCAAACAAAACAACTACCGCCGTAATGCAAATGAATATTGCAAACCAAACAAGCGGTTCTCCTACAGAACTGATAAAGTTACCGAAAAAGTCAGCCGAAGCCGCCTCTTTTCCACCACCGCTGACAAACGTAATGAAATATTTTGTCACCCATCCGCCAATAACCGAATAGTACGGCAAAATCAAAATCGGAACTAACGCACAAAGGTATCCGAGAAAGGCAAATCTTTTATCCAATGCTTTAAACGCGCCAATTGCGCTTAACCCCGTTTTTCTACCGATGGATATTTCCGCAATCATAAGCGCAAAGCCGAAGGAAACTGCCAATATAACGTAAACGAGCAAGAATATACCGCCGCCGTACTGCGCGGCAAGATATGGGAAACGCCAAAGGTTACCAAGTCCGATAGCAGAACCCGCCGCGGCAAGAATAAAACCTATTTTCCCCGTAAAAGAGCTTCTGTTTTCTTTCACTAAATGTTCTCCTTGATTTTATAGTATTGTATATTTTGAAATGTTAAAGCTTTTATTTTAAACACTAACATATTATTATACATTATTGTACTAAAAAAAGCAAGGGATAATATGTAAAAAACCAAAATAAAATAAAACAAAAAATACTAAAAGCTCTTGCTTTTTATAAAAAAATATGGTAAAATATTTCTCGCGTACAAAACATGACTAAATCGCGCAAACCAACCTATAAATGTTGAAGGCATCTATATTAAATGATTGTGTAAAGCTTGACAATGTTCAAATAAACATTCTCAAATCCTCTAAATAACTTTCAACTTTCCACCTTCAATTTTCAAGTTAATACACAGGTGTGGCGGAACGGCAGACGCGCTGGTTTCAGCTTTCGACACCTCGGTGACGAAAGCTAATGCATAATTCATAATTCAAAATGCAGAATGGAGAAAATCAATGAACGATAATGTTGTTGAGAACAAATCCTTTGATTTTGCGGTTAGAATTGTTAATCTGCATAAGCATTTGTCTGCTGAGAAAAAAGAGTTTGTTCTTTCAAAGCAATTACTGAGAAGCGGAACAAGCATAGGCGCAAATGTATCGGAAGCCGTTCGCGGACAAAGCAAAGCGGATTTTTCTGCTAAAATGTGCATAGCACTAAAAGAAGCAAACGAGTCACATTATTGGATTAGGCTACTATACAAGACAGATTTTCTTACTGAGCAGCAATTCAACAGTATAGAAAATGATGTTGTTGAACTTATCAAAATTTTATCATCTATATGTAAAACATCAACCAAATAATTCTGCATTATGCATTTTGCATTCTGCATTATTATATATTTTGCGGATGTGACGGAACGGCAGACGCGCTGGTTTCAGGTAACGCTACCTCCGTGTAACTCAAGGTAAATTCGCAGAAATGCGTTTTTATACAATCTGCGGAGTATGCTGAAAGAGTCTAACTCAATAGTAAGCACCGCCTCGGGTGTTCTCCCCGTGTAAAAATAGAGGACGAAAAACTAAAAAAATGCAGGTGTGGCGGAACGGCAGACGCGCTGGTTTCAGGTTCCAGTGAAGAGATTCGTGTGGGTTCAAATCCCGTCACCTGCACCATGTGAATGCACCTCGACTTTCGTCGGGGTGTTTTTACATCGTATGGGCGCCGGGATTTGAAGGGGAATCGGTACAGAGCGAACTTACGGTGGACGTTCGCGACCGAGGAAGACCGAGCGCGCAGTTCGCGCCAGAATCAAATCCAGTCATCCGCACCAAGCCTAAAAAGCCTTGAAAACACTACGTTTTGAGGCTTTTTTACTTTTGTCTTTCACCACTTATTTCGTTGGCAGACGCATCGTTGAAATTGTTGATTTTTATAATTCACGCCTTGCAAGGTGTGCGTCTGCACTTTATTTTCACCTTTCTATGACTAAAATAATATATCGCATATAAAAAATAATATTTTTCAAAAAACTATCGACAAGTAAACTTGGCAATGATATAATGTATTATACCAAGTAAACTTGGCATTTAAAAAGGGGGGTTACAATGGAAAGAGAAACTGTTTTAAAATTAAGTCGTGAAGAAAACAAACACAAATATGATGAATGCGAAATAGCTGCCATTGATTTTTCGTATGAAATATCAAGATTGGTTGGTGGTATTTTATGTGCCATTTTAGCTTGTCTTGGAGCATTTGTTTTCGAAGCGAAAGAACTTTCTATGGGTGTAAGTGCAATTTACTTTGCTATGTTTAGTTCGAGCAATATAGTAAGATTTGTAAAAATGCAGAGAAAATCAGATCTTGCTTGGAGTATCATCGATACTCTTATTACTATTACTTCTTTAGTTTTGCTTTTTGTTTGGTTGGTATGAGTTATGAATGAAGAACTTATATTGAAAAACAATTTAAAGAAAGTTAGAACAGAGAAACATTTTTCTCAACAACAATTAGCAGATCTTGTTGGTGTTTCCAGAAATACCATAAGTTCTATTGAAACAGGACAATTCACCCCTACTGCAAAACTTGCGCTTATACTGTGCATTGCTCTGGAAATCAAATTTGAAGATATGTTTTACTTTTAAATTGTTTTGAATAACTGTTTACCGATGAGGACCAGATTAGTGACTCATCGGTTTTTTATTAATTTCAACTTAGTTTGTTTTTTAAGTATTAGATGTTTTAAAAAATTAACCTACATTTTTAGAATATTTCATTGACAAGTAGGTTAAAATATGATATATTGTTAATAGTAAAAACGTTGGAGGTAGTAATGGCTAATTCTCTTGAAAAAGAATACAAAAAAGTTCTGTCTAGAATAGCAGATATAAAAAACGAACTTGCTTTCCTTCCTGACGGATATATATCCGAGAAGACCATTAACGGAACTAAACAGCATTATCTTCAAAAGCGTGTGGGCAAAAAGGTTATTGGAAAGCATATATCCTCTGCTGAATTGTCAAATGTTCGAAGTGGACTTTCGAAAAGAGAATCTTTGGAGAAAGAGCTTATGGCTGTAGAGGAAAGGCTCGTTAGCATAGAAGCTGCATCTAAACTTGTAAACCACAATCTTTACAAAAGAATACTGCTTCTCAAAACTTGTATGCCCATGGAAGATTTGAGTACCGATGCAAAGGTACGTGCGAGTAGCTTTGCCGAGGCGATGAATGCAATCGAGGGAATCCCTGCGACCTCGGAGATGAAATCTAATATCAATGCTTGGCATTCCGGAGAGATTAGTTTTCTTTCGCTTTACGAGGCTACTCTCAAAAAATACGGTTTTCCGGTAGCCGTAAGGGAGCCGAAGTAATAAGTCTTCCGGCGATACCTTTTAGTGTCTTTCGCCACGCCAAGCCTTGTAAAGTTGTACTTGACCGCGACTCGTCGCAGCAAAATCCATCAAAAATTTATTCGCCGTAAGATGCGATGCAGGTTTGAAATAATGGATTTTTTCATAGGCGAATGAAATTCGACGAGAAATATACACTATTTAAGAAGAATTTCGTGAAGCATAGGGATAAAGCCATCTTTCAAAACCTTATGATTTCGACTCCCTTACGGCTAGAGGTAAAATAAATGAGAGATCCTTATCTTTTTGACGATATAAACGTTCTAAAAAATCGCGCGAACATTCGTGATAACGCACTGCTTCATACTGCCGAGGCTGATATTACCAATCTCGCTATGACGGCAATTTATGAGAGAAAATACGATAAATTTAACGTAGAAACTCTCCTCGATATTCATCGCACTATCTTCGGTCAAATATACGAGTGGGCGGGAGAATACCGCACCATTATGATGACCAAGCCTGAGGACGTTCTTGGCGGTGATACTGTAAGATATGCGTATCCAAAGGAAATAAAAAAACAGCTCACCGAGACTATGAAGGAAGTCGGCAAGCTGAAGCGTGACGGCAAAAATGACCGTGATATCGTATTCCGCTTAACGAGAATCATTTCTGCCATTTGGCAGATTCTCCCCTTCCGCGAAGGCAATACGCGTACCGTCATCGTCTTTGCGGTTTTGCTCGCAAAGCATCTCGGCTTTGAGGTAAATCACGAACTATTCAAGGTGCATTCCTCATACGTGAGAAATGCGCTCGTGTGGGCATCGCAAGGAATTTATTCCGAGTATAAGTATATCGAGCGGATCTTCTTTGATGCTATTCTTGGTGAGGATTCGGATGATGAAAATATCGTTTCCTCCGGTAGCGATTCCAAGTACGAAAAGATTGGCGACTACAAAGTAAAGGACTACGTAGAAAGACCGCACGAATATCAAAAATGATTGAAAATCGCTTGATTTTATGCTATAATAAACACGTGAATAATCTTAACGCGGATGCGAAAGTTTACATTGAAGTACTAAAAACAAAAAACGAAATCAAATCGGAGGAATCGATGAAAAAACGTATTTTTGCGGCGCTAATGCTTTGCGCACTTATTACAACGCTATTGCTTACATCTTTAGCAACGAATTCATTTGCAATTACGCCCTCCGGCCGCTTTGCCGAATTTGAACAAAATGAATACGTTGATACCAAACTCGTCACTGTAAACGACGACGGCTCGATCAGCTATGGCGTTGATGAGGAGAGCGGCGCTTCCCTGCCGGATTATTCCGGCGTTGGTTACAGAAGAGGCGAAAGCGAAATTCCTTATCTTCCGGTAGTAAAGACGATATATCCCGGAGATCTTGATGATCACACTGCCCTTATACAGTCGGCAATAGACGAGGTCGCATCGCTTCCCGAAGCGCAAAGAGGCGCAATACTTATGAAAGCCGGTGTTTATGTTATCTCCTCATCGCTTAGCATCTCAAAATCGGGAATTGTTCTGCGTGGCGAGGGGCAAGGAACGAATGGCACCATTATCTATGATTCGTCAAAGAGTCAAAGCACAAGCCTTATTATATCGGGAACCGGCAGTTATCTTACACAAAACGCTACGACCTCGGAAATACTTGATATATCCATCCCTTTCGGTACGGCAAAGCTACACGTATCCGAGGAGAATATAAATCATTTTTCGATAGGTGATGAGGTTCTTATTACCATCACGCCTAACGACGAGTGGATCAAAGCGCTGGGTGTCGATAACCTTTCCGGAGAAGACGTTGAGCCATGGGTAGCCGATGATTACGTGATGAAATACGAACGGCGCATTGTAGCCATTCGGAATAATCAAATAACGCTTGACACCTCCGCCGCTATGTCAATAGATGAGAAATATACTTCCGCAACCATATCTAAAATCGAAGACAAAGGCAGAATTACCGAAAGCGGTGCGGAAAATTTACGTTTTGAGTCTTATTACAATCATCGGGACAGCGACGATGAAAACCATGGTTGGAAAGCTATCTCTATTAAAAACTGCAGAAACTGCTGGATAAAGGACGTGACTTCGTTATATTACGGCTATTCCTGCGTTTCCGTTGGAAAAGGCGCAATAAACGTAACGGTAGACGGCTGTTCTTCATTAGAGCCGATGTCCAAAACTACCGGCGGAAGAAAATACAGCTTCTGTATCAACGGTGGCTCATACATTCTTGTAAAGAACTGCTATTCAAGCAAAGGAAGACATGATTTTGTGGTGCAGGACCGAGCAAGCGGCCCTAACGTGTTTTACAATTGCATCGCCGATGATTCTCGCAACGTATCCGAGCCTCACCATCGCTGGGGTACCGGTACTCTTTATGACAATGTATTCCAGGTCGGAGCAACGAGGCGTGGATATTTCGAAGCTATCATGCGAGGAAATTCAGGCACCGGTCACGGATGGGCAGGCGTAAACACCGTGTTTTGGAACTGTCTTGCACCTGGAATAATTATAAGGAAGCCGCAGACGGAGCAAAACTTCGCCATAGGCTCCTACGGCGTGTACGGAGGCTCAATATCGGGAAAATCCAATTATAAGAATTGGTATGTAGCTCCGGATGTTATTCCTCCGGATTATCCGGAACTAAAAACGGAGTCAGGTTCTGCGCTTTACGGTAACGGATATATAGAAAGCTTCTTCAATCCCGTTAATCCCTCCAGTTTATACCAAGCACAACTTGCATATAGGCTGAATGGAAATGCGCTTGATATCGAAAGCCCTATTTCTCCGATTTTGAATTATCCCATCTATGATGAAACGGTAATTAATTCAACGCTTACCGTCTCGGGTATATGCGATATTATGGCTGAAAAGATATTAGTCTACGTTGATGGAGAGAAGGCTGCCGAAGCAACTATTGGCAGTAATACCAACTTCAATATCGATTTGGCACTTGAAAACGGTTATCACGAAATTTCCGTTACCCAGATAATTTCCTCAAAGGAAAGCGCAAAAACTCCCATACGAGTTGTCTATAAGGAAAGTGCGCTCGAAGACGAGGAGCCGAATGAGGATAACGATTCATCTTTGGAAAACGATAATAACCAAAATCCAAATCCCGCTCCCGAAAACCCCACTGCGCCAACGGATGAGAAATACAAGAACGTTCTTTTTATACTTGCAATCGCAGCGGCTTCTCTTTCGCTTGTATTAATTTTAACCGTGATTGTCGTAAAGCTAAAAAGGAAGCTTAAAAAAACCTTTAAGGAATAGCGGTTATCCAAGCTCGGATAAACTTACTTTTTACTCACATTAAGCGGTTGATTTTTCATAAAAATTATAATAAAAGCATTGAAATCGCTTGATTAAATTGCGCGTCTATGGTATACTAAATACGTAAATAAACTTAACACGGGTATGGGAGTTTCCACCAAGGTAGCATTACCATCAGGTTCCAGTGAAGATATTCGTGTGGTTTCAAATCCCGTCATCCGCACCAAAAAAGTCGTATCATTTTGATACGACTTTTTTATCCAAACCGCAGGTTTGGCATATCATCACGCTTCAGCGTGTATCTCATCAGCCCTTTGGGCTGTATATCATCACTCGTCAGAGTGTATTTTCCTGCGGTTTGATGATATACAATGCTCCGCATTGATGATATACACTTTCTGCGAAAGTGATTAAACTTACAAGCCTTTTTGTTTTTAGCCGTAAAATATAAATCGTTCATTTTATACCCCTTTCGTTCAATTTATGGGGTATCGTTCAATTTTTGCTTTGCTGAATAAACGACTTGATTTTTCTTGAATTTTGTGATATAATAAACTCACCGATAAATAAGAATTTGAATGGGACTCGTAAAATGATCAAAAGATACGTTACAAATACACATGAAATAACAGCTACGTATAAAAAAATACTACTTAGTGCCCAAAATGCCAAAGTGAAGATAGAACCGTCAAATGACGATGGCACAAAATTAGTTTTTTTCGAAAGAAAAAAACATCCATATACATTTTTCATTGAAGACGATACACTTACGATCAAATTGATAAAAACGAAATGGTACAATCTTTTAAGGGTTGGTATTGATCATTCAAAAATTAGGCTATATGTTCCCAAATCAATGCTTGAAACAATCTCGATAAGCTCCAATACAGGAAGTGTTGATATATCATCGATAGTTTGTAACGGAGCGATAGATGTCCAAATAAACACGGGAAATATAAATTTAGAAGATGTTTCCTGTCAGACTTTTCATTCAAAAGGAAACACAGGGTGCATTTCGTTAAACAAATTGACTGCGACAAAAAGCATTTGGGTCAAACGCGGCACCGGAAAGGTTTTATTAAACGATTGCTCTGCCCCTGAAATTTTTGTGAAAACTAATACAGGAAGTGTTTGTGGCAGACTGTCGTCTAATATGGTGTTTATAGCTCGCACTAACACGGGTAAAATGGAGATACCAAAAACTCCTATTGGAGAAGTGATTGGTGGGAGATGCGAAATAAAAACAAATACAGGAAATATTAAGTTTGAATAATTGACGACAAATTCCAATTTATCGAACTAATATAGGTGCAAAGCCTAATAGGAAAATGCACCCATAACTCTAAAATTTGCACACATATAAAAATGGTATCAAAAATTTTAGATTACTCACAAAAAGACTATGGAAAACGTATCATTTTCCATAGTCTTTTTTATCCATTGCGAAGGCAATGGCATATCATCACGCTTTAGCGTGTATATCATCGCCGCAGGCGTATCTCATCAGCCGTAGGCTGTATCCGCTTTCGCAATGATGATATGCAAAACTGCGTTTTGGTGATATGCAATTTCATCATATAGCGCAGGAATTCATTTATAAAAGCCTATCACAAAGAGTTCTTGCTCCCGATGATAGGCTTTAAATTTTAGTTATAACTATGCGGTACTATCAAAATTACAGTCAAAATCTACGTGTAGCCTTTTGACGGCAAAGGATCAAACAAAGCAATATCGTAACAAATCTTGATCATCTTAAAATAAAAATTAGTCGTGTATTCTTTCCACCGTGAAGGTAGAATCCTTATAAATGGTTATAAGATTGCCACCGAGGGAAGATCTCTCGTAGTATACAGTTCTGCTTGTCTTTGTGGCGTAGCAGAATTTCACACCGTTATAGTCAATGAAAGTGTTGTTTCTGTGATCGTGACCGAAGAAAAGCGCTCGCGTGCTGCCGAGCTCTTGCAACACGGAGAAAAAGCCGGTGCTTCTATCCTGTGTGCGCACACTGTCTACTTGTCTGCCGCTGCCTATCGTGGGGTCCTGCGCGTATGCATCGTGGGCGTCCTCGGTCTCGGCAATCGGGATATGGAAGAATGTAAGGCTGGGAACGGTATAGCCGTTTTCTGCGGAAATGCCGTTGATTGTATCACGATACCATCCCACCTGTTCTTGAGTAAAGCTCGAGTCTGCGCTATCCATGAATATGAGCGAATATATAGTTTGTTCTCCGCATTTTACGTTGTAATAATAATTGCCGTATCGTTGCTGAATATTACCCTTTTTGAAAAGGCAATACTCACTGTTCTCATAAGCCTCACATTGAACGATAGGCGATACTGCCGATCGGATATCGTGGTTTCCGAATACAAGCGCCCAGGGGATCTCAAAGCTGTCCATGAAGCTGATGAAAGTATTAAGAACAGCATTTGTGCTTCCGTTGGAAATATTATCGCCTGTCAGCACGATAAGGTCGGGCTTAGTCTCCTTTATCACTCTTTCGACCATTGGATACGCGATAGCGGACTCGACGAGATTCGCTGTCTGCACGTCGGAAAGATGTAAAATTCGAAGGTTGTCGGTGGTGAACGTCAGCGTGTTTTCATCTTCGTCAACGATGAGCGTAGTGGGATATGATCTGAAATTGCATACCGCTACTACATAGTAGACTGCCAGTATGGCAAAAATAATGATAATGGAAACAAGTACGGTACAAAGTCTTTTACGCCGTCTGATCATTTGTATCTCCGTTATATACATTTCGTTGGAATTTAATAAAGCATTACACAAATAAGCTTTACATTCTTTATTATACCCTATTTTCTCGGTAAAGTCAATATAAAACACATTTGATGAAAACGGTGTACTGTAGTGTTACAATTGTTTTTATTGCAATGTTGGCTTGAAGTATTGCAAAATCGAAGCAAATGTCGTATAATGCGCATTTAAGGCTCAGTACTTGCAAGGCATATACGAGTAAAAATTATGGGTACTACTCATTAAAAATGCATTACGCGGGCGCAAATACGCCGAAATTTGAAAATTGCTGCATGAATGATGAGCAAGCTTAACAAAGGCGAGGAGGTTGCTTTGTCGGTGCTTCTTCGTATATGTGAATATTTGGACTCTGACATTGGTGACATCTGCTCCGTTATCAAACCGAAAAGGAGACTACCGTATGATACGAATTGCTATATGCGATGACGAACAGAAGATGCTCGATGAAGTGTCTGGATATATTAACAGCTACGCAGAAAAGAGAAGCACGAACGCTATCTAGGTCTTTTCAATTAATCATTGTCAATGTTGTATTTATAATTACCGTTATTTTATCATCCGTATTTCCGGTGCGACTTACAAGCTTTAATGATCATGCGTTTATCACCTTTGTATTTTTGAGCATCTCCATTATGGCGGTTTATTCGGTTATCGTTAAAAGCATTAACAGTATGTCAGAAGCTGGCGAGAAAAGAGCGGTGGAAACTCAAAACAGGCTACTCGTTACACAGATCGAAGCCGAAACGTCGCAGCTTGCGGCAGACAGTCAGGCAAGACACGACCGCCGACACCACAATCTTGTTCTGCTTGAATTTGCAAACAATAATGATAATGAGAGCGTAAGAGAATATCTCACGAACCTTGTAGATAATGACAGTGAGGTATAGGGTGATGTACAAATTCACGAGAGTGAGCTTCGAGGAGTTTGTTGTCATTCCCGCCGGTAGCACAGTACTGAAGATCTACAACGCGAGAGTAAAATATAATATTAACGAATGAGTTATCACTCAAAAACAACCTAAATTGAACCGTAAGAGACAATTTAGGTTGTTTTTGCCATATAGAATGTAATACTCTATTTTAGATTAAAAAAATGACAATTATGTGATATAATAAACATACACGATTGTTAGCAAAAAAGATAATATTATATCTCAAATTGAGCAAGCAATGCAAGTTTGCAAATTTGTGGTATATTGCAATACGTGTTAATTTTTGCTTTATAATTTGATAAAATTAGTGCGGTTTACTTTTTGTATTTGAAAAGAATAGCGAGCAAGAAGTGATGATTCGCTGATACCGTAATTACTCTTCGTAGTTTTAGTGTTTCGTAGCAAGGTGGATTACACTTCGGGCTTTAGGCTTCTGTTCATTAAGTTCCGGACACATTCTTTTGCGTTGTGATTTTCGAAGACCACTTTATAGACCTCGGTTGCAATTGGCATCTCAACGCCGTATTTACTGCTTAAATAATACACGGCCTTGGCTGTTTTTATTCCTTCGACAACCATATTGACCTCGCGCTCGGCTTCTTTAACGCTTTTACCTTTTCCTATAAGTATGCCGGCTCTGCGATTTCTTGAGTGCATACTTGCGCACGTTACGATGAGATCTCCTATCCCGGATAATCCCGCAAAGGTTTCAGGCTTTGCGCCCATAGCGATACCAAGACGTGTTATCTCTGCTATTCCGCGAGTTATAAGTGCAGCTTTGGTGTTGTCACCGTATCCGAGCCCGTCACACACGCCGGCTGCGAGGGCAATTACGTTTTTAATAGCTCCGCCAAGCTCTACTCCTATAACATCGTCACTCGTGTAAATTCTGAACGTCGGCGTATTAAAAATTTTCTGCACGAATTTCGTAGCTTCTAAATCTGTGCCGGCAATGACGTTAGTTGTTGGAAGTGCTCTCGAAACCTCCTCTGCGTGTGAGGGTCCTGACATTGCTAAAACGGTAGCTTGCGGAATTTCTTCTTTTATAACTTCTGTAAGTCTTGTGTATTTTTCTTCATCAAAACCTTTAGAAATGCTAACTATTATTTGCTTTTCCTTGACAAACCTCGATAATGATTTAGAAATTGAGCGTATGGTGTGCGAGGGAGTTGCAATAACTATAACATCCGAATTTGCGCATTCTGACATGTCTGAAGTGAATTCAACGTTGGTGTTTATTTTGACACCCGGAAGATATCGTGTATTCTCGCGAGAAGCTTTTAGCTCTTCGGTGAAATCCGAATTTCTCGACCAGAGCTTAACCGAATTACCTGCAGATGCAAGACTTATGGCAATCGCAGTTCCCCAGCTTCCCGATCCTGTAACAAAAATTTCAGCCATTTATATTCTCCTAACCTTTAATTAAGCCTTCTCGTAAGTAACAGTTAATAAAATTCATTGGCGCATATTATCTGACGAAAAGCTTTTTGACGCAGAATTAAAGCTCGGATACGATGTGGTTGAGCTTTAACGCGACATCAATTTTATCTAATAATTCTTTTGAAATACGAGCGCAGGATTCAATATGTACTTTTCCATCTCCGACAAAAAGAGTATATGAATCCGAATTAACTCTCATTTCTTTGATGTCCGAGAATTTATATATCGTCTTTTTTCCCAAGAAGGTCGTATATTCAAAAGTGTTTTCATCAATTATATTTATTTTTTGATTTTTCCAGCAAAGATATGCCGCTATTCCGAGCGAGCCGAGAAGCAAAGACAATATTATTGTCAAATATACGCCAAAAACAATGGCCGCGCCTAATGCAACAAGTGCTAACGCATCTAAAAACACGCCAAATACATTTAGCCAATCAGGCAAAAACATATCTGCACGAGGATTGATGGAACAGTTTTGAGAATCGAAAACTTTCATAATTATACTCCTTTTAACATTAAATAAAGTGCTCAACAAATTGGAATTTGTTTATTTCAAACCGCATTCTTTATACAGTTCTTCAATGCACGGCGATTTATACTCTATGTATCCGTCTATATCATTTGGAAATAGCTCAGCGGCTTTTTCTTTTATCAAGCTGTACTTTTTTACAGCTTCTGGATTACTTCGGAGAAAATCTCTGAATGTAATATGACGGTGCAATTCTTTCGAGTATTTAGGACATACATACAAGTGATGCATTTGCAAATGTTCTTTCCCTGAATGCTTAAACGCCTCTCTGTCCTTAATACCAAGATCACCCTCGTGGATATATCCGATTGCTTTCAATCCGTCAACTACCGCAGCAAACGCCGAGTAATCATCAATAATTACATCAATATCAATGCAAGGCTTGGCAGACATTCCTTCGACAGAGGTACTTCCAACGTGTTCAATGCCGATGATTAAATCGCCTATTGCTTCTTCAATCTCACCCTTTATTTTTTCAAAAGCTGATTGCCATGCCACATCGTATGGCAGTACAACAACCTTTCTTGTTCTCATATAATTCACCTACAAATTCTTATTTATCAATTGCTTTTATGATATAGTAGGCTTCCTCAATCGCAGCAATTGTTGCTATGGTACATACAACCGCAAAACTATATGCGGGTACAATAAATTGTAAAGTTAATGGCAGAAGAAAGAGCAAAAATCCCGTAGTTTTATTTAAAACCGTATGTAAAGCCACGAGTTCTTTTCTGCGAATAAAACCCAGAACAATATTGATAAGCTTAATAATTGCTATAACGGCTATCCAT
>JAZRDI010000055.1:0-15725 GCA_045660185.1 Eubacteriales bacterium | reverse complement strand
TACAAGTGGGAGCTTTTGCTGCGAAGCTCTTCTCATCGTGGCCAAGAGCCTCGATAGCAACGGTTTCCTTCTCACCGCAAGCGCAAGTTCTCGTCTTCTCGCCTGCCTCTGTGCAGGTTGCATCGGTTACCGCCCATTCGCCAAAAGCGTGGGTGTGTTCGCCCGAGTCATTGTTTGTGTCGCCATTGTTCTTTTCGCACGCGATAGAAAGCGTGAGCGCGCATACGAGCGAAGTAGCTGCCAAAAGGTACTTTACAAATTTCATTTTCATTATATATTCTCCTTTAAATTTTTAACTCTTTTACTTGGGGTTGCAGCAACCCGATACTGTGTAACCGTCTTCGATAAGGTCTTCAATATCACCCGTGTAATATTCCTTATTTTTATCCGAAATAAGCTTTGCGTTACCGCATTCGGAAGTGTGAATCTTCTTGCTGGACTTGTTGAGAATGTAGTCAAAATCTTCGGGGATTTCGGGTTCTGCTATATCTCCGCTCGCGCTCGACGCGCCCGTTGCGTAATCAATATTAACGCCCGGCTGAACGTTGTAGAAGAATACGTTGAAGCATATGCCCTCGCCCTCGTCTTCAACCGAATAAGCCTCAAGCAAAATGCCGCTGCAAAGAAGGTTGTCTCCAAGGAACACGGGGGTAACTCTATACATTACGTGGTTATTGGTTTCCTTAATATAGTCAGCGGTCATTTCCTCGAAAGGAATCATCGCCTCGTTCATATATCTCGTTCCTGTAACGAGGTTCTGGCGGTTGGTTGTTTCAGCCGTCAAGGACCAGGCTATAAGGTGGCATCTGTTGTAAAGCACGCCGCCCGAAACGAAGGTATAAGAAGCTTGAATCCAACCTGTCGGCTGGAAGCTCGTGTTTGTGCGGTCACCCGTGGGCATAAGGTCTCTGCCAATGCAAGCCTCAACAACGGTGCATCTGCCGAGCGAATCCCACGCGCCGTAGGTCTCGTAAGACTCGGTAACCTTCTCGCTCTCGGTAAAGAAGGGTGTGTTTTCATTAACGGTTACGTACTCTGCGCCCGAATAAGCGGGAATCTTCGAATAATCGAAGGAATCCATCTTGCCCGTGTCAACTACCTTATCCGTATTGCCGCTTCCGCCGTTGGACTCGTTCTGTCCGCAAAGGATGCATTTACCGTTAGAATAGTTGTGGTCGGTTGTCTTCGGGATAATCTGTACGGCTCTTTCTCCGCACTCGCAAACCTGAACGCGCTCGCCATCGTAAGCGCAACTCGCGGGTCTTGAAATTATCCAATCACTAAACGTATGGCCATGCTCTTCTTCGCCCTTGTCATCGGTGCTGTCAGATGCGCCATCGTTCGCATTCTGGTCATTTTTGTTTCCTTCCGTAACGCTCGAATCTGTGCTATCACTCGGCACACTCTCGCAAGATGCGAAGCTGAGTACAAGCGCAAGCACAAGGGTAATTAGGAGCGTCAATTTAAAAAATCCTTTTTTCATTTTGTCCTCCCAGACTGTTTATTTGCAAAAGTTTTCAACGTAGTTATTAATAGCGTCCTCAATTATTTTCAGCGCGGACTCTCTTGCGCTAACCTCGTTAACGGCAGTTTCCTTGTGCTCGAGGTTTTTATAGACGGTGAAGAAATGACGCATTTCATCGAAGATATGAGTCGGCAAATCGTCTATATCCTTATAGTTATTGTAGTTCGGGTCATTGTACGGAATTGCGATAATTTTCTCATCGTTTCTTCCGTTATCTATCATCGAAATCACGCCTATCGGATAGGCTCTGACAAGTGACATAGGTTCAAGCGGCTCTGCGCAAAGCAAAAGCACGTCAAGCGGATCACCGTCATCACCGTAGGTCCTCGGAATGAAGCCGTAATTCGCCGGGTAGTGAGTTGACGTGTATAAAATTCGGTCAAGAATTATATAGCCCGTTTCCTTGTCTAATTCGTATTTTTTCTTGCTTCCCTTCGAAATTTCGATAACACAGATAAAATCATTTGGAGTGATTCTCTTTGGAGATATATCGTGCCAAATATTAGACATTTTTCGCTCCTCTCGTGTTTTATATATCTATATTACACTATTTATAAAAGATTTTCAAGTATTAAATTTATTTTAGTTAAAAGTTCACATATTCCGACTCGCGTATTTAGGTAGATTGCTACGAAGCGGTTTTGCGCCAAAGTAAAGATTGCCTCATTCACAAGAGCGCGGGCTTTCCCGCACTGAAATCCAAGACAAACAAAAACGAATGTAAAATAAGAATTGCATCGAAATTAAACCCAAATTCAAAACAAAAAATCAAACCGTAATTCAAATCGAAAATTAAATGAAAATCACTTCGAAAATTCAAATCAAAACCGAACTGAAAATCAAGAAAAATCCCAACAAACTAAAGGGAAAACTCCCCCTAAACTTCCAGTATTTTCTCTACGGTGCGGGCGATTTTTTGCGAGGCTTTACCGTCGCCGAAAACTGCACTCGGCTTGGCAATTTTCGAGTAATAATCATCGTCAAAGAACAAGCGTTTCGCTTCGCTTACAATCGCGTTTTTATCACTGCCGACAACTTTAACCGCAGGATTTGACAACAATTCTTTACGTTCTGTGCATTTTCTTGTGATAATAATCGGTTTTCCAAGGTATGATGCTTCCTCTTGAACACCGCCGGAATCGGTTATAACAAATCTGCATCTTGCAAGGAAATTATGAAAATCACGAACGTAAAGAGGCGGTATAATTTCCACGTTTTCCACACCTGAAAACGCGCTCTTTGCCAACTCGTGAATACGCTCGTTTCTGTGTATCGGATATATTATCTTAATTCCCTCTTTTGCGAGAACTCTTACCGCAGAAAAAACGCTCGCCATATCGCTCCCAAGACTCTCTCTGCGGTGGGCAGTAAGGATAACGAAGGGCTCACTCGGCAGAAGCGCGTGGGTGTAATCTTCCTTAACGTTTTTCACCAAAACGTCGATTACGGTATTACCCGTGATAAAAATACGCGTTTTTTCTACTCCCTCGCGTATCAAATTTTCATAAGCGGTTTGCGTTGGCGCAAAGTGGTAAGAAGCCATTCTTCCTATGGCGCATCTGTTAAACTCTTCGGGATATGGATTTTCACTGTCAAAGGTCCGTAACCCCGCCTCAACGTGACCTATCGGGATTTTTCTGTAAAATGCCGCAAGCGCGCCCGCGAAGGCGGTGACCGTGTCACCTTGCACCAAAACAAAATCGGGCAAAAGCTCGTCTAAAATTTCCCCTGCCCGACTTAATATCTCACAGGTTAAATACGAGAGCGTTTGCCCTTTTTTCATCAGCGAAAGGTCATAATCGACCTTCACCCCTTCAATTTTTAAAACGTCATTCAGCATATCTCGGTGCTGACCCGTTGAAAGCACGAAAACCTTGTTTTCCTTATTTTTCGAAAGCTCCTTTATCAGTTGGCACGTCTTGATAGCCTCGGGGCGTGTGCCGAGGATCACGAGAATTTTTCTCAAAGAATCTCCGCTCCCAAAAGACGCGAAAGCACATTGAAATTATACGGAAATACTCCCACACCGTCATAGAAGCGCGGCGCAGTCTTACCGCTGTAATCGAGTCTTATCTGCCACTTTGTCGGCTCGTTTATGGCGCAGCCGTACTGATCTGGCGAGTAGCTTTCCTTCCACTCTCCCATACGCAGCGCGCGGATTTTCTCCTTTGCTGCCGCGCAGTCCACATCAAGCGCCGCCGCATCTTTTCCCGAAAGCGTTTTCACAAGCGTAGCGCGCTCCCCATCAAAGATAAGCTCGTATTTATCCTCAAAATACTTCCCTACCGTTAACGTAAGACGCTCTATCGAGTCAACCAAAGAATCGAAAATCAACGAAGCCTTTTCTTCCTCGGTGTAATCAAGTCCGCTCTCCGAAATCTCGGCAAGGCTCTCGCGCGCGGCAGTCAGATAGTCGCTGAGCACGTCAATAAGCGCGCAATCCGAGGCATAAGTATAGCTATCGTATGCGTTTGCGGGCGATTCAAGCTTCGCCTTAATTTTCGCCATTTCACGTCTGATTTTTTCAATCTCGCCCAAAACGGTTTTCGCATCCTTGCCATTCAAATACATCTCTCGGTAATTCTCTACGCTGATATACATTTCCATCACTCCAAATTTCGCGTCAGTTAGTTTTCGCGTATCGCGATTACTATATGTATATTATAACACTGTAGGAATAATTTGTAAATATTGTAAATTGCCGATTTTTTTAGTCATTTTGCACAAATTCAAGCGTTTTCGGAAAATAATCACCAATAAATTGAATAATATTTTGACACTTCCGAAGAAAAAGCAAATATATCCCCCTTCAAAAGCGATATACTTTTCCGCCCGTTTGCAAAAAATCTGAATACCGCCCCCAAAATCTTGACATAATAATATTACCAAAAAATGCAACTGCATTAAAAGAAAGGAAAAGGATATGATTTTAACAAGCAAGGAAACTAATTTACTCAAGGACATGAAGGAGCAGGAAGAGCTTTGCATCGAGAAGTACTCACGCTATGCCGAAATGGCAAAATGCTCCGAGCTTAAAACGCTCTTAAACTCCATCGCAGACACCGAGCGCAACCACCTCAAAACCATCAACGAGATTATGAACGGCAACGAGCCTCAAACGCCCTCTTCGCTCAGCGCGAACAACAACGAATGTAAAGCCTGCCCCGACGTCTATTCCAATCCCGAAAACAAAAAAGCCGACAAATACCTTCTCTCCGACCTACTCACCACGGAGAAGCACGTTTCCTCGCTCTACAACACAAGCGTATTCGAATTCAAATCCCCCGCCGCAAGAAAAATGCTCTCCCACATTCAGTCCGAAGAGCAGCAGCACGGCGAAATGCTTTATGCTTTTATGAATTGCAATGGAATGTACGAGTGAGCGCGTGGCGCGAGAGGCTCGCGCAATGAAATCCAAGCAAAGCTTGGATGAAATCCGAATGAATTCGGATGAAATCCGTCTATGACGGATGAAATGTTGCTTTCAGGTTCGCAACATGGAATACAATTCGTAGGGCGGGGGCTTGCTCCCGCCGAAAAAAGCAGCCAATCCGTAGGGACAGACGCACTCGAGTGTCCGTTCCTCAAAGGCTCTAAAAGCAATACAATCCGTAGGGCGGGGGCTTGCTCCCGCCGAAATTAAGACCAACCAAAACGGCGGCACCAAGGCACCGCCCTACCCACAAAAAAGCGACTCGGTAAACTTCACATTTTAATGAAGCCACCGAGCCGTTTTTGTTATTTTAGTGTTAAAAAACACAATCCTTAATCTTATCCACGTTGCGCACAAAAAAGTTATGTTGCGCACACAAAAGCTATGTTGCGCCCGCAAAAGCAACGTTTCACGATTTCGAAGAAATCATTTCAATCATTCGCAGAATGAATTTCAAGAATCCCTTTGGGATTCATTTCATGCATCTTGGATGCATTTCATCGCGTGAGTATCTCGCGCTATGCGTAGTTGTAATGCTTTGTTGCGTTGTTGAGATAATCGTTACCCAAGTCAATCGAAATAGCCTTCCACTCTTCCTCGCTACCGGCGTAATATACGTTTTTGAGGCTGAAGCAATACCGGAACGCAGAATCACCAATCGAAGTAACGCTATTGCCGATTGTTACACTTGTTAACTTAGAGCACCACTCGAACGCATAAATACCAATTGAAGTAACACTATCGGGAATTGTTATGCTTGTAAGGCTGGAGCAACCATAGAACGCAGAACCACCAATCGAAGTAACGCTATTGCCGATTGTTACACTTGTTAACTTAGAGCACACCTCGAACGTATACATACCAATCGAAGTAACACTATCGGGGATTGTTATGCTTGTAAGGCTGGAGCAATACTGGAACGCATAATCGCCAATGAACTCGACGCTATCGGAGATTGTTATACTTGCAAGACTGGAGCAAGAAGCGAACGCCCCCACACCAATGAACTCGACGCTATCGGGTATTGTTATGCTTGTAAGGCTGGAGCAATTAGCGAACGCCCAATCACCAATAAACTCGACGCTATTCGGTATAATGAACGTTTTATCGATTTTACCTATAGCATATTGAATTAAGGTTTTGCCGTCTTTGCTATAAAGATTTCCGTCTATAGATTTATAATTTTTATTTTCTGTGCCCACGTTTATGCTTGTAAGGCTGGAGCAATTAGAGAACGCCCAAAAACCAATCGAAGTAACACTATCGGGGATTGTTATGATTGTAAGGCTAGTGCAATTACGAAACGCATAATCACCAATCGAAGTAACACTATCGGGGATTGTTATGATTGTAAGGCCGGAGCAACCAGAGAACGCAGAATTACCAATAAACTCGACGCTATCGGGAATTGTTATGCTTGTAAGGCTGTAGCAATTATAGAACACAGAAACACCAATCGAAGTAACACTATCTGGGATTGTTACGCTTGTAAGTCTGGAGCAATAAGAGAACGCCCCCACACCAATCGAAGTAACACTATCGGGGATTGTTACGCTTGTAAGTCTGGAGCAATTATAGAACGCCTTATCACCAATGAACTCGACGCTATCGGGGATTGTTACGCTTGTAAGGCTGGAGCAATTAGAGAACGCCTTATCACCAATGAACTCGACGCTATCGGGAATTGTTATGCTTGTAAGGCTGTAGCAATTAGAGAACACAGAAGCACCAATCGAAGTAACACCATCGGGGATTGTTATGCTTGTAAGGCTGGAGCAATTATAGAACGCCTCACAACCAATGAACTCGACGCTATCGGGAATTGTTACGCTTGTAAGGCTGGAGCAATCACGGAACGCATAATCACCAATCGAAGTAACACTATTGCCGATTGTCATGCTTGTAAGGCTGGAGCAATTATAGAACGCCTCATAACCAATGAACTCGACGCTATCGGGGATTACAACGGAGGTAATTGAAGTGTTGTTTTTAAACGCTTGTTTATATATTCCCGTTACAGGCACACCTTTATACGTATCTGCTATAACTATATTCGTTGCAGTTCCGCTATAGCCTACAACTTCAGCATAAGTTTCGCCTGCGAAAATCTCGTAGATTATTCCGTCGGTGGCGTCAACACCGTCTTTACCATCGTTGCCGTCAGTACCGGGTATGCCGTTACAAGCAACAAGGAACAAAGCAAGCGTCAAACAAAGCGCTAAAATAAGTATTTTTTTCATAGCCTTCGCCTTTCTTTTATATTTTATCTTTTTATACGAGCTAATCTATAGCTAATTTTCATTGTAGCACAACATTTCCAATTTGTAAAGAAAAAATGTTTTTATGGTGGAATTATGGTGGAATTGAAAATTATTGTTTACATTTTTCTTTGTTTTCGTAGTATTCAAGATTTCTAACTATCGTTTTTTTGCCTCGCCAGGCGAATGCTCTTTCTTTGAATTCTTCTTCGCTCATAGATTCTATGGCGGTTAGAGTTAATTTGGGGAGTCTTGATTCTTTGAAGAATTCTATGGGGGTTATTTTTGGATTTTTGTTGTGGGGGCATGAGCTTTGGCAGAGGTCACAACCCCATACCGTGTTAAACTTGAGCATCATTTCTATCTCGCGCTCGGTAAGCTCGCCTTTCTTTTGGGTGATAGCGGAGAGGCAGTCGCAAGACTCGGCGCGCAGTATTCCCGTGGGGCAAGCTTTCTTGCAGAGTCCGCAAGCTTCGCATTTTAACACGGGTACAGGCTTCGACGCCCCTATAAGCTCGCTCGGCACGTCTGTAATAACGTCTGCAATAAAGACGTAAGAGCCGTATTTTTCATTGAGAATAAGTCCGTTTTCGCCGAGGAGTCCGAGTCCTGCGCGAAGGGCTGCGCCACGCTCGTCTATGGGAGAGTGGTCGCCAAAGCCGATAGCAAGGCTTCCCTCGTAAATCTCGCCTATCAGGGCGCAAAGCTTTGAGGTTATCTCTTTTATGATGATATGATAGTCGCGCGATGCCGCGTAGCGCGAGAGGTTTTCGCACTCGCCCGCGTAATACGGCAAAAGAAAGACGATAACGCTCCTTGCCTCGATGCCACCGCGCTCACGGAGTCTCGGATTGATTTCATAGACGTCTTTATAATCCAAGGCGGCGTAATATTCTATATTTTCTTTTTCAAAAAATTCTCTGATTCTCTCGTTCATAATATCTCCTCACACGCTTTTCTGCCCGCAGAACTTTAGAGTAACAATATAAAGCGTTTAGTTTCTACATAGCACGCCAATCTAAAGCCAAAGCTCATACTTCTATCTCGCTTGCTTTTCGCATCAAATCAAAAAACGATTCCCATAAAACAACGTAAACAAAGACGTTTATTGTTTTGCCCTTTTAGGTCATGAAAAGGCGGTTTACCTTTTCGGCAAACTATAGTCACATTAATTATATATCTTTCGCGCGCAAAATTCAAGAGTTTTATTGACTTTTTGCCTTCGGTGTGTTATTATACCATTGTCAAATTTTATTTTTGGAGGAAATTATGTTTAATCTTAACGAAGGATTATGGTATTACATCGTTCAGAACAACGACCTTTCGAAGTGGCAGTACATCTTGCTTACCGCGGGATTTGCTTTTCTTGCAATGGCTGCGGGTTATCTTCTCGGCTCTGTCAACTCGGCAATAGTTATTTCAAAGTCACTCTTCGGTGACGATATACGTAAGCACGGAAGCGGAAACGCGGGTCTTACGAATATGCTCCGCACCTACGGCAAGAAGGCTGCGGGACTCACCCTTCTCGGTGACATTCTCAAAACAGCTATCGCTATCGTTATTGGCTCTATCCTTGGCGGATTCGGCTACATCGGCGGTATCAGTATCGGTACGTTAGCTTGCGACCTTCCCCTTAACTATATGGCGGGATTCTTCGCGGTTATCGGTCACATTCTCCCCATTTACTACGGTTTCAAGGGCGGAAAGGGCGTTCTTTGCACCGCCGCTATGGCTCTTATTCTCACTCCCATAGAGTTCGTTATACTTCTCGGTATTTTCGTGCTTATGGTTTGGTGGTCGAAGTACGTATCTCTCGGCTCGGTTACAGTTGCGGTTCTCTACCCCATCATCGTTTCGGGTCACATCAAGGTTATCTTCAGCGGTACGGACATCAAGCAGAACGGCGTTATGGCGCTCATCACCATCGCGCTTGCTATAATCATCGTTTACTGCCACAGAGGAAATCTCCAGAGAATCTCCGATGGCACTGAAAGAAAGCTTTCATTCAAATCAAAGAAAAGCGATACGGAAAATAAATAATGACTGATTTTATAGAACTTGCCGAGCTTGCGTTTAAAACCGAGGCTCTTAAAAAGATCGTCTTCTCGCGCCCGATGGGTGAGTTTCCCGAGAAGATTTCCGCGCGCCTTTGCGCTCACAGAGGGCAGAAGCTTCTCGCTGCGGAATTCTCTCTTTCGGGCAACACCGTTTCTCAAAAGAATTTAAGAGAGGGCGAAATACGCGCGTTCCTTGAGGAGAATATCGCAAGATACGGGCAGATAAATCTTCTCACGGCGCTCGGTGACGCGGAGCTTAAAAACGGCAAAAAAGGCATAGTTATTCTCGGCGCGGACAAGCTTCAAAGAAAGCTTTCGGGCAGTGGCGAAAAGCCAAAATTCGAGTCCGCGATAGAATCTCTTGAAAGAGAGAAAAACAGAATTTTAAAGGGTGACGAGCCCTTTCTCATCTCACTCGGAATAAGTGATAAGGGCGGAAGAGTTCACGATAAGCGCCAGGCAAAATTCAGACAGATAAATAAGTTCCTCGAATATCTTGACGATATTTATCCCGAGCTTGACTCAAAAAAGGACCTTATAATTTACGATTTATGCTGCGGCAAAAGCTATTTGAGTTTTGCGGTTTACCACTTCTTAACCGCGATAAAGCAAAGAAATGTTTACATTCTCGGCATAGATTTAAAGAAAGACGTTATGGACTTCTGCAATTCAAAGGCAAAAGAGCTTGGCTTTGACGGTATGAAATTCGTAACAGACGATATTACGAACACCCCAAAAGACGTAACACCCGATATGGTTATTTCTTTACACGCCTGCGACGTTGCGACAGACATAGTTTTAGACACCGCGGTGCGCCTTGGGGCTAAAACGATACTTTCCACCCCCTGCTGCCACAGAGAGCTTTCGACGAAAATCAACGCGCCCGAGCTTAATTTCGTTACGAAATATCCGAAGCTCAAAAGAAGTCTTTGCGACTCCTTGACAGACGCGCTTCGACTTGCGCGCCTTGAGGTGTTTGGCTACGAGGTGAACGCGACCGAGCTTGTTGACCCCGACGATACCCCGAAGAATACGCTCATTCGCGCAGTTAAACGCGAGGGGAAGCTTGGCGATGCCGAGGGCTATAACAAGCTTCTCAACTTCCTTCTCGGTGATGGCGCGAAGGATTACGTTGGCAAAATTTGAAAGGCATCTACGTTATGAAGGAAATTTTCAAAGTAACGAGTGCTGAAGAGACCGAGAAGGTTGGCGCAGCACTTGCACAAAAACTGAAAGATAGCAATACCAAAAAAGCGTTCATTGCTCTTTTCGGAGAAATGGGCGTTGGCAAAACCGCATTTTCACGCGGATTTGCTTCATACTTTGACGTTCGCTCGGTGAAAAGCCCGACGTACACCGTTTTAAACGAGTACAGAGGTGCTGTCAAAATCCACCATTTTGACTTTTACAGAATAACCGACGGCGACGATTTATACTCGATAGGCTACGATGACGTTATCGAGGACGATGGATACTGCCTCTCGGAATGGTCGGAGAATATCACCGAATTTATTCCCGACGGCGCGATAAGGGTGACTATTTCCCGAGTTTCCAACGAGCTCGGCGAAGAGGAAAACCACAGAATTATCGAAATTGATTACAACTGATTTAAGGACGAAAACAATGTTAACTTTAGCTTTTGACAGTACGGCAAAGGCGGCAAGCGTTGCGGTGACCGACTCGGAGAAGCTTTTAGCTCTCTATTCGATTGACAACGGACTCACCCAAAGCGAGCTTCTTATGCCGATGGCTGAAAACATTTTGAAATCCCTGGGGCTCACATTCTCGGATATTGAGCTTTTGGCTTGCTCCGTCGGGCCCGGCTCGTTCACCGGTGTGCGAATCGGAACGGCGCTCGTTAAGGGCATAGCATTCGGCAAGGGTATTCCCTGCGCTTCGGTGTCAACGCTTGAAGCTCTTGCAGAGAACCTCGCGGGCATTGAGGGCATTATAGTTCCCGCAATGGACGCAAGACGTCAGCAGGTATATACCGCTATTTTCGAATACGAGGGCGGTGTGATGAAAAGACTCACCGAGGATATGGCAATCTCCCTCACCGAGCTTAGAGACAGACTCAAGGACTTCGAGGGTATGCCGATATACGTTGTCGGTGACGGATATGCGGTAGCGCATAAGGCACTAACGGCAAGCGGAATTTCCCTTTCCGAAACTCCCGTTTTACTCCGTGAGGAAAACGCATACTCGGTCGCAAAGGTTGCCGCAAAGCTCCACGCGGAAGGTAAGACAACAAATGACCTTCAGCATTTGCCAACCTATCTCCGAGTCCCCCAGGCAGAACGCGAAAGACTCGAAAAACTCAACGCAGAAGGTAAGTAATCTTAACCGCAGCTTGACAAGCGCAAAAAGCTTTTAACCAACTTACAAGAAAAACAATTAATCGGGAGATAAATACAATGAAAAAGATTTTCATCGGCGCAGACAGCGCAGGCTTCGCACTCAAAGAGGAGCTTAAAAACTACCTTATCGGCAAGGGCTATGACGTGACCGACCTCGGCACAGATTCCGATGCATCATGCCACTACCCCATCTTCGCAAAGGCAGTTTGCGAAAACGTTCAGAAGAACCTCAACTCAAGCTACGGTATTCTTATCTGCGGAACGGGCGTTGGAATGAGCATGTGCGCGAACAAGCACAAGGGCATCAGAGCGGCTCTCTGCTCGGATACATACTCCGCAAAGATGACAAGACAGCACAACGATGCAAACGTTCTTTGCATGGGCGCAAGAGTTATAGGCTCCTGCCTCGCAGTTGACATTCTCGATAGCTTCCTCGCAAACGAATTCGAGGGCGGCAGACACGCTACAAGAGTCGAGATGATAACGTCAATCGAAAGTCGAAATTAAGTGATTTCGACGGTAAATCGGAGATTTACTTAAAAATTCAAAAAGAATTTTTTTCGATTTATGTTGCAATGAATATAGTAGCAAAAAGTTCTGTGAGCTTTTTGCTCGGCTGAATCATCAGCCGAGAAAATGAGGCGTCATTTTCGACTTACTATAATCATTATGATGGAAATCGAAAGTCAAAATTCCTAAATTTTGACGGCAAATCTCTGATTTGCAAACGAATTTCAAAATAAAATTCGTCGATTTCTGTTCCAATGAGTATAGTAACAAAAAAACAACTAAAAAATACAAGAAATAGCGGAAAATATATGGTTTGTACTTTGATATGTACCATATTTTCCGCTATTTTTCATTTTTTACAAGTAGCATTTTATCAAGCAAAATGATATAATGATAACACTAAAGAATCACGAAGTAAAAATCACGTCATCCCTCGTAGGGCGGGGGCTTGCTCCCGCCGAAATCCCAACCAAATCACGTAATCCCCCGTAGGGCGGGGGCTTGCTCCCGCCGAAATCCAAACCAAGCAAAACGCCGAAATCTAAACCAATCAAAACGGCGGCACACAAGGCACCGCCCTACAAATTATCTTAATTTCAAGATAGGTTCGTTTATCTCACCAAATTCCAAGATAGGTTCGCTTATCTCACCAAAGTAAAAATCACGTCATCCCTCGTAGGGCGGGGGCTTGCTCCCGCCGAAATCTAAACCAATCAAAACGGCGGCACACAAGGCACCGCCATACGAATCATCGTAATTCTGCAACAACGCCATTCCGAAGAAAAAACCTCAATTTTGAGATAGGTTTGCTCATCTCACCCGAGCAAAGATTACGTCATTTCCCGTAGGGCGGGGGCTTGCTCCCGCCGAAATCCAAACCAATCAAAACGGCGGCACACAAGGCACCGCCATACGAATTATCTTAATTCCAATAACACAAAAAAGGAGGAAACACATTTGGACGTTCTTAAAATCAGCAATACAAAGATTAAAATTATGCTTGATGCCGACGATGTAAAAAGGTACTCACTCGACATCGACGAGGCGGATTACAGTGACGCAAAGACGCGCACAAAGGTTTGGAAAATTCTTGACCTCGTCAAAAAGAATTACGGCTTCAGTCCCGACGGCTACAAGCTTTTAATACAATTCTACCCCTCGCGCGACGGCGGTGCGGAGCTATTCGTAACCAAGCTTACAACGCTCTCAAAGACCAACGAGCGCTTTATGTCGAAGACCGAAAACGTCACCATGCTCGATTGCAAAAAGACGATGTATAACTTTGCAAACCTTGACGAGCTAATCAGGGCGAGCAAGATAATAACCAAAGCAAAAAGCATCAAGGAAAGCGACCTTTTCTATAGTGACTCGGAGGGCTACTACCTCGAGATAACCGAGCGCGGCGGCGCAAGACTCGGCGAAATCTGCGAGTTTGCCATTCTCCTCGAATTTGCCGCCAAAGCCCCCGAAGAACGCATTCCCTACATAACCGAGCATTGCCAAAAGCTAACCGCCGGCTCCGCAGTTGAACAGCTCGCAAAACTTTAACCTGCACTACACAGAGTAACCATCGAAGCTATATCCCGCTGAAATCTAAACCAATCTATACGGCGGGAGCAAGCCCCCGCCCTATGGGTAGTGAAACGGCACGAGAGTGTTAGAAAACAACTAAGTGTTGTTTTCCCTCGAGTGTGACCGAGCCGCAGCGAGACAGGTGTCGGTGAAGCCGACGGAGAGGGTGGATGAAATCCGACAAGTCGGATGAAATCTTCGCTACGCGAAGGTGATAAGTTAGATTATGAGGTCTTTGACCGAATAACTGATTATGCTACGGTAAAATCAACTTCACTTGAGGTATAGCCTCAAACTTCACTTTGCATTCAGCAAAACTTCACTTGCCTAAAAGGCAAACTTCACCAATAAAACAGGGCGGCCCCGAGAAATCAAGCCGTCCTCTTTACTTTTTGAAATGGGTGTGGTATAATTACTTTAAAAATAAGAAAGGAGATGCATTATGAAGCGTGAGGATGCCTTTTATTACAAACAATTACTGACGCTAGGTTTTTCTGACGGATTTAATGAATGGTTTGATAGTTTTTTAGAAGCAGATAAGCCTTTAAGTGATATTGTGTTAGACCTTGCTTGTTGTGGTTCGGATATAAACAAAACCATTTCTTTACTACATAATTATTGTTTGGAACAGCCGTTCGATGAGGTTGTTGCTTGTGATAGGTTGAGATTGTTTTTTAAAGAGGCATATCATTCTAATAGAATGAGCAAAGAAGAAGTAGTGGCAACTATGTATCGTTTAACCTTAAACGCTGGAGATCCGGGAGATTTTGATTTTAACATTGATATATGGGGAAGCATGTATTATCTTGACGATTTTCATTCTTTGGCTAAGAATGGAATTATTTCTTGGGAAAGCTTTGATTTTGCCTTCTTCTCATATCTTGACAATGGCACTCCTGTTGATTCAAAGCTTATTTGGAAAAAGAATGAATATAAAAAAACATCGTTATTCGACAAAATCAAAAATATATTCAAGAGGTAATTTTAGATCAATTTAGTACAATGAAAAAATACTTCATGTTGACTGTATTGGCGAAGCTATGCGTTCCTTATCGGAGTAAGGAACGCATAATGCCGTAGGCAATTCATGACGGCTTTGCCGTCAATTCATGATGCAACGCATCAATTCATGAGCCTAAGGCTCAATTCATCATAAAAAAACAGGGCGGCCCCGAGAAATCAAGCCGTCCTTGACTATTTTATCGCGGTGTGGTATAATACAACAAGTAGAGATTTATTTGACGAGGTTTTAAGTGAAAACAAATATTAAATATTCTATAGTTCAATTATTATTTTGGTTATTGGTTTTTTCCATATCATTGATTGGTTTTATCGTATTGCTAACCGACATCAACGCAGTTGATACTATTTTATGGGTTGTCATTGTATTTGGTGTTCTCTCTCTAAGTTTTTTGGTTATGTTGTTAATTTCAATTAATAACATTCAATGGTTTAATATTTTTAATGAGTATATTGTTGTTCGTTCTCCATTTGGAATTGTTAAACGTGTACTTATAAGTGACATAAAAAAGGCATTCAAAACTAAAGTATCTATTTTTCAAATTAAGATGACAAGCATTAATCGTATGCATATTGTTCTTTGCTTGAAAAAATCTTTGACAAAAGCAAGCATAGTTGATGCGTATAATAGAAAAGAAAATCCATATATTATTATTCCTTATTCGGAAGAAGCGGAAATCTTTATTTGTTCCGAATATAGTAAGGTGTGCGATGATAAGTTGATCATCCGGTAAAATACTTCATGTTGACTGTATTGGCGAAGCGATTCGAGGGCTCACTCCCGCTGAAATCTAAACCACTCTATACGGCGGGAGCAAGCCCCCGCCCTACATGGCACGACACGACAGCCGGGGTTAGTCTTCGTTCTTCTTATTTGCGTTCAACTCATCAAACCACGCTTCAGTACGCGCCAGAGCCGCTCTAAAGGCTTCCTCCGGGTCGAAGTTGCCATACTTACACGTTTGAGCGGGCGCTGTGCTTGAGGCGTAGGAA
>JAZRDI010000054.1:0-30554 GCA_045660185.1 Eubacteriales bacterium | reverse complement strand
AGATACTAATTTTCTGCATTTCATTTGTTCGGCTCCTTTCCTTATCTGTAGCATAATAATACGTTTAACTGTACATATTATTTAAAGTAAAAATATACTATCTTATTTCAAGTATATTTTAACACAGCAAACATACTTTGTCAAGATGTCTTTTTTTGTATTGCGTTTGTATTTGCACTAAAATTATAACATTTTTTTCAAAAATATTGAAAACTCACTTGTTTTATGCTACAATAGCGGTACAAATGTTTGGAGATTGTTTATGAAACAGACTACGCTTTGCTATATAGAAAAAGACGGGGCATATTTGATGCTCCACAGAGTTAAAAAGAAAAACGATGAAAACCATGACAAGTGGGTCGGAATTGGTGGAAAGTTAGAGTACGCAGAAACGCCGTTTGACTGTATTCGCCGTGAGGCGCGCGAAGAGGTTGGGCTTGAACTTAACACTCTGCGCTATGCGGGCATTATTACGTTCGTATCCGACCTTTACGGCACGGAGTATATGCACCTATTTCACTGCGGTGATTTTTCCGGCGAACTCCCGGATGAATGCGACGAGGGGGTGCCGCGTTGGGTTCTCAAAGAAAAAATAAAAGACCTTCCCATTTGGGAAGGCGATAAGATATTCTTAAATTTGCTTGGTACGGAAAAGAGATTCTTTTCTCTAAAGCTTATTTACGAATGCGATAAGCTCATATCGCATACGCTTGAGTTTTAATTTTTTGGCTTTCGCATTTGGGGGTTACCAAATGAAGAACTGCAAAAGCATACTTTCGTATATTTACATACGGTGCTTTTGCAGTCTTTTTTATTTTTTAAGAAGCTTTTTTCTCTCCTTATAATCGGGGAGATATTTTTCTATTATAGTATAAAATTTCTTTGAGTGGTTCATTTCTTTAAGGTGTGCGAGCTCGTGTACCACAACGTACTCACGCGCGGGCTCGGGATATAGCATCAATCTATAGGAAAAGCTGATGTTTTTTTCAGATGAGCAAGCGCCGAATCTCGTTTTTGCGCTTGTTATTGTGATGCGATTATAGGAAAGTCCCATAAGTCTTGCGAAATACTCGCATTTTTCGGTAAGATAAATCTTTGCCGCCTTTTTCAATAGCTTTATTTGCTCCTCGGTCAAATTTTCATACTTTTCTCGTTTTTCCTTTTCGCGCTTTAATGCCTTTTCTATCCACGCGCTATGCTTATCTATGATTTTTATAAGCTCGTTCTTTTTAATTCTTTTGGGCGCTTTAATTATGACGTTACCGTCTTTTACGCTAATATTGACAGTTTTTCTGTCGGAATATATTATCTCGTATTTCATAACGCCCTCCCGATACGATTAGAATTTTTTATTAAAATCATTCTATCATATCTACTTCCGATTGTAAAGAGATTTTTGAAATTTAGCCCGCTTTTCGCCTTCTTACAAATCGCCTAAAGTCTACATGCCTTTTCACCACGTACTCTTCGTCGGTTTCTTCGGTAGGCTTAACATGCTCAGCGCACGATGCGTTGAACTGACGTTTCCCGCGCCCTTTGCCAACGTATTCTCCGTCATCTAAATAGTTATAATAATAGGGATAGTTATTATCCTCGCAAAGCGGTTTACTTCCGTCGATATTTCTGTAAACGTAATCGGCATCGCTGATTATTATTTCTTTTGGGAAATATCTATCGCTAATTTTAAGAAGCGATACCGATTTTATATTTTCATCGGGACAAAACTCGGTTGCAATTCCCTCGCCTCTCTCGTCATAATCGCATAATATATGACGGTCACATTCAAACAGCGGCGCAGTTCCTCTGATAAAATATCCAAATTCGGCTCTTTCGCCTCTTGGGTCGTATTTGCAGTTCTCGGAATATATTTTACCCGAATCCTTGCAATATTCCGCTTTTATAAGCCCCGCGGAAGAAAAATTCTTTATTTCTCTATCGGAAATGTTTTTCAAAAGCTCGGCGTGTATATCCGTCATAACCTCGTCCCATATTTTTATATGAGTCGGTGAAATTTTTTGTATTGATTTATCACCGCTTTTATAGCCGCACCATATTCCCGCGGTCAAGTATGGCGTATATCCTATAAAAAGTCTATCCTTATCGTCACCCGACGTTCCCGTTTTGCCTGCGGTATCTACGGTGTTTTTTAAGGTGATTTTCGATGCCGTTCCGCTTTCGGTAACGTTCATCAAGAGCTTATTCATAACTCGCGCGCATTCGGGAGAAAAAATGCATTTTTCTTCTTTCGAATTGTCTATGAGCAAATTACCGTCGCTATCAAAGACTGCGATAAAGCTTCTACCCTCGGAAAAGATTCCGTCACGCGCAAAGACTGTATAAGCTTCGGTGAGCTTTCTTAAGCTTACTCCGTAGCTCAACTGACCGAGCGCCAACGGCGCAGGCGCTAAATCGGTCAAGACGTTTCCGCTCTCTGTTACCTCGCGCCTTAAAAGCGTATCAAAGGAAAAATCGTTTTTTAAACTTCTGTATATATTATCTGCGCCAAGCATTTTATATAATCGAATTGCCGTTGTATTTTTCGAAAGGCGCAAGGAATCCTTGACAGTTATAAGTCCGTCATACACCTTTGGATAGTTATTCGGATATTCGGCATAACCCGAGCCCGTTTTAGTAAATTCAAGCGGAACGTCGTCAAATACTGTTGCCCAGGTGATTTTTCGCGAATTTATAAGAGGAGCGTAGAGGGCTATTGGCTTCAACGAAGAACCGGGCGTTGAGGGCGCAAGAGCGTAATTTAACAAGCGATTTTCTCTCTTTTCGCCTACAGCGCCAACTATTCCGAGAAGATTTCCGTTTGAAGAATCGGTGATAACCATCGAAAAACCAAGTCCGTTTTTCACTTCATCGGGAAATTTCGAGATGTTCGAAAAATAAGTTTCAAGCTTTTTTTGTATCATTTCCGACTCGGTAGTGTATATTTTTAGTCCGCCATTAGCGAGTAAAAGCTCCGCTGCTCCCCTTGTCAATCCGTATTCATTCATCAAGGCTTTGACAACGTCATCGTTTACAGTTTCCATAAACCACGAGTTAACCGTTTCGATTTGTGCCTTAAGTGGCAAAATTTTCAGCTCTTCGGCAATTGCCTCGGTGTATTCGCTTTCGGTTATTGCCTTATTATCAAGCATTGCAAAGAGAACGTCATTGCGCTTTTTTAAGCAATTTTCATAGTTGGTGTGCGGATTGTACCTCGTAGGAGCGTTGGTTATCCCCGCAAGCGTTGCAGACTCCGCAACGGTAAGCTCACTCGGCTCTTTACCGAAATACATTTCGGAGGCTACGCACACGCCGTAGATATTTTCGCCCATCGGAACTATGTTTAAGTAGACCTCGAGAATCTCGTCCTTGGTGTGATTCTTCTCTACGCTATACGCTCTGATTATTTCGCTTAACTTTCTTTTGAAGGTTACATCGTTATCGCCGCTGATATTTTTTATAACCTGCTGCGTTATCGTCGAAGCGCCAAAGGTTGATTTGAAATGAAAAATCGAATTGATAAGCGCATATACGGTACGCTTAATATTCACGCCCGAATGCTTATAAAAAATTCTGTCCTCCGCAGAGATAAAGGCTTTTTTTACGTTTGGACTCACCTTTTCAAGCTCAATCCATTTCTTTCTATCTGCTCCAAGCGCAACGCTCGTTTTCAGCGTGGGATAATAATTTTCGATGCTATCCGCGCTCCCGCTGTTATCTATATAATATTCGGTAAACGTTTCGCCCCTTGCCAATGCAAAAAGTCTTTCATCGTTTTGCAAATCTACGTTTTCCTTCGCAAAGGCGCTGACGCAAAGCACCGAGCCCAAAGCAAAAAGCGATATTAAAATTAGGCTTATACATACGAAAATGATTAGTCTTCTATGCCGTCTTTTCATAAAAAACCTCCGTGCAGCATTTTTAAAATCTTGCCACACGGAGATAAATTATATTATTTTGAATTTATGGTAGGTTTGGAAAATCAAGAGCTTTATCGATTCGCTATATATAATACAAAACTGCAATTATCGAGGGGGCGAAAAATCACATTTCGCGCTCGTAATCAACACGGTTTAAATATAATCCCGATGCGGGCGCTGTCATACCCGCATTGTTTCTGTCTTTTGAATCTATTATACGGGATATATCGTCGGGCTTGAATCTGCCGAATGCAACCTCGGTAAGAGTTCCTACGATTATTCTCACCATATTGTAAAGAAATCCGTTAGCGTGGATTCTTATTTCAATGAGCTTTCCGTTTCTTTCAATATGCAAATAATCGACACGTCTTATGGTATCGTCTGTATCCGAGCCTGCAGACATAAAGGCAGAAAAATCATATTCGCCTATAATTTGCTTTGCGGCAAGGCGCATTTTCTCTATACCTTCATCGGTGATGATTCGCGGCAAAAACCACGATCTGCCAAACTCAAACGGATCTTGAACCTTATCGTTATAGATTCTGTAAAGATATTCCTTTCCTATCGCATCGTATCTCGGGTGAAAGTCAAAATCACACTCTTTTGCGTAAAAAAGGCATATATCATCAGGCAGAAATTTGGCGATAGCAAGCGGCAAGACTTTTGGCGGTATAGTTCCGCCATCGTTTTCTATCGTTAAGCAAAACTCGTTTGCGTGAACTCCGCTATCGGTTCTGCTGCATCCCGTTACCTTGCAAGGAACTCCGAATGCGGCATCTGCCGCAACGCAAATCTCACCCTGCACCGTTCGTTTATCGGGTTGAACCTGGAAGCCGTGAAACGCTGTGCCAAGATATTTAATTTTTGCGAAATATTTCATCTCACGACTCCTTAAATAAAATTCTTAAATTAATTCAACTAAAATTTAACTGCGAAAATCCGCTTGAATATTTCTTACCGAGATAAGAAGCCTGATTACAAACCAAGACTTACAAAATATTGGTCAAAGGCATTGACAATCAAACACTGAAGCATTGATTAAAGCTTATAAAAAATCACGTTAAAGATTTTCGCGGGAATAATTTCGCTGATATGCGCAGGCGTTATTTTGAGATATATCATAACGCCGAGGAACACAATACCTATTCCAAGCCAAATAAAATCAAGTCCGCGATAGGTAAGCTTCACGAGCTTCGTTCTGTTTTTATCACCTCTGTAGCAACGGCATTCCATTGCAACCGCAAGCTCGTCTGCTCTTTTGAACGAAGAAACGAAAAGCGGTATCAAAAGCGGTATCAAAGCCTTTGCGCGCTTCACGAGAGAACCTGACGAAAAATCTGCTCCGCGCGATTTTTGCGCATTCATAATTTTTTCGGTTTCCTCGATAAGCGTAGGTATAAATCTCAACGCTATCGTCATCATCATCGCAAAGACGTGAACGGGTATTCCTATTTTCTTAAGGGGAGAAAGTAGGCTTTCTATTCCGTCTGTTAAGGATATGGGTGAGGTGGTATAGGTTAAAAGAACGCTTGTTCCCACTATAAGAAATATTACTCTCAATGCCATAAACACGGCTCTTATAATACCCTCTTTATAAATCTTTATAATCCAGAAATTAACAAGAGGTTCGCTATCCGCTTTGGTCATAAATATATTTATAAGAGCTGTAAAAATCAAGACGAAAACTATAGGCTTTATTCCTTTTAATATAACTCTTAAGGAAATTCCGCTTATGAGTATCAAGGAAAGCACCGAAAGAGCGATACACAAAAATGCAATCGGGCTATTTGCCAAAAACACTGCGACTATATATAACACGGTCAAAAGTATCTTCGTTCTCGGGTCAAGCCTATGAATCGGCGATTTTCCGGGGAAATACTGTCCTAAGGTAATATCCGAAATCATTATGACTTACCTCCGAGCAGTTTTATTATTGCATCTTTAACTCCGTCAACGGTATAAAGCGTTCCGTCGAGATTCACGCCTGCGTTTTTGAGTCTTGTTGCGATTTTTGAGATTACGGGAACGTCAAGTCCTATTGCCTCAAGCTCCTCTGCCGACGAGAATATCTCATCAACAGTTCCCGATTTAAACACCTTTGCGCCACTCATTACAACGACGTTATCACAGTAATACGCCATATCCTCCATCGAGTGACTGACGAGTATCAAAGTAGTTCCGCTCTGCTTTACGTACTCGCAAAGTCCACCGAGTATTTCACGTCTGCCCTTAGGGTCAAGACCTGCGGCAGGCTCATCGAGAACCAAAACCTCGGGGCGCATTGCCAAGATTCCCGCTATAGCAACTCGACGCTTTTGACCGCCCGAAAGCTCAAACGGAGATTTATCAAGAAGCTCGGCGCTTATTCCGGTAAATCGAGCCGCTTCAAGCACGCGCTCGTTTATCTCTTCGGGAGAAAGTCCCTGATTTCTCGGCGCAAAGCCTATATCAGCTCTTACAGTTTCGTCAAAAAGCTGATACTCGGGATACTGCATAACAAGTCCGACTCTGTATCTTATCTTGCTTATTTCGGAGGGCTTGTCCCAAACATTAACACCGTCAAGCAAAACTTCACCGTTTTCGGGGCGGTAAAGTCCGTTAAGAAGGTTAACGAGAGTAGATTTTCCCGAACCGGTATGCCCTATAAGTCCTGTTATTTTTCCCTTTTCAAAGCCAACCGAAACGTTGTCAAGCGCGAGTCTTTCAAAGGGTGTTTTTTTGCCGTAAAGGAAGGATACGTTTTTTACTTCAAGCTTATACATTGCGCCCCTCCTTTGAAATGAAGTTGAATATAGCGTCAAAGCACTCGTCCTCGCTTATTGCGTCCGCGGGAAGATTATATCCTTTGGATATAAGAGCGTTAATAAGCTCTGTGCCTTGCGGTGATTCAAGTCCTATTTTATGAAGGAAATCTACCTTTGAGAAAATTTCCTTTGCCGTACCGTCAAGAATAAGCTTTCCGTCGTTGATAACGATAACTCTATCCGCTCTTGCGGCTTCTTCCATATAGTGCGTTATATTGATTATCGTGATATTTTCCTCGCGATTAAGCTTCTCTATAATATCAAGAACCTCGCGTCTTCCAATCGGGTCAAGCATTGCCGTTGCCTCGTCAAGTATTATAACGTCGGGCTTCATTGCAATTATTCCCGCGATGGCAATTCTCTGCTTTTGACCGCCCGAAAGCTTATGGGGCGCGTGATGAGCGTATTCGGTCATACCTACGGTTTCAAGAGCTTCGTCAACGCGCTTTCTGATTTCCTCACGAGGTAAGCCGAGATTTTCAGGACCGAACGCTACGTCCTCTTCAACCACAGTTGCAACAAGCTGGTTATCGGGATTTTGGAAAACCATTCCGATTTTACTGCGAAGGTCAAACATATCGTCCTCGGTGAAATCATCAGACGTAATATCTCTGCCGTATATATATATCTTGCCCGAAACCGGTTCAAGTATCATATTAAGAAGCTTTGCAAAGGTCGATTTTCCCGAGCCGTTATGTCCGAGAACTGCGATGTATTCGCCTTTTTTTATAGAAACACTCACGCCGTCAAGCGCGGGGGGCTTAAGCTTTTTAACTAAATTATCGATTTCGTTACCGTCGTCGTAAGAAAAGCTTAAGTTTTCAGTTTTTATGATATAATTATCCATTTAAAAATCCAATTCTTTAAGAAAATACTACTCTTACACTTGAGCCGCAAGGCAACTCAAGGCCAGTATCCTTTACGGGAAGTCCAAGCTCATCGGCATAGCTCTTTCCGCCAAACTTTGTCAAAAGTCTGATGCTCGTTATATATTTCATCGTAGATGCCGAAAGCCCCGTCGTGTATGAATTCAAGAGGAAGAATAATGGGTTATCGCTAAGCACTGCGCTGCAAAGCTCAACGAAGCTATCAATATTTTCTTCTATCTTCCATACCTCGCCCGTAGGACCTCTGCCGTATGAAGGCGGGTCCATAATTATAGCATCGTACTTCTTTCCACGGCGAATCTCACGTTCGATGAACTTTTTGCAATCATCTACGATATATCTAATAGGCGCGCTTTCAAGTCCCGAGAGTCTTGCGTTTTCCTTCGCCTGATTCACCATTCCCTTCGACGCGTCAACGTGGCAAACCGATGCGCCCGCTTTAGCGCAAGCGACGGTAGCTCCGCCTGTGTATGCGAAAAGATTCAAAACGTTTATAGGTCTGTTTGCCTTCTCTATAAGCTCGCGCATCCAGTCCCAGTTTGTAGCTTGCTCCGGAAAAAGACCCGTGTGCTTAAATCCCATAGGCTTTATAAGAAAGGTTAAATCTTTATAATTTATAGTCCAAGACTCCGGTAGTCTGTTTTGATTCCATGCACCGCCGCCGGATTTACTTCTTTTATAGCTTGCATCTGCCTTGTTCCATAATGGATTTTTCTTATCACTCTTCCATATAACCTGAGGGTCGGGGCGAACCAAGCTGTATTTTCCCCAAAGCTCGAGTTTTTCACCCGATGACGTATCAAGAATCTTATAATCATTCCAATTATCTGCTATCCACATATAAACCTACCTAAGATTGAAATATTTTCCCATAGCCGAACCGCTGCTTTGCGCGTGACACAGCGCTATGGCAACCGCGTCTGCCGTATCGTCGGGCTTCGGCGGTGCGGGAAGCTTTAGTATCGAGGTTACCATGGAGATAACCTGATGGTTTTCTGCCTTGCCGTATCCAACCACCGCTTGCTTTACTTGAAGAGGCGTATATTCGCTTATTTTTACACCTTTTTTATAAGCCGTACAAAGAATGACTCCGCGAGCTTCCGCTACGGCGATTCCCGTAGTTATATTTGTATTGAAAAACAGCTCCTCGATAGCCATTTCATCAGGCTTGTATTTATCTATTATCGTATTGAGGTCGTCCTCGATTATTTTAAGTCGGGATTCTATAAGCGTATGTGCCGGCGTTCTTATCGCACCGAATGCTATCGGCCGTGAATTGCCGCGATGCGTTTCTATAATCGCCCAGCCGACTATGGCGAGTCCCGGGTCAATGCCGAGTATTCTCATAAATCCCTCCTTATATCATTTTTGCATATTTTTTCATTATATTGTACCACAAAAGTTTTTTTCAGTCAATCATTTGTATCAAAATAATAAAAATAAAATTAAAATAATATAAAAAACTTTACTTTTTCGTTTGTTTGTGGTAGAATATATATTGGATTTTAATGCGCTTAAGATAGCTGACACACGCTGTTTTGCGCCTATCATACGAAAAGGATGGATTTTTAATGTTTTATTACGTTTGCGGAGAGCTTGCATATAAGGATTTAAACACCTGCGTTATTGATTGCGGCGGAGTTGGCTACAAGCTTACAGTCAGTCAAATAACCTCTCAAGAGCTTGCTTCCTCGGTTGGAAAAAAGGTAAAGCTCTTTACGCATCTTGCCGTTCGTGAAGACGGAATAGAGCTTTTCGGCTTCGGGTCGGAGAACGAGCGCGCATCATTCAACAGACTTACCTCGGTAAGCGGTGTCGGTCCAAAGGTCGCTATGAGCATACTTTCTGTTATGACTCCCGATAATCTCGCTCTTGCTATTTGCACTGAAGACGTAAAATCCATTGCAAAAGCTCCCGGAATCGGCACAAAAACCGCCGCGAGAATAGTTCTTGAATTGAAAGACAAGATTTCAAAGGATATTTCTATTCCCGATGCAGCCTCTCTTACGAAGGGTTCTTCTTCGGTTTCTGTAAAGGGCGGAAAGAATCTTTCGGAAGCAACCGAGGCTCTTATGGTTCTCGGATATGATAAAAATACGATTTTGAACGTTCTTAAGGACGTCGATACTAACGTTGACGTTGGCGAAATCATAAGAATGGCACTCAAAAAGCTTGCAAGATAAGGAGATATTCGGCTTATGATGGATGAAGTTAATGAATTTGATTTTGAAAACCGAATAGTTTCAAGCGAATACGATTCTAACCAAGATTACGAGGTTGAAAACTCGCTTCGCCCTAAAACGCTCAATGATTACATTGGTCAGGAAAAGGCAAAATCAAATCTTAAGGTTTACATAGAAAGCGCAAAAAGACGCGGCGAGGCGCTTGACCACGTGCTTCTTTACGGCCCTCCCGGTCTTGGTAAGACCACGCTTGCGGGAATTATCGCAAACGAAATGGGCGTTAATATAAGAACGACGTCGGGTCCCGCAATAGAAAAACAAGGTGACCTTGCCGCTATACTTACAAATCTCGGTGAAGGCGACGTTCTTTTCATAGACGAGGTACATCGCCTTTCAAAAGCAATAGAAGAAATTTTGTATCCCGCTATGGAGGACTATTCACTCGATATAATTATCGGTAAAGGCCCAAGTGCCAGATCAATAAGACTTCCTATTCCCAAATTTACACTTATAGGCGCGACCACAAGAGCGGGACAGCTTACCACACCGCTTCGCGACAGATTCGGAGTTCTTTTAAAGCTCGAGCTTTATACCCCCGAGGAGCTTGCTTCAATTGTAAAAAGATCGGCAGGAATCCTTGAAATAGAAATTACCGAAAAAGGCGCGCTTGCTATCGCATCACGTTCGAGAGGAACGCCCCGTATCGCGAACAGACTTTTAAAAAGAGTTAGAGATTTCGCGCTTGTAAAGGGCGACGGAACTATTACATCGGAGATTGCAGATTACGCTCTTGAAGCGCTTGAAATTGACGAGCTTGGACTTGATAACACCGACCGCAGAATGCTTGAAGCTATCATCAAATTCTACGGAGGCGGCCCCGTTGGACTTGACACACTTTCGGCTACTATCGGCGAAGAAGCGATTACAATCGAGGATGTTTACGAGCCTTACCTTATGCAGATAGGATTTCTCGCCAGAACGCCTCGAGGCAGATGTGCAACAAAACTCGCATATGATCACTTGAAGATTCCATTTGGAGTGCAAAATTAGTTTTTTTGAAAAAGCGACACTAATCATTAAGCAGAAATCAATTTGATTACTACAAAATGTGAGTACGCATTCTCTTGCTTTTTTTCTTTAATTTCAACGATTATCTCTAAACACAAAAAGAAGACACATCATTCGGGAGTTATCCTTTGTGATGTGTCTTTTTATTTGACAAGTTTTTAATATCGAATATATTGCGCTATAACATACTTATCATAAAAATTACCATATTACAATTTCATCGTTCACAAGATGCCAATACTTTCCATCCGATGTCGGTTCTTCTTCGCTATAATAGAAGCGTAAAGAATACATTATGTATATATCTCCATTTTCGGTTGGATATGAGATTTTTTCGAAATCTTCGGCATTCCCCTTGTAATATATGTGTGCTAAATTAGTTCCCCAGAACGAATAATCTTCAATAGTTTCAACAGATTTTCCGAGAAGTAAAGTGTTTAAGTAAAAACTATTATATACCGCTTGAGTTTTAATTATAGTTACACTATCAGGAATACTGATATGAACAAGTTTACTATATGCAATAGAATACTCCGAAATAATTACAACTCCTTCCGGTATTATGAAACTGGGACTTTCTTTGCCAATCGCATATTGAATTAATACTTTTCCATCTGCCGAGTATAGATTTCCTTCGATATCTTTATATGTGGTGTTTTTATCATCGACCTCTATAGCTTTAAGATTATCACACATAGAAAATGCCGCTATTCCTATATATGTTACCCGGTCATGTATAGTTATGGTATCCAGATTCTTAGCGTGATGAAATGCATATGCTTCTATATTTTCAACAGTATCAAGAACAGCAAAGCTTTCCTCTGTTTTACCTATGGCATATTGTATCAGTGAAGTTTTATCTTTAGTATAAAGATTTCCTTCAATTGAGGAATAGTTTTTATTTTCTTCTGAAACGATTATATCTATCAAAGATTCACAATTATAAAATGCTTTTTCTTCTATATTGTTTACAGAGGCTGAAATCTCTATTGATGTAATAGATGTGCAATTCTCGAACGCAGACATTCCTATTTCGACAACACCATTGGAAATGACAACTGTTTTTATAAAATCTTTACCATAAAAAGCGTTATTGTTTATACTGTACGCTTCATTATTTGGAAGTTCGGGAAGCACTAAATTTTCTTCATTCCCCATATAATCTACGAGATAGAAAACGTTATTCAATGTATAGAAAACATAGTCATCAATTCTTACAACTTTACTTTCGCCCCTATGAACTTCCAAAGCGTAATATGCTACTTTTCCATATTCCTCAGATTGTGTGGTGATACCGAGTTTCGATTTGTTTATTACTTCCATCAATTTGAAACACTCTTCAAATGCTTCTATGGAAATATAATCTACAGTAGAAGGAATTGTTATCGACATCAAGCTGTAGCACTGATAGAACGCTCTCTTGCTTATTGTTTTAAGCCCTTCGGGTAAAACAACTTTTTCAAGCGCAAAGCATTCACGAAATGCTCCTGATCCTACATTTTTTACATTTTTTGGGATATTAATACTTTTCAAAGAATAACAACGAACAAAGGACCAATCGCTGATAATTTCCACACTATCCGGAATATAGATTTCGGATAACAATTCTGCTCTATAAAATGCCGAATGAGCAATTTCTCTTACACTATTAGGTATTTCGAACGATGTAGCCGTTTTTTTAGCCGGATAATGCAACAGTGTTTTCATATCCTTTGTGTAAAGTACATTATCGCGAGCAACAAAATTGTTGTTTTTGGATTCTACAGTTATAGTTTCAAGGTTCACCAAACCGTGGAATGCGGATGTTCCGAAATTGACAAGACTTGCAGGGATATTTATGTTTTTTATACGAGTTCCCATCATTATAGCATCGGCTTCAAGCGTTTTTAAACCTTCATTTAAAATCAACGTTTCAAGTGCTTGACAGTACGATATTCCTCTATTACAAATAGTTGTAATAGTCTTAGGAAGATTAATCAACGTTACATCGGCAAGAGAATAAAAAGCATTCATTCCGATTTTGGTTACGGGCAAATGATTATGATACTCTGGTATATAAACTTCAGTATCTGTGCATGTTCCTATACCACTAACACTGTACGTATTTCCGTCTTCATTAATAACGAATTCAAGTCCGTAACTAGGTTCTCTTTCTCCGCATATTGTACAGTATTTCTCTTTATATACATGGTAATAGAACCCACCGGGATTATACTCATATGTAGAATATGAACATCTTGTGCATCTTTCATATGGTTCCCACCCACCTTCTTGACATGTAGGTGTTTTTCCTTCGCAATGCATAGTATCATGACCGAGTTTAGAATTCACATCAGCTTTAGTATCCCTGACGTCACAACGATCGCATTTAGCTGTCTTAGTACCGTCTTTTGTGCATGTTGCGTTATTATCAGAAATATAGCATGTAAAACTATGTCCTAATTTTGAGTCCGTATCAACTCTTGTATTTTTAGTATCACAACGGCTACATTTACCGGTTTCGGTACCATCAGTAATACACGTTGAATCATCATTTGATATATAGTTTGTAAAATCATGACCGAGAGGTTTACCTTCTGTATGATTACATCCCTGTCGTTTACATGTAGAAGGTTCTGTACAGGTAGCTGCAGACATATCATGACCAAGTTTAGTACCGACTGCGGTTTTAGTATCAGAAATGTGGCAACGGCTGCACTTACCTGTTTCTGTGCCATCGGCGGTACAGGTTGCATTGTTATTAGATACATAATTTATAAAATCATGTCCAATCGGTTTACCTTCTGTATGATTACACAAGTTTCGTTTGCATGTGGAAGGCTCTGTGCAAGTAGCTGCAGACATATCATGACCAAGTGCGGCAATGGGGTCTCTTTGTACTATATTTTTGCATACAGTGCATTTTTTGCAATTTTCACCTTTTTCAGTACAAGTAGGATTTTTAGCTAAATACCAATCGCCAGGTTTGTGATCAAGCATGGGTATCTTGCTATCACTTCCTGAAAAGATTTTTTTACAACTACTGCAATATGTATATGCTTCTCTTCCATAACTGGAACATGTCGGTTCTACTTTTGGTGATTTTTTTATCTTGTGATCAACTTTGATATTTACATTTATAACTTTGTATACATTGCTATCTTTATGCTTAACCTTTATTTTTACGGTAACGCTATCAACACTGCTATCTTTCAAAGTTAACTTTCCGTCTTTTCCAATAGAAACGTTTTTGTTTTTCTCATAAAGAAAATATGTACAAGTAACTTTTTCCGTTTCTTTACTCAAATTTTTGATATTTTGTTTGACGATTGTTTTATCTACCAAATTATTTATATTGACTTGATCACCACATGCTATAGTTAAATTCAATTTTTCGTTGGTATTCTCAAAATAAATTGGAACTTTTTTACTTCCCCTTGAAAATATCGGGATAGTTTCATTATATAGCTCGTGGGTTTCATCGAAGAATGTTAGATTTACATTTCCCCAAAATGTTTCTATATCCACTCCCACTTTTGCACCGATATTCATAGTAACATTAATGGCAATTTCTATATATCCGTTCGCCACTCTTGAAGCTGTATCAACATCTCGTATCGATAATGCGAGGATTCCTCCAATTTCAACGTAAGGAGTTGCATTAAACTCAAAGTAACCGGTTACAACACCTAATAATGAAGCGCTGGCTTTGATATTAAGTGTAGCAGATGCTCGTGCTTTTCCTATTGCATAAAGTTCGATTCCTGCGGACGGATCAAACGACTTGATTGGTGAAAATCCGGATGATTTCTTGTATTTCATACCAAGCTTCGCTTTTGTTTTTAGATCAACCTCAAAACCAAGTTCGCCTGAAACTTCGAAATCAATTTTTCCATTCAATTCTAACGACAAAATAATTCCGTTTAAATTAACACTGATTTTTCCAATCTTAACTTTTTTTGCTTGATTATCCTTGAACGCTTCAAATTCCTTAAATTCACCATCTCCGGATTCTTTGTTTAATAAATTTTTGAAGAAAGCAAGTTCTTTATCTGATGATTTATTGTACTCAAACGATGCATAAAGGTCAACACTACTTTTGTTATTCACATCTAAAACAAAGATAAAATCTTCTAATTCTTCTGCAGAAGCCACGATGTTAAAAGCAAGGCTGTTTTTTATTTTAAGTGTTACATACAAAGTATTTACAGTTTTATCAGTAGCTACATTCTTCCTTAAGAACTTTGCCGTTACTTCTATAGAAACCGTTACCGTTTTATCTTTTTTAGTCTTGGAAGTCTTTATATCCAATCCGTCGAAAACGTATTTATGATTTGCTGAAGACGCTGTTTTAGCGAATTGCTTTGATGCATTTAAGAATTTAGCATATATTTCAGACTCAGTAACGCTGTATACAATTTCTTCTTCAAGATCGGCATCAAACTCAAAATTTTCAGCATTAACTTCACCGGAATGGTATACCTCATACTTTGCAAATATGTCATTAAATTCGGGTTGATCAATCTCATATATAGGAAATTCGCCAAGTTTTCCAACGTTAACTACCTTAGCAATGAGAAGTATATCGTATATATTACTTTTATAAATTACAAAATTATCTCCCACGTCAAGACTTGTATCTCTAAGCATAATATACAAAGTCTCTTCAATTTCATATATGTTGTAGACTTCACTCTCATGAACAAATACAACATCGGAAAGAAATTCTATGTTGGCGTGATTTTCATCTTCAACAACGAAAAACAACGTATTATCGTTTACATTCATCAGTTCAATACCTTCGCTGACTGATACAGTATAACCCATTCCGTATTCGTAATCATATGACGATATTGTATATATATCATCAGCTATCGAAGATATGTATATATTTTTGATACTTTCATTTATGTCTTTAACTGTTATATAATTTTCAATTTGATCATTCGTAAGTAATACAGATGATTTTACATTGAAACTGTAATTTATAGGAACATTTGTTACTATGTCTTCTTTGTGCTCGTTTTCATTGACATAACATTCATTCCAAGCTGCATAAAGCGTTGTATCTTCATCAAAGATATAAGACGAATCATACCGCACCTCAAAGTTAGGATCGAAATACCATCCAAGAAATTCTGATCCATCTTTAACCGGTGTATAGATAAGTGCTGTTGATTCTTTTTCCACTTCTAAAGTCGTTGTACCTGTACCACCGTTAAGTATGAATGTAATGGTAACATATTCATGTGTTTCGACAGAATAAGAATACTTACAAACAGTGCAGGAATATATAATACCATTTTCTGTAGATTCGCTTATATATGAGTGACCATTTTCGGCAATCTCAGAACTCTCAATAGTCTCATTACAGATAATGCAAAATTTAACTTTTTCACCAACCGAGTCACATGTTGCCTCTTTTAGCACATTCCAATCTTCAGTTATATGTCCTATTGGAGAGATCTCTTCTGTATATGAAAATGAACAGTGAACACATCTGTACGTAGTGGCTCCCGATGTTACACAAGTAGGCTCAATAGTGTTTTTTTCAAAATAGTGACCAAAACTATAAATTATCTTATTACATATCGTACAAGAAACATTCCCTACTTCATATTTATTACAATGTTCACCGGTGTAACAAATATCGCTTTTGATGTGACCCTTTGCTGGAATTGTAGTAATGGAATATTCTCCGCAAATCATACATTCACTTACAATTTCCCCCTCAAATTCACATGTTGCTTCTATAACTCTTGAAACACTATTATTATGTCCCGTAGACTCAATAATCTCTTCATTTTCAGCATTGCAAATTGAGCATCGTGACAAAACCTTTCCGTTTTCGGTGCAAGTTGCAGGCTGATTATAATACACAATGAAATTATGACTTGTTTCGGATTCTTCTTTGTCCTCGTCAATAATGTTATCGCTATTATTTGTGTTTTGAGTTTTGTCGTCGTTGTCATTAAATCTTTCAAACCAACGACCGCAAGATGACAGCGTTGTAACAAATAAAAATAACACCACAATTAAAGATAAAAGTTTTTTCATTTTTTCTCTCCGTTTCATAAAAATGTTTAATAAAAAGTCAAAAGATGCGTAGCCGAAACCACGCACCAAAAAACGCAGTTTTGATTCTGTTGCAACACAGTTCACGTCCGAAGATATAACAATCAAAGCCTTCGTTTTTACCAATATAGACTTAGGATAAAAATATTAAACTGTGTCGCACAATTACTTTATCACAATATTTTGAATTTATAAATAGAATTGATTGTTTTTTTATTTTGCCACAAACACATATTTATCAGCAAACACCATCTCACAGGATTATAAATAAAAAAGTATAATAAGACACATCAATTAAACATATCTTTACACTTTGCCTTCAATCACGCGCGAAGTTTATCTATCGCGCTCTTTCTATCCTCTGCTTTGAATACGGAGCTTCCTGCAACCAAGACGTTTGCGCCTGCATCAATAGCGTTCTTTGCATTAGCAGGAGTGATGCCTCCGTCAACCTGAATATCAACGTTAAGTCCGCGCTTTGTAATTTCCTCGCGGAGCGTTTTTACCTTATCGAGAGTTTCGGGTATAAGGGCTTGTCCGCCGTATCCGGGCTCAACGGTCATAACCAAAACCATATCGCATTTTTCAAGATACGGGAATATTACTTCGGCGGGAGTGTTCGGCTTTATGGAGATAGCAGACTTCGCGCCGTTTGCTCTTATTTCATCCAAAAGCTCACCGGGCTTCTCGGTTGCTTCATAATGGAAGGTTACAATATCCGCTCCCGCATCAATGAAGCGCTTTGCGTAAAGCTCAGGCTCAACTATCATAAGATGAACATCGAAAACCATTTTACTCTTCTTTTTAAGCGCCTCTATAACGGGAAGTCCAAAAGAAATATTGGTTACGAATCTTCCATCCATAACGTCAAGATGCACCATATCTGCGCCCGCGCGCTCAATATCGGACACCTCTTCGCCAAGTCTTGTAAAATCACACGCAAGAACCGAAGGTGAAATTTTTATCATAATATGTACCTCTCAAAAATTAATTACTAACTGCTTATATATAAGAATTTTTAAATGCGAATAACTTTTATGGTAGAATAATTATATAAATTACTTAATTGTTATTAATATTAGTTAGTGTTAATATAATAGCTTTATATAATAGTTATATAAGTCTTTGGTTTAGCTTTTACAGATTCGGTATCGAAAAAAGCGATAATGCATAAACTACTAAAAGCAAAGCACGGCATACATGCGCTCGCCGACAGTAAAGATAAGGAAGTTTGAGTTTTAAACGAGCCATCAATTTGCCTTTATATAGATATTAATGAAGCGTTGCAAACGGCAAAAACTTACGTTGCACCAAAACTGTGGAAAATTAAACACGGCTAACGCATCTTTTAGAAAGCGCATTTTTAAAAAACGAGTTTTTTTGGAGATTGCCGTTTTGCAACCTCATTAACATCAAGTTACACCGAAACAAGCACTACAGCGTGCGCGCTCACGCCTTCTTCGCGACCTGTAAAACCAAGATGCTCCTCTGTGGTTGCTTTAATGCTGACACGGGATTTATCCACACCGAGCGCAAAAGCAACGTTTTCACGCATCGAATCAATGTAAGGAGCAATTTTCGGTTTTTGAAGTATCAAAGTAGCGTCAAGATTAACAAGATGCGCTCCCTTCTCCGAAAGAAGCTTATTTACCAACGCAAGAAGGTGCATACTGCTGATTCCCTTGTATTTATCATCGGTATCCGGAAAATGCTTTCCTATATCGCCAAGTGCCATTGAGCCGAGAAGCGCATCCATTATCGCGTGTAAAAGCACGTCGGCATCCGAATGGCCAAGAAGTCCCATGGTGTGAGGTATTTCAACACCGCCGAGAATAAGCTTTCTTCCCTCGACAAGCTTGTGAACGTCATAGCCGTGACCTATTCTGATTTCACTCATCTAAAAAAGCCCTCGCGTTTCTTTATAATGTACTCCGCAAACGATATATCATCGATTGCGGTTATTTTTATGTTTGTTGACAGCGTTGTAACACAGCGCGGTTTTACACCGATTTTCTCCGCGAGCATATTGTCATCTGTAACGCTCTCATCAAGCTCACCGAAAGACTCGAGCGCGCGAGCGTAAATATCTCGCGAAAAGGCTTGCGGTGTTTGCACCGAGCAAAGCTCTGAACGAACGAGCGTATCAATAATATTACCATTCTCATCGCACTTTTTAACCGTATCCGTAATCGGCCTTGAAGCCGTTGCAGCGCCGAAAACATAGGCGCTTTCTGCTACGGAGCTTATTTCTTCGGGTGTTATAAGACATCTTGCGGCATCGTGAATCATAACGTACTCAAAAAATGGGTCGCAGGACTCGAATCCAAGCTTCGCAGATTCTGCTCTGAATTTTCCGCCTTTTACTAAAGTAAAAGGCTTTTTCAAAAATTGACACTCTTTGTTTACAAAATCATACTCACCGTCTCTATAAACAACTACCAAGAAATTTATGCAATCCGCACTATCAAAAGCCTCAAGAGAACGTCTTAAAACACTCTTGCCGCAAATCGAAAGAGTTTGCTTCGTTTTGTCTATTCCCATTCGGCTTCCCGTGCCTGCAGCTAAAATAATCGCTGCTGTGTTGTTTTTGTTCTCGTACATAATTTACTTCCTATAATAAACGAAATGAACAGTTATCGTTCTTTCTTTGCCACCTTCAAGCTTATTTTTACCCTTTATGATGACACCGTCGCCACTCATCAGATAACTCGCTTCGAGATCGGCAATATCCGTTACAAAAATGCGGTCTCCGGATGAATCAACTATAAACTCATCGTTTTTTAAACACATTGCCCCACCTCTGCCTATCACGTCCTCATTGTTATTTCTATGTTCGGTGACGTATTTTACCGGCTGACCGTGTAGCTCTCTTGCTCGTTCAAGCTTGAATGAATAGCTATCGGGGGACTTCGCCTTTCCGAATATTTTTTTGAATAGTGACATAAACCCTCCACAAACAAGCCGTCACGTGTTAAAAAGTGTCGATTTTTTATCTTCACCTTTATAGTCCCGGTTTATCGTTGTATGTTATTTTACCATATTTCGAGGAAAAATGGAAGAGATTTTTTCGTTTTTTCGAAACTTTTTCAAAACTTTTTCTCGCTTTATGGGGAAATTCCCCCACACTTTTCCACTTTTGGCAAAAAGGGTGCTCTGCCCGAAAATTTTTTGTGAATTTTTTTCATTTTTTTGGCAAAAAGGTATTGACATTAGAGCGCGTATGTATTATAATATATACGTCGGTGGGGCAAAATGGCTTAAAGTGTATCATTTTCCCCATTTACTACCGCAAAAGTGGAGTAAACGTGACAAAAGTGTGAAAATTTTGAAAGGAGGGTCTTATATGTCATTCGTTGGTTCTTTTCCGCATTCGCTCGATGCAAAGAAAAGAGTTTTTATTCCCGCAAAGTATCGCGAAGAATTAGGCGCTGAATTCTATATAACAAGAAAATTTGACCCTTACCTTTCAATTTACACCGCAAAGGATTGGGAGGAGTACGTTGAACAGATTTCTTCGCTTCCCGAATCCGAGGCGGCAGAGCTCCAAGAATACTTACTTGGCGCAGCGCAGAAATGCGTGCCCGACAGTAGCGGTAGAATCATCCTTGACGAAAAGCTTATGCAACACGCTTCTATAGCAAAGAACGTTGTTTTCGTCGGCGCAGGTAAGCAGATTAAGATATGGGCTGAAGAGGTTTGGAGTCAGCGTGAAAGCCAGCGCGATCCGAACGCAATCAGAGAGCTTATGCGCAAATACGGATTGTAATCGCAAATTCAAATTCACGGAAACGGTGATTTTCACCCCCTTCCAAACCGATATAGTAGCGAAAAGTATATTGCCTTTCGTGACACTATGATAATCATTATGAAAGCAAGAAAGGAAGCGCACTATGGCATCAATTCCCTTTTCCCACGTATCTGTGCTTCTTTCTGAATGTATCGAAGCGCTTAACATAAGAGATGGATACACATACGTAGACTGTACTACCGGCGGCGGCGGTCACTCACTTGAGATTGCAAAAAGACTTGGCCCGAACTCAAGACTTATTTGCTTCGACAGAGATGAAAACGCAATAGCCGCGGCAAAGGAAAGACTTAAGGATTATCTTGATAAGATAACGTTTATCAACAGCAATTTTTCCGAGCTTGGAAACGTGCTGAATGATTTAAAAATAGATAATTTAGGCGGAGTTCTTGCAGACCTCGGATGCAGTTCATTCCAGTTTGACTGTCCTGAACGCGGATTCAGCTATATGCATGACGCAAAGCTTGATATGAGAATGCAAATAGACGCTCCCCTTTCAGCATATAACGTAGTAAACGAATATTCGGAATTCGACCTTAAAAAGATAATCTACGACTACGGTGAGGAGCGATTCGCTCCGAAGATAGCAGCTGCTATTTGCGCAAAAAGAACCGAGAAGCCTATCGAAACCACATTCGAGCTTTCAGATATAATCAAGAGCGCAATTCCAAAAGCAGCGCGAATGGATGGACCTCATCCCGCAAAAAGAACGTTTCAAGCAATCAGAATTGAAGTTAATGCAGAGCTCGACACGATTCGCCCTATGATTATGAGCGCGGCTAAAAATATGGCAGCCGGCGGACGTATCGCTGTCATTTCATTCCATTCACTTGAGGACAGGCTCGTTAAGCTCTCATTCAAGGAGCTTTCGCAGGGCTGTACCTGTCCACGCGATTTTCCCATATGCGTATGCGGAAAGAAGCCCGAAATCAAAGAAACGGCTAAAAAGCCCATACTTCCCTCGGCGGAAGAATTAGAGAACAATCCACGCTCCAGAAGCGCAAAGCTTCGCATAGCGGAAAAGATATAATTACAGGAATAAAAGGAGATACGCTGATGAATCAGAACATGACTTACGACAAGCTTTACAGCAATATGGTAAAAAACTTTACAGTTGAAAACGATAATATAGATTACACCCTCGGCGATTATATGCTTATGAAAGCAAAAGCTAAGAGAAACGCTATGACCGTCGCAGCTAATAAGAGCTTGGCAGTTGCTGAATCAAAAAGCTCGTCTCTCACAACGGCCTTCGCTTACGTTACCGAGAAGCTTAAAGTTAAGGATGCTCCCGTAAGAGATAAAACTATGAGAAAGTTCCCTCTTCGCGCATCGTTCACCGCATTCTGCTCCGCAACCGTGGTATGCGCTCTCGTTGTATGCTGTACTGTTTTCGGACTTTCCTCCTCCAAGGTTGGAAAGGACAATATCGTTTCCATTCAGGAGAACGACTCTGAAATCGAAAACTCCATCACCGAAGAAACTATTTTTGCAAATCAGCTTGAAATTGCATAAACAAATTTCATAAAACCCAAAACCCCGTAATAAAATGTATTAACGGCCTTTGTCGGTACATTTATTACGGGGTTTTTTATGTCTAATTTCAACAAAATTCGAAAAACACACGATTCCGCGCTGACAAGAAAAAGAATTTTAAAAACGTCGGTTGCGTTTACAGTCTTTCTCTCTTATCTTATATTCAATTTATTTTTACTGCAATTTGTAAACTACGCGCATTACAAAGACAAGGTATTCGACCAAATAACCACAAGCTCTTCTCTAAAGGCGAAGCGCGGAAATATATACGATGCAAATATGAATCTTCTTGCCACGGACAAAACGGTTTGGAGAATTTTCGTTTCCTCGCGTGAAATCAAGAAGCAGGAGAAAAACAGCGGAAAAGTATATACCGATATAATTAGCCGAGGTCTTTGCGAAATTCTTAATCTCGATTACGCATCGGTACATAAAAAAATCAGCAATTCAAACGTTCTTGATATAACTATAAAAAAGAGTGCTACCGAACAAGAATATGCAAAAGTCATTGAATTTATAAAAGCAGGAAATCTGGAATCAATGCTTTTCACGGAAGCGCAAACGTCACGATATTATCCTGAAGGAACTCTTGGCGCGCACGTTCTCGGATTTACCGGTACGGATTTGCAAGGGCTTTACGGACTTGAATATTCTTACGATGATATTCTCAAAGGCGCTGATGGCTATTATTTATACGCAAAGGATGCAAACGGAAACGCATTGCCAAACGAATATGCTTCATTCATTCCCGCTAAAGACGGATATAGCGTTGTTACAACGCTTGACTCATACCTGCAAGAGAAGCTCGAAGAGCAGTTAGAAACAATAAGAATCAATCATTCCGTGGAAAACAGAGTCACCGGAATCGTTATGGATACAAAAAGCGGCGCGATTCTCGCAATGGCAACCTCATCGCCCTTTGACCCAAATTCTCCTTACGAGCTTGATGCGATTTCTCAAATCAAGCTTGACACGTCGGGATTTTCCGTTGGCAGTGACGAATATAAGGCTTATAGAAAATCACTGCTTGAATCTATGTGGGCGAACAAGGCAGTAAGCGAAACCTACGAACCGGGTTCAACCTTTAAAATAGTCACTGTTTCATCGGCTCTCGACGCGGGCGCAGCTAAAACAAGCGATACATTCTCCTGCCACGGTTATCTTTCGGTTGGAGGCTGGAATATACGCTGCCACAAGGCAGGCGGACACGGTTCGGGCTTTGATTTGGGATACGGACTTCAAATGTCTTGCAACCCCACTATGATGACAGTGGCCGAAAGACTCGGAGCTGAAAAATTCTACGAATACGTAGAGCGCTTTGGATATTTTGAAAAGACGGGTATAGACCTCCCGAGCGAAGCGGGAACGATTTTCCATGAGCTTGACGCTATAGGAACTACAGAGCTCGCTACTGCATCATTCGGGCAAAGGTTCAAGGTTTCCATAATACGTCAGTTGACCTCGATAGCGGCAGTTGCAAACGGCGGAGCACTCGTTACTCCGTACGTTGTCGAAAAGGTAATAGATTCCGAAGGAAACGTAATAAGCGAGCATAAATCAGATTCGGAACGACGTGTTATATCCGAGTCGGTTGCTAAAACGGTTTCGGAAATTCTTGAGAAAGGTGTAAGCGGTAACGGCGGAGCAAAAAACGCAGCGGTTGAGGGTTATTTAATAGCGGCAAAGACGGGAACGTCGCAAAAGTTTGACATTCTTGACGAGAACGGAAATTCATACCTTCGAATCGGCTCGACGGTAGCCTACTCTATTTCCGATGACGGAGGAATCGCTATGATAATCGTCGTTGACGAACCTACGTCATCAGTAAAATACGGAAGCGTTGTAGCCGCGCCTTACGTTTCGGCATTTCTTACCGAAGCACTTCCCTACCTCAATTATTCCAAAGAGGGCGAAACTTCGCACGTACGCATTTCAGATTATGTCGGCACTGCCGTAGCAGATGCAACTAAGGATTTAAAGAAAATCGGTATTTCTTATGAAATAGTCGGTAGCGGAAGTAGCGTTATTAGACAAACTCCATCAGGCGACGAAGCTTTTTTGCGTAACAATTCGAAGGTTATACTTTATACCGATGATAAAAACTCTCTTTATTCTGTAGTACCAAGGGTTACGGGTATGAGTATCGAAGAGGCAAATCGGCTCATAATAAATGCAGGACTTAATTTGAGAATAAAAAATCCGACGGGACACGGCGGAGCAACTGTAATTTATCAATCGGTAAACGAAGGTGCGGTTTTACCGAAAAACAGTGTTATCGAGCTTGAAATAATATATCTTGATTTTGAGGACTGATATGAAAATTAGTTATTTAATTCCACACGAAGAGCTAATTAAAGAATCTCATCTTTTAGAGCTTGAGGCAGAACGTTGCTCTGCAAACTACAAGAACGGAAACCATGACACTCTTTTATTTCTGCTCCCCGGCGTAACCTTTGATACCTACTCGCTCATTCAAGAATACGCGAATAGCAATCCTATTGCGATAGTAACGGAAAATTCGGAAAAATTCAAGGGTATCTATGAAAATGTCATAGAGGTGAAAAACGCAAGAAAATGCTTCGCTTACGCGATGTCGCAAATATCCGATATAGGCTATGAATCTCTTAGTTTTATCGGAGTAACGGGAACTAACGGAAAAACCTCCACCGCAACTATGATTTATAACGTGCTGACCGAAGCAAAAATAAAATGCGGATTTATCGGTACGGGTAAAATTCTTTTTGACAGTATAAAATACACAGACAGTGCCTATTCAATGACAACACCCGACCCCGATATTCTTTATCCAATCATAAAGGATATGCAAAAAAGGGGGTGCGAATGCGTAGTAATAGAAGCGTCAAGTCACGCACTTGAGCTTGAAAAGCTTTTTCCCATTCGCTTCAAAATCGGAATTTTCACGGGCATATCCCACGAACATCTTGAGTTTCACGGAAATATGGAAAACTATTTTCGCGCAAAGGAAAAGCTTATATCAAGTTCCGAATCCGCAATCATAAACTTTGATGACCCTTACGGTAAGAAGCTTTACGAAAAATACAAAGAAAAATCAATCGGAGTCAGTATGGTTTGGCAGAGCGATTCTAACGCTGCCGATATTGAAAGCTACGGCATTGACGGAATCGCATATGCCTATCGAACGAAGAATTTACTAACGCGTATAAGACTTTCATTGCCCGGGCTTTATAACGTATATAACTCCATGTTTGCCTTTGAAGCAAGTTATAAAATGAACGTTTGCCCAAAGGTGATAAAGGACGCGCTTGAAAACACCAAATCAATCGATGGACGTTTTGAAATCATCAAAGGAGAGCCAAACGTTATAATAGATTACGCTCATACGCCATTTGCACTCGAATCACTCTTAAAAACTATAAATTCGCTCAAAAATATAGGGCAGAAAATTATATTGGTATTTGGCTGCGGTGGAGAAAGAGATTGGTCAAAAAGACCTTTAATGGCTTCCGTGGCAGAAAAGCTTGCAGATAAGATTATCGTAACCAACGATAATCCGCGCTCCGAGGACGAGGGTAAAATAATCTCGGATATACTTTGCGGCTTTAAAAAAGAAACTCACGGAGTAATTTTAGAAAGAGAGCTTGCTATACGCTACGCAATAACGAGCGCAGAGAAAAAAGACATCGTCGTCATAGCCGGTAAGGGACATGAAAAATACATAAAGGATAAAAACGGAACACACGAATTTAATGAAAAAGAAATAATTTTAAATTCGTTAAAATTACGTAATAAGGAATAATTTTATGCGAATAGAAACCGAAATTCCGTTGTCAATTGCATTCATAAAAGAGCTTTTCGGAATTAGCAAAAAGGAATACGATTCAGCTAAAACCTTTAGCGCGATATGCACTGACTCGAGAGAAATCCGGGGCGGTGAGCTTTTTATAGGACTCACGGGCGAAACTTACAACGGCTCATCTTTCATTCAAAAAATCAAGGACAAGATTTTATACTCAATAGGTGATTATTATTCCAAAGCTGACATTCGTCTTGAAAATCCGAATACTGCACTTCTCACGATTGCAAACGCGTACAAAAAGCTTTTACCGATAAAAAGCGCGGTTGCAATCACGGGCAGCGTTGGCAAAACCACAACGAAAAACATTCTCGCTTCCCTTTTAAAATCCAAATTCGTAACGCATTCCACTTATAAAAACCTAAACAACGAAATAGGCGTTCCATTTACCATTCTCGGCGCACCGAAAAATACGGAAATTTTGGTAATTGAAGCAGGTATGAACCATGCGGGCGAATTATCGAAGGCTTCTATATGTATAGAACCCGACGTATCCGTTATAACTAAAATCGGGACTGCACACATCGGCAACCTCGGATCTCGCGAAAAAATCGCCGATGCAAAATGCGAAATTTTGCACGGTATGAAAAGCGAGCTTGCGATAATTCCAACGCGCGAGGAGCTTCTCACGAAGCGGATAAATAATTATTTAACGGTTTCTTGCATTTCTAAAAACGAATCCGTTAACTCTTTACAATGCGAATCGGACTATTGCCTGTTTTCAAAGGGACAAAAGGATATTTTTTATTTTAAAACTCCAAGTAATATGCACAAACTCAACGTCTTTGGATTGGAAAACGCAAGCTTTCACACTGCAGATTGCCTTGCGTTTGCCCTTGCGGCTTGCGACCTTTTGAATATGAGCGATGAAGAAATCGATAATGCTCTTAAAAGCATTGATTTTGCCGCATTTTCCAATGAAATTCAAATAAACGGCTTTAAGATTATCAACGATTCGTATAACTCCTCGCCCGATGCCGTAATAGGAGCGCTCGATTCCTTAAAGGAAAAACGCGGTAAAAAAAGCGCGCTTCTCGGTGATATGTTAGAGCTTGGCGGGTTCAGCGAGGATATGCATTTTAAAATTGGATTTCACGCGGCAAGTGCAAATCTCGAAAAGCTATACCTTATAGGAGAATTTTCTCGGCATATAGCAAACGGCGCAATTGCGGGAGGGTTTGACAAAAACAACGTTTTCATTAATGAAGATGCTGAAAATCCCGAAATTACCGCCTCGCAAATTCTTCGGTATTCGAATGACGGGGTAATACTTTTCAAAGCTTCGCGCAAAATAAAGCTTGAAAGAATTATAGATATTTTAAAGAAGGCACAAAAATGATGGATTCAAACTTATTTTTTTATATTTTCACCTTTTTATTCGCTTTGATTGCTACAGCGGTGGCTGAAAAAAGGCTGATACCTATCTTAAAGCGTAAGGCGGAACAGCCTATATATGACGAAGGACCAAGCTGGCATTTAAAGAAAAAGGGTACGCCAACTATGGGCGGACTCGGATTTTTAATAAGCGCGACGGTTGCACTTTCTTTGGCGGTAATCTATCTCTACATTCGCGGTGAGGGATATTTTGCTACTGCTCTTTTAATTACCTTAAGTTACGCTATTGCGAATGCAATTATCGGTATCGTAGATGATTATGCAAAAATCCGAAAACGTGAAAACGCAGGTCTGACTCCATTGCAAAAGCTCGTCTTTCAGGTTGCCGTTGCAAGTCTTTTCATAATTGCCAGACGGATTTTCCTTTTTTCTTCAAGCGAAATAGCTTTTAAATCATTTAGCTTAGACCTCGGAATTTTCTATTATCCGTTAACGCTTCTTATGCTCGTTGCAACAGTAAACTGCGCAAATCTTACCGACGGAATAGACGGTATCGCATCGGGAGTAAGCTTTGCGATAGGAATATCTCTCGCTTTCATTTCCGTAAATGCAAGTTATGAGGTTTCCTTTATCGCGTTTGCCCTTATGGGAGTTGCGGTAGGATTTTTATTCTTTAACCTTCATCCCGCGAAAATTTTTATGGGTGACACGGGTTCTCTGTTTTTGGGTGCTTTGGCTTCGGCTTCTTGCTGCTCGCTCGGAAATCCGCTAATTATTCTCTTCGTCGGAATAGTATATCTCATTGAAGGAGTTTCCGTTATACTTCAGGTTGGATACTACAAACTCACTAAAAAGCGCATATTCAAAATGGCGCCATTTCATCACCATTTGGAAAAATGCGGTTGGTCCGAAAACAAAATCGTGATATGGGCTATAATTATTACGCTGATATTTTCCATACCCGCAAGTATAATATTTGTGTAAAAATGAAAATATTTAAAAACTCAGATAATTCGAAGGAATCTCTTTTCCTTACGGGAAAAATCCCCGCTTTTGATACTTCGTTTTTTATAATCACCTTGATACTCGCCGTTTTTGGAAGTCTTATGGTTTTCAGCGCGGGGGCTCCTTATGCCGAATTTCGTTACGATGACCGTTTCTTCTTTATAAAGCGACAGGCAGTCTGGCTTTTCTTGGGTGTTGCCGTAATGATTGCATCGTCAAGAATAAATCCTAACGTGTATTTTGTAATCACGCCATACCTTTACGCAATAACCGTTTGCCTTTTGATCCTCGTTCTCGCGGTGGGATTAGTCGGCAACGGAGCGCAACGGTGGATAAGCATCGGCGGAATAACTATTCAACCTTCGGAAATCGCAAAGATGACTATAGTTATGATGCTCGCTTACTATTTTTCAAAAAACGGCGAGCGCGCGCTTGAAAGAAAAAACGAAAGACAAAAATTCATTTACGGAACTTTTATTCCCTGCCTTATAATCGCTCTGCCGATATTTTTGGTAATGCTCCAAAAGCATCTTTCCTGCATAATAATCCTCGGTCTTATCGGGATTCTCGTGATAGTCGTTTCGGGGGTAGATACGAAGTACATATCATTTTTCACTCTTCTCGGAATAATAGGCGTTAGTTGCATCGCACTTTTTACCGATTACACCAAGGATAGAATTACGGTATGGCAAAACCCCGAAGGGTATAAGCTCACGGGAGGTTGGCAAACTCTTCAAGGATTAATGGCTATCGGCTCGGGCGGAGCCTTTGGCCTCGGATTCGGTAACTCGCTTTTGAAATACTGCTACGTTTCAGAGCCTGCGAACGATATGATTTTCGCAATTTTATGCGAAGAGCTTGGATTTTTTGGGGCTATTCTAACGCTTTCGCTTTTCGCTATATTCACCGCGCGCGGATATAAAATCGCTTTAAATGCCGAAAATACGTTCGAAAAGCTCACAATTTTCGGTGTTTGCACAAAAATTGCGATCCAAGTTCTTTTGAACGTAGCCGTAGTTACCAATACTATTCCTAACACGGGAATTTCGCTTCCTTTTTTCAGCTACGGCGGTTCGTCGCTCGTTATGATATTTTTTGAGATAGGAATGATACTCTCGTTCTCTCGCAGAGCAAAGATTTTAAAGTAAACACGGAGAGATGCTATGAATATTGTATTTTGCGGTGGCGGCACCGTAGGTCATATTACCCCCGCTATCGCTATTGCGGAAGAATTTAAAAGAACTCACCCGGATGCAAAAATAGCATTCATAGGAAGAAAGGGCGGTTATGAAAATGAGGTAATAAAAAGAAACGGATATGAGCTTTACGAAATAGAAATATCGGGTCTTATAAGAAAATTCACACTTCGTAACATAAGGGTTATAAAAAGTGCGCTTTCCGCAGAAAGAAAGTCAAAGGAATTTTTAAAGAGATTTCATGCCGATGCGGTAATAGGAACGGGCGGTTACGTTTGTTTCCCCGTTATTAGATCGGCTTCGAGGCTTGGAATATTTACGGCAGTTCACGAATCTAACGTCACTATGGGATTAACTTCAAAGCTTCTTGCAAAAAAATGCGATATTTTTCTTCTCGGAGCAAAAACAGAGGCAAGCTCCAAAAAAGGAATTTACACCGGAAATCCCATAAGGTCCGAATTCTATAATACCGAAAAAGACACTGCAAGACGAATGCTCGGAATACCGCGAAACGTATTTTTTATTTTTTCGGTCGGCGGCAGTATCGGTTCGGGAAAGCTGAATGAAAGCTGCACCAAAATGATAGAACACTTTTCAGAAAGTGATAGACGTGTAATGCACTGCCACGTTTGCGGAAAACGCTACTTCGAAGAAATCAAGAAAACCAAAAGCGAGCTTTTTTCAAAAATGAAAAAGGCCTCCGTAATTCCGTTCACGGACAAAATGCATCTTTATCTTTCAGCGGCAGACGTAGTTATAAGCAGATGCGGAGCTATGACTCTATCCGAAATCTCTGCATCGGGCACGGCATCTATTCTCATTCCTTCGCCAAACGTCACGGCAGATCACCAAACGAAAAACGCTATGTATTTCGTTGAAAACGGAGCGAGCGTTTTGATAAGGGAATGCGATTTATCTCATACAGTTCTAAT
>JAZRDI010000053.1:0-15400 GCA_045660185.1 Eubacteriales bacterium | reverse complement strand
CTGCCATAATAGTTTTCCTTTCTTTTAGTTACTATGAATCAGATTTTAATTAATTTTATCACACAAAGTTGGGCAAAAAAAGACGAATATTGCAATAATTTTGACTTATATTGACTTTTTTTCGAAAGTATATTATAATATAGCTAAAAAGGAGGTGGGATTTTGCATATTGAGGTTTATTATCGTCAACTGGGCAAGGATGCTCTATCAGACATCTTTCACACGCACGATGGCGTTTTTGAGCTGATCTGTATCCGCTCGGGGCGCGGCAAAATCTTTGTGGGCGAGCGTGTGATCTCATTTGCGGGCGATACGGTACTTTTGATTGACGGTACCGCGCTACATTACATCTGTCCTGAGCATAGCGCCCCTTATCTGCGCCATAAGCTGATTTTTGATAAGCGATTGCTTTGCGACCTGCCTTCACCTTCCGGTAATGAAAGATTTTTTTATCGCATCCCCACGCACGAGCAGATGCGAGAGATCGAGCGACGCTTTGAGCTACTGGAGCGTCAATTCGCCGGCAACGGGCAGCCGCTATTACTTCGTGGACAGATTTTTGAGCTTTTACACCTTTGCATCGAGCAGGGAGACTCGCCGAGCGATGCTTACCGCGGTACAATGGGAGACGTTATGCGTTATATTCACGAAAATCTGGCACAAGGGATTACCCTCGCCGACGTAGCTGAGGGACTACACGTCAACAAGTACTATCTGTGTAGGCTTTTTCGACGTGAAACGGGAATGACGATGGGGGCGTATATTAATTCCGCACGTATTGCTACCGCCAAACATTTGCTGCGTACCACGGAGAAAAGCGTCAGTTTTATCGCCACAGAGTGCGGCTTTAACGAGCTTTCGGTTTTCACCCGCAATTTCAAAAAAGAAGTGGGTATGACACCCACTGAATACAAGGCGCAATTGCGTGAAAAATGACCTTAAAAGGAGAAAATGATGGAAATATTCAAGCTGTATCCGATTTTCAAAAATTATATTTGGGGTGGCACTCGTTTGCTCTGTGAATTCGGTAAGCAAAGCGAGGAAACACCTGTAGCTGAAAGCTGGGAGCTTTCATGTCATCCCGAGGGATCCACCAAACTCGCAGACGGCAGAACCTTGCGCGACCTTGACCGCTCTCTTTGGGGAGAAAATTGCCGCGATTTTGCAGATTTTCCCATGCTTATCAAGTTGATTGATGCGGCACAAAATCTTTCTGTGCAGGTGCATCCGGACGATGTATATGCCCTTGCTAATGAGCAGAGCTTCGGCAAGACGGAAATGTGGTATATCGTGAATGCGCAGCCGGACGCCGGAATTTACCTCGGCTTTTCGCATGACGTTTCTGAATATGAAGTCAGAAACGCGATTGCTGAGGGAACGTTATGCAGTCTTATGAATTTTTTCCCTGTCAAAAAGGGTGAATGCTACTTCATCCCCTCGGGTACGATTCATGCTATTGGTGCGGGGTGTCTGATCTGCGAGGTGCAGCAAAATAGCAATATCACCTACCGCGTGTTTGACTACGGCCGCTGCGACAAAAACGGTAATCCGCGCGAGCTTCACTTGGAAAAAGCGTTACGCGTACTGAATTATCAGAAGTTTGAAAGGACTTTGCCTGCGGTTACACGCGATGGGGAAGAGGTACTGGCAAGTTGCCCCTATTTCCATGTTACGCGCCTCCTTGTTAACGGAAGAAAGGTGATCAACGTGGGGAAAGAAAGCTTTCTCTCGCTCACCTGTGTTGAGGGCTTCGGTAGGATACATGAGCACAAGATTAAGGCAGGGGATAGCTTCTTTTTGCCTGCCGGTTGCGGTGAGTTGGAGCTTGACGGACAAATGGAGATCATCTGTGCCAAAATTAAACGTTGATTTTTGTGTAAAAGTCAAAAATTAATTATTTGGTACAATGCGTATTCGCGAGGGGAACCGGTTGCAGATAACATTGACACTGTTCAACAGATTTATCATAGCGATACATAGTGCGGTAAGTAGGTATAAAGAAACGGCGGAGTGAAATCACTCCGCTGATGTGTTATTTCTGTTCTAAATAAATAAGTTTGCCCCTATGCCATTTCTTTTTGGGATTGAATTGATATTTTTCTGGTTCGCCTATATAAAAAACGCTCGTACTAAACAAAAACTTCTTAAGCACAAGAATATTGCTTTTTTTGCCGAGAGAATACAATTCTTCAAGCATATTTTCCTCATCAGGATGCCAATGAATCAAAGAACCAGCCAAAATTGAATCATTTATTATATCAATACAAGCATCATAACTATCACAATAAGCACGAATATAGGCATTTTTATATAATTTTCAAATTATGATTTCACCATCTAATTCGGGGAAAGAGTGCAAATCGGACATTTGAAGAAGCTTCTCATATAACTCTTTTGTTGTCTTTGAATTTCTCACAAACAGCCATGTAAAAAAGTCAACAAGGCAGTATAAATCCCCTTTCTTTACAAATACTAACATCACACCTTAAAAAGATAAAGGAGAATTATATATAAATGAAAGCCACAGGAATTGTGAGAAGAATCGATGACCTCGGTCGTGTTGTTATACCAAAAGAAATACGAAGAACTATGCGTATTCGCGAGGGCGACCCGCTTGAAATTTTTACTGACAGAGAAGGGGAAGTTATATTTAAAAAGTACTCTCCTATAGGAGAGCTTCAGAATTTTACAACCGAGTATTGCGAAACTCTTCAAAAAACCTCGGGAATGCCTATTTTTATTTGTGACAGAGATGCCGTGATTGCAGTATCCGGCGCATCAAAAAGAGAATATATGGACAAAAAAATCTCCAAAGACCTCGAGGACATTATGGAAAACAGAGCCTTATACTATAGAGGCGGGAAAAGCGAAGAACGATATGTCATAGATATGGGAAGAGACCATTTTATAAGTTGTGCGATGCCTATAATATCGGAGGGTGACGTTATAGGCTGCGTAGTATCCGCTATGCAATACGGTATATCTGCAGACGAGAAAATTTCCCAAGATGTAGAAACGAAACTTATCCAAACAGCTGCAATGTTCCTTGGAAAGCAAATGGAAGGCTAATGATAGTTTTATAATCTATGTGTCATTAATTTTCGATAATGAAAATTAATGAGTGATGACTGTTGTCATCCCTTTCGAAAATCACAGATTTTCGCACATGCCTTGAAATATTCTCGTTCGTGCTTGCTTGCCAGCAGACAGACACGAACTTTGGATATTATAATCTATGTGTCATTAATTTTCGATAATGAAAATTAATGAGTGATGACTGTTGTCATCCCTTCCGAAAATCAAACAGTGCGCACGGATATAAATTTAACCGGTAGAGTCTTGTTTACTTCTACCGGTTTTCAGTTTTTCATAAGTATCTGAACGCTTTATTTTACGGTTATAAAATCGCTGTTTGAAGATTTATAGTATCCTATATAAGAATTACCGCGATTAATTACAAGCTTTTCGCCATTTAGGTTTTTAAACACCAATTTATTTGACGAATCTACGCTCCATTTGATTTCCGTAAGTGTTCCGTTCGAAATATAATATCCCGTGCCTTCCGTATCGGTATTCATTACGCTTTCCGTTCCGTAAGAGGTTTCATAAGTTAGAACGTCTGCGAACAGAATAAACACGTTTTTATACGAAAGATTCTCGCCGTTAAGCATATCTACCTTTAGTCTTTCGTTCTTATATAAAACGTAGCTTTGCGATGCCTCGTCGTAAACCAATGACGTACTGTTATCATCGGCATAGGGAGCGTAAATTTCCTTTGCGCTTGTTTTACCTACAACATTTTCGTCGAACCCACAGAATTCAAATGGTAGTGCCTCTCGCTTGTATGAAAAAAGGTCTAAACCTTCATCCTTTGCTACTTTTATTATACTTGCACTATCCGTATAAACGTTTCTACCGTTTTCCTTATATATAACGTCTTTGTGCTTTGATAAATCAAAGGGAAGAGAAGAGGATAGCGAAGGATAGGAAACAATATCGTCATTACCAAGCGAAATCAAAAGACCGCCGAAAAAGCTCGTAAGCGCAGTGATATAATTCCGCGTACTTACGAAAGCTCCGAGCTTTCCAAGCTCGGATATATCGGTTTTGTAATTAAGAAAACGAGTTTTTCCGAATTCTGTCGGTATCTCTATCGTTAATTCTGAATTTGAAATTCCGTACGATGGCACGTTGGGATCGTTTACCATAACGAGTGGCGCGCGATTTACGAGAGCCAAATCGGTTTCAAGTCCCGTAAGATAATTTACGTATTCGGGATTTTTGGGCAGTGTATTTTCAATATTTGAAAAATTATCGGCGGTACCGCTATTTTTGTCGGTATCGCCGTTTAGATTATCGGCATTTGCGGTTAAATCACCGCCATCGCCGCTATTTTCTCCATTAGTTTCGGTTTGCCATCCACTTACAACTATTCCAATCATTAAGATAAGCATTACGCCTATCAAAACGGCAGCTAAAATTTTATTTATACTGCCTGAAGCTTCTTTTTGCATTTTTTACCTCCTTGCATACTGAATGTATGCACGTTATTGCTTGAAAGCAAGAACAAATGCCATAAGCTCCGATTTTTCGGACCGTTTTATGTTTTTTCTTACTTGTTATAGCGGTCAAGCCATGCCGCAGCAGTCTCAAAAGCATCTAAAAGTCCCTTTGCGGATATTTGCTTTTCGGGGAAGGGTTTACCCGGAGCAAAGAGCTGAACTGCTATATTGTCAGGAACAGTTTCTTCTGCCTTAACAGCCTTCTTCTCTGTCATAATCATCATTTTTACATAATACTGCTCGAGATCACCGTAATACAAATCATCATCCTTGCGAACAAGAGGTCTGCCCTTGTATTCAATAAACTCACCGCTTTCAATGCCTTTTACGTCAAACATAATATGTACTCCTTTCGTATTTTTGGAAGCAGGGACTGCCTGTCCACCCCGTAATCATAATATCAAATTTGCCAATCAATGTAAATACATTCGACAAAAGTAGATAACGTAAAATTAGCGCAATATGCCCTATTTTTTGACAAACGGCGTGAACGTCAGTGCCGATGCACCATCCTTTGGAACGGGCTTCGTTAATTCAAAAATCGAATCAGCCTTATCGGAAAGCTGTTTTTGACGAAGTGCTGCTTCGTCGAAGGCTTTGTAATCCGAAGGCTTTGTCAAAACTTGAATATCTCTTGACTTCCTTGTTTTCTTTAGAATCTGCGTACCTATGCTGTCCATAGCAAGAATTTGAGTGTACGTAGGAAGCGTCTTTACATCGGAGGAGGTAACGCCGAAAAATACGTTTAAAAGCGCACGCCTGATTCTTGATTTAGTGTAATTCTTCGTTTCGGTACGCAACAGAAGCGTAGAAATATCGTTAGCCTTAAAACTTTCGTTATAAAGGCGATTATATAAACCGTCACCCGCATCGTGTATTTCTTGATTCTGCGAGGGAGGATTTAATCGTAAATATGAAATAAACGCCGAGGATATTCTTTCGATATCGCATGGCAACTCTCCGTTGTCCTTTAGAGATGCCATCATAGTCCTTGTAGCATCGGGTAGATAAGAGAATACGTCCTCATTGTTTTTAATTGCGCCTCTTAAAGCCATCGCGCTTTGATGCACCGCATTTTTAACACTATCGGCGGTATATTCAGCACCAACGCGCTTAATCGTGTGTGGCTTTATTTTAGCGTTAAGCTCATTAATAGCTTTTATATATTCAACTGCAAGTATATTATTTGAAGAAAATTCGAATTTCGCATCAGATACCTTTTTATAAGCAATTTCGCATCGCTCAGGATAACCGAGTCCTTTGTTTTCACCGAGCGCCTTAAACGCTTCTGCAAAAGCATCCGAGACAATAGCCGACGCTACCAAAGAAAGCTCGTTTATATCACCCGATTCCGAGCCGAACGAAAGATAGTCAGCTCCAATACCTTCAGCAATTTTAACTCCGCTTTTAGCGAAGATTTCCGCGCTTGAGGATGAAAAAGGGAAGGGAAGCTCCAAAACGAGATTGACACCCGCCAAAACAGCAGCCTTTGCTCTTTGCATTTTAGATGCAAACGCAACCTCTCCGCGTTGGGTGAAGTTTCCGCTCATAATAGCTACTATAGCAGTACTCTCACCAAAATCCTCTCTTATTCTTTTTAATTGGTATTCGTGACCTGAATGAAAGGGGTTATATTCCGAAATTATTGCAACAGTTTTCACAAAAAAGCTCCCCCTTCCAAAAAATTTGTATTTTTTTGATTTTTATGTTGATAATTTTGTTTTTATAGTGTATAATTGATACGTATTTAAAAACAGAAAGGAAATTACAATGAAAGTACTTGTTGTAAACGCAGGTTCAAGCTCTCTTAAGTATCAGCTTTTTGATACTAACACCGGTGACGTTCTCGCAAAGGGAAATTGCGAAAGAATCGGTATCGAGGGCTCAAGACTTATTCACAAAATCAGCGGTAAAAAAGATTATATTAACGAAACCGCGCTTAAGGATCACTCCGAAGCTATGAAGCTCGTTGTATCCGCTCTTCTTGACAAAGAGGTTGGTTGCCTCAATTCCGTAGAAGAAATCGAAGCTATTGGACACAGAGTTGTCCACGGCGGTCCCTTCTTCACCCAGTCGGTGCTTGTGACCGACGAGGTTATGGAAACTCTTGAAAAGTGCGTATCATACGCTCCTCTTCATACCCCCGCTCACATTATGGGTATCAAGGGATGCAAATCTGTTATGCCTAACACCCCGGAGGTTCTTGTATTCGACACCGCATTCCACCAGACTATGCCTAAAGAAGCATTTATGTACGGTATCTCTTACGATATGTATGAGGATTACGGCATTCGCCGTTACGGCGCTCACGGTACTTCTCACAGATACGTAAGCGGTGAAATGATAAAGCTTATGGGCGGAGAAGCAAAGGGAACTAAAATAGTTACTTGCCACATAGGAAACGGTTCTTCCATCACCGCCGTTAAGGACGGTCAGTGCGTTGACACCTCGATGGGCTTCACTCCTCTTGACGGCATACTTATGGGAACTCGTTGCGGAGCAATCGACCCCGCTATCGTTCCTTTCATTATGGAAAAGAAGGGTTACACTCCCAAGGAGATGGATAACTACATGAATAAGAAGTGCGGATTTGAGGGTATCAGTACCGCCGGCTCCGACTCTCGTGACGTTGAAGAAGCTATGTTCGCAGGCAACGAAAGAGCTAAACTTGTTTGCGATATGCTTTGCTACCAGATAAAGAAGTTTATCGGTTCTTACAGCGCAGCTATGGGCGGTGTGAATGCAATCGTATTCACTGCAGGAATCGGTGAGCACTCTCCTTATATTCGTGAAAACGCCCTTAAAGGACTTGAATATCTCGGAATTAAGCTTGACAATGAGAGAAATACCTTCCATCATTCGTCAACTCCCGTTAAGCTTTCCAGTGATGACTCCGCGGTTGCAATCTATATGATTCCCACCAACGAGGAGCTTGTTATCGCAAGCGATACGGAAGCTATCGTCAAGGCTCTTTAATTTTTATAAAACACCCGTGTGATTTTCACTACGGGTGTTTTTCACTCTTAATATATTATCATAAAAAAAGTCTATTGTCAATGATTATATAAATATTTTAGAGAGTTGAGCCAAGATGTTTTCGGTCTTCGCATTAACAATTTCAAAATCTACCGCTGTGCTATATAGTTTTTCAAGCTCAAAATGGTAGCTTGAAGCCTCTTTTAAAGCTTCGGCGGCTTCGCTCAAGTAAATAGAACGGCAATGGTCAAGCGCTTTCATTTTTTCGTAAAAAGCGCTTTTTTCTTTTACATCTATGAAGTCGCGCGTGTCACAAATAACGTTATCATAATCTCCGCAAATTATTGCAGTGTTACTGTTTTTAAAATAGATGCCTTCAACCGATTTTGAATCCAAAGGCGAGATTAATTTTATGAATCCGACGCCGTTTTTCTCAAGTCTTTCTGCAAGAGAGCTCATATAAGCCAATTCGCTGCCGTATTCACCGCGCACCGTGTAAAAATCAGACAAAGAAGTTCTGAATTTTTCAAGAGAAGCGTAACCATTTTTCGAAAAAGATGAAATCAAGCGAGTACCACATGCAGAGCTATTTACTTGAAATCCAAGTCCTAAAACCCTTTCAATCGCATCTTCCATAGCATTGTTATTAATTACACTTCCTATTTCTGCCTTGATATTAATATCAAATAACGAACTTTTTAATAGTTTATCGTATGCAGTTTTATAACAACTCTTCTTTTTGTTATTAAGCGCTAAAATGCTTTCTCGAGAGTCGCTCAAAACATTTTGATCAAGCGATTCTCCAAGATTCACGATAACGTCGATAGCTCCCGGAATTACCGCATCTCTTTCGTGAGGGGCAGTTCCGTCAATTACCGCTATTTTAGCTTTATGGCTTTCTATTATCACTCCGTCAAGAGATTTCGTATCGGAAGAACACCGGAATAATTCGGCGTTTAATTTTTCGTTTTCCAACGCCTTTGCTATCTTTTTTATCAGCGTACTTTTTCCCGTACCGGGTCCGCCCTTAAGTACAAAAATTCTATCGAAGCTTTCGCTTGAAAACACTTCGCCAAAATAAGACTTAAAGCCACCGTAACCGTTTGCAGATGCAAAAAAATCCATTTGTAATGCGTATTTTTTGTCCATTTTTGCTCCTATAACATTATATTTTAAAAGAAAATAATATTTTATGTCCAACAAAACTTGACTTTTGCATTTCCTTTATTGTATAATAGTATGAAAAACTATTTTATTTGATATTAATTATATTTAGGTACGCGTATGATTGTAATAGGACTTTGTGGTAATAGCGGAAGCGGAAAAAGCACTGTTTGCAAAAGCTTTCTTAATTTTGGCATTCAATCTATAGACGCTGATGCAGTTTATCGCGATTTGACTAAACCGAATTCCGAGCTAAACCTATCTCTTCGCTCGCATTTCGGCCCCGAAATACTAAATGAGGATTTTTCTCTTAACAGAAAAAACTTGTCAAATATAATTTTTTCCGATACCACGGGAAGCAAGCGCAAGTTACTTAACAGTATAACGCACTCGGCAATTATAGACGAAACTCTTCGCCGTATAGAATACCATAAGACTAAAGGCGAGCTTGCTGTTATTTTCGACGCTCCGCTCCTTTTTGAATCCGGATTTGATAAAAAATGCGATATTATAATTGCCGTTACGGCAGATAAAGATAAAAAAATTGAACGCATAATGAAACGCGATAGTATTGATTATTCATTGGCATCGCTCCGAATAGCGAGTCAGCTTGACGAGAGTTTTTTGATAAAGCACGCGAATTACGTTATCGATACTACCGACGGAGAAGGTGTTATTGAAGCACGCGTTCGTGAAATTACAGAAAATATTTTTAAATGTGAGGTATAAATAAATGAGCGAAAAGACTATTGGTAAGGAAATGCTTGAAAAGCTTGCTTACAAAAAGAAAAACGTTTTTGAGGAGTCCGATGCCGAAAAGATCAAGGCAATATACGCATATTCCGACGGATATATGGAATATCTTGACAAGGCAAAGACCGAAAGAGAAGCTGTAGATTATTCTATTGAGCTTGCAAAAGAAAAGGGATACACCGAATATCAGCTCGGTGAAACGCTTTCCGTTGGCGATAAGAAGTATTACAACAACCACGGAAAATCTCTCATCGTTTTCACCGTCGGTGAAAACGACATTGAAAAGGAAGGAATCAGAATCATTGCATCGCACATCGATTCTCCCCGTCTTGATCTCAAGCAGGTTCCTATGTATGAGGATTCCGGAATGGGCTTCTTTAAGACACATTACTACGGCGGTATAAAGAAGTATCAGTGGACTGCAATTCCGCTTGCTCTTCACGGTGTTATGATTAAAAAGAACGGAGAATCCGTCAACGTTGTAATCGGAGAAAATGCAACCGATCCTGTATTTTATATAAACGATCTTCTTCCTCACCTTGGAGCAAAGCAGAGCGCAGAGCCTCTTGGCAGCGCAATTGCAGGTGAAACCCTCAATATCCTTTACGGCGGACTTCCTTACGATGATGAGGAGGTAAGCGACAAGATTAAGCTTACCGCCCTTTCATATCTTTACGAGAAGTACGGAGTAACAGAAGAGGACTTCCTAAGCGCAGAGCTTTCTCTCGTTCCCGCATTCAAAGCTCGTAACGTTGGATTTGACGGCGCTTTGATTGCCGCTTACGGCCACGACGACAGAGTATGCTCCTATCCCGCGCTTACAGCACTTCTCAACACTCCCGATACCAAGCGCACCGCAATGGTTGTTCTTGCGGACAAGGAAGAGGTTGGCTCTATGGGTATCACCGGTATGCAAAGCGACGTTCTCGTTGACATAATCGAAGAAATTTCCGCATCTCTTGGCAAAAACTCAAGAGTTGTAAGACGTCATTCGAAGTGCCTCAGTGCAGACGTTAACGCTGCATTTGACCCCAACTTCCCCGACGTTTACGAGAAGAGAAACAGCGCCATCCTTTCTTGCGGTACGGTTTTGAGCAAGTACACAGGTGCAAGAGGAAAGAGCGGTACAAGCGATGCTTCCGCAGAATTTGTTGGCTTTGTTAGAAAGCTCTTTGACGAAAACGGCGTTATCTGGCAAACTGCAGAGCTTGGAAAGGTAGATGCGGGTGGGGGCGGAACTGTTGCTATGTTCATTGCTAACCACAATATCGAAACCGTTGACCTCGGTGTTCCGGTTATATCGATGCACGCGCCCTACGAAGTAGTTTCCAAGGCAGACGTATATTCTACCTACGAGGCTTGCCTTGCATTTGTAAAATAATTTTCTGAGAGAATAATATGCTTTTTGAGAAATTAATTCCTGCCGAGGATAGATATAGGGAAATAGAGCAGATGATGACTCTTCCCGAAATCGCAACTGACGGCAAAAGGTATACGGCTCTTGTAAAGGAATACAACAGCCTCACTCCCATAGTTGAAAAATACAGAGAATACAAGGATGCTAAAAAAGCACTTGAGGATGCCATTGAAATGCGCGATGACTCATCGCTTGAACGCGAGCTTCGCGATATGGCAGACGAAGAGTGCCACGAATACGAGGATTTATGCGAAAAGCTTGAGGATGAGTTGAAGATACTTCTCATCCCCAAGGATCCCAACGATTCGCGTAACGTTATCGTTGAAATCCGCGCCGGCGCAGGCGGAGAAGAAGCTGCTCTCTTTGCAGCAGACCTTTTCCGTATGTATTCTATGTTCTCAACTAAAGAAAAGTTCAAGCTCGAGCCCGTTAACGTTAATGACACCGAGCTTGGCGGATATAAAGAAATCACCTTCAACATTATCGGCGAAGGTGCATACTCTCGTTTCAAATTTGAAAGCGGCGTTCACAGAGTGCAAAGAATCCCCGTAACCGAGTCTAACGGAAGAATACAGACCTCTACCGTTACCGTTGCGGTGCTTCCCGAGGCGGATGACGTTGAGGTTGAGGTTAACCCCGCAGACCTCAAATTTGAATCCTGCAAATCCAGCGGAGCCGGCGGTCAGCACATTAACAAAACCGAATCCGCTGTAAGACTTACACATAAGCCGACAGGTATCGTAATCGAATGCGACCAGGAAAGAAGCCAGCTTCAGAACAAGGAAAAGGCTTTGCGTATTCTTTATACGAAACTTTACGATATGAAGCAAAAGGAGCAGGCAGACGCTATTGCCTCCTCAAGAAAAAGCCAAGTTGGTACAGGTGACAGAAGTGAAAAGATTAGAACCTACAACTATCCCCAATCGCGTATCACCGACCATAGAATCAACAAAACCGTTTATACCTTCGAATCTTTTTTGAACGGTGATATAGGTGAGCTTGTTGATGAGCTTATCGCTTTCGATACCGCAGAGCGCTTAAGAGGCGACGCCGAATAATGAAAACTGAAATAATAAAAATTACAAAAGATGATAATCTTGAAGAAAAGCTCAAATCTTCCGCTGAAATTATAAAAAACGGCGGACTTGTGGTTTTTCCCACCGAAACCGTTTACGGTTTAGGCGGAGACGGTCTTAACCCAATTGCCTCAAAGAAAATTTACGAGGCAAAGGGAAGACCGCAAGATAATCCTTTGATAATTCATATCGCAACACCCGAGGATGCAAAACTTTATACTTATACAAACGAGCTTTACGATGCACTTGCAGCGCGTTTTATGCCGGGGCCTTTAACGGTGGTATTGCCGGCAAAAGAATGTGTTCCGCTTGAAACAAGAGCATCTTTGCCCACAGTTGCGGTCAGATGTCCTTTGCATCCCGTAGCGAGAACTCTCATTAAGCTTGCAGGCACGCCTATCGCGGCTCCGTCTACAAATTTATCGGGAAGTCCCTCACCAACAAAGGCTATGCACGCAATTGACGATATGATGGACAGAGTAGATGCAATAATAGCAGCAGACGATGCTGAAATCGGACTTGAATCTACTATTGTCAAAATAGAAAACAATAACACCATCACACTTTTGAGACCGGGAAAAATAACGATAGATGATCTTCACTCCGTTACGCCCAACGTAATTATAGCAGACGCTGTAACAGCCAAGCTCAAAGACGGTGAAAAAGTACTTTCTCCCGGTATGAAATATAGGCACTACGCTCCAAAAGCTCCCGTGCTTTTGCTTGACGGAGATGCCGAAAAAGCAGCAAATTACATATTAGGCAATTCAAAAAACAAATCGGTTGCGGTTATTTGCTACAAAGAGGATATAGCCGTAATAAGAAAAAAAGCTCCCGAGGCTTATATATACGAGTTCGGAGAAAAGGATGACAAAGAAGCTCACGCGCACGTTTTGTTTGACACGCTTCGTGATGCAGATAAAAGATGCTTTGACGTAATTTACGCTCCGTTGCCTAAAAAGGAGGGAGTAGGTTTAGCTCTTTACAACAGAATGATAAGAGCTGCCGCATACAATATCATTAAATTATAAGGATTGACGGTATAAAAAATGGCGAAGAAGAAAAAGATTTCTATCGAAGACTTAAAACAGAATGAGGCTCCATCTACCATACAGCCCATAACTGAAACACTCGAAAAGAACTATATGCCTTACGCTATGAGTGTAATAGTTTCAAGAGCGATTCCCGAAATAGACGGTTTTAAGCCTTCTCACAGAAAGCTTCTTTATACTATGTATAAAATGGGTCTTATGACAGGTCAAAAGACCAAGAGTGCTAACATTGTAGGACAAACGATGCGCCTTAACCCTCACGGTGATGCATCTATATACGAAACTATGGTACGTCTTACAAGAGGTAACGGCGCACTCTTACACCCATTTATAGATTCAAAGGGTTCGTTCGGTAAGCAATACTCACGTGATATGGCGTACGCTGCTTCAAGATACACAGAGGCGAAGCTTGATACGTTCTGCGAGGAGCTTTTCGACGGCATAGATAAAGATGCGGTAGATTTTGTTCCCAACTATGACAACACGTCAGAGGAGCCCGTTCTTCTTCCGACCACTTTCCCGAATATACTTATTTCTCCCAACCTCGGTATTGCCGTTGGTATGGCATGTTCAATATGCTCATTTAACCTTGCGGAAATATGCGACGGTACTATTGCGCTTCTTAAAAATCCGAAAACAACTGTTGAGCGCATTATGGAGATTATAAAAGCCCCCGATTTTTCCGGAGGAGCTACGATACTTTACGATTATGAGCAGATGAAGAAGATTTACCTCACCGGCTCGGGAAGCTTCAAAATGCAAGCTAAATACTCTTATGACAAGGCAAATAACGCTATTGACATTTTGCAGATTCCTTATTCGTCATGCATTGAGGCAATAATCAAAAAATCGGTAGATATGATTAAGAGCGGAAAGCTCCGCGAGGTAACTGACGTTCGAGATTCTGTTGACATCAGCAGCTCTCGACTTTTAACCTTCGATTTAAAGAAGGATGCGAATCCCGAGCTTGTAATTCAAAAGCTTATGAGCGCTACCGAGCTTGAAAACAACTTCGACTGTAACTTCAATATCCTCGTTGAAGGAAAACCAATGCTTCTCGGCATACGCGAAATACTTCTCGAATGGATTGCGTTCAGAACAAAGTGTCTAAAACGCGAATTGAATTTCACTCTTAACAAAAAGGAAGAAAAGCTTCATCTTCTTCTCGGACTTGCCGCTATACTCCTTGATATTGATAAGGCGATAAAAATAATAAGAAACACCGCGGAAGAAAAGGACGTTGTTCCCAATCTTGCCGCAGCGTTTAACATTACAACCGTTCAGGCTGAATACGTTGCTGAAATCAAGCTTCGCAACCTTAACAGCCAGTACATCTTAAACAGAGTAAAAGAAATCGAAGAGCTTCGCGCAGCAATAGATGACATAAAGGATAAGCTCCGCGATGAACTTAAGCTCAAAAACGTAATTATTGAACAGCTTAAAGACATAAAGAAGAGATACGGAAAGCCGAGAATGACGGATATAGTAGAGAAGAGCACTGTTTCAGTTGTCAACAAGGAAGAGATCTTCTTCGAAAATTACAACTGCCGTCTTGTTCTCTCACACGGTGGATACTTTAAAAAGCTCTCCGTTCAAGCCACACGCTCAGGCGACGAGCAAAAGCTCAAAGAAGGCGACTTCATTATCTATGAAGAGGATACCGATAACAGAGGCGATATACTCTTCTTCACAGATAAGGCTCAAATATATCGCGTAAAGGTTGCCGATTTCGATTTAAGCAAGTCCTCGCAAATGGGCGAATACATTCCCGCAAAGCTTGGAATGGATGCTGACGAAAGAGTAATAGCTTGTCAGATGATTTACGATATAGTTCCCGATCATCACGTTGTTTATATCTTTGAAAACGGTAAGGGTGTAAGAATTCCCATGTCCGCATACGAGGCTAAAACGAGAAGAAAGAAGATAACGGGCGCATGTTCTACCGCTTCACCTCTCGTTGCGGCGTTCTACGAAAAGGAAAAGCCGATACAGATATTCTTAAGAAGCGATATGGGACGAGGAATGCTCATTAAGAGTGATCTTATCCCCGAAAAAACAACGAGAACCTCATCGGGCGTTCAAATTATGCAGTTCTCAAAGAAGAAGGGCAAGATCGAACTTGCAACAAACAGAATCGAATCGCTTGGCGCAGATATTGCAAAATGCAAGAAAACTGCCATTCCGTCAACCGGTAGCATACTCAATCAGATGACTTTCAAATTCTAATTCTGCCTTGAATTAAACACAGAATATATAAAAGGGGCTGTCTCATTAAGAATTCAATAAAATCAATGGCAAAACGAAGAAAATGCAGCAAGAAATGTAGATTTAGCGAATTCTTAATGAGACAGAACCTCGGGGGCGAACGAATTTAGAGCAGAAATCCTTGGCTGACGAGCG
>JAZRDI010000052.1:0-17285 GCA_045660185.1 Eubacteriales bacterium | reverse complement strand
AACAATCCCCGATAGCGTTATTTCGATTGGTAATTATGCGTTCCAGCGTTGCTCCAGCCTTACAAGCGTGAGCATAGGCAATAGCGTTACTTCGATTGGTATGAATGCGTTCTATGGTTGCACCAGCTTTACAAGCGTAACAATCCCCGATAGCGTTACTTCGATTGGTGCTTCTGCGTTCGCGTATTGCAGCAGCCTTACAAGCGTGAGCATAGGTAATGGTGTTACTTCGATTGGTGATTGGGCGTTCTCTTATTGCTCCAAACTCACGAACGTATATTACACCGGTAGCGAAGAAGAGTGGAATGCAATTTCTATTGGCGGGGACAATTATTATCTCACAAACGCAAGCATTCATTATAACTACATTCCAGAGGAATAGTAATATTTTAAATCACAGTTTTTACATCATTCTTATTCGAAACAAAGCTTTTTAATGCTTTGTGCGTTGCGTTTTTGCGTAACGAATAAGAAAGCGGAGGCGCTTTTTCGGTGCCTCCGCTCTTTTTTTGCGTTTTAATTACGCAATTTTCATTTTTGCTTTTTCGTTAAAATTGAATGTTGAGAAACGGACAGCCGGGGACGTCTGTTCCTACAATCTTGCTTTTCGTCAAGCAATCTTAACGTAGATTTTGAAGTTTTCGCCTTCTTCGACTGTGATGGTTGTATCGTTTGTTTTATTGATATTGAAGCCGCGGATCGTGAAATCTCCCCACCACGCTTCGTCGATTATTATGCCGGTGGTGGTTACTGTGCCGGGGCGCTTTGACGAGGGGGTGAGAGTTGAGGAATCAACCCAGCCGTCAGGGCGGTACTTATATCCTTTGTTGATACGAATAACGCTGCCAACGGTAAGCACGTCCTTGGTGAAGGTTTGAGTTGCGAGATATTTGCAGTACTTTGAAGCGCCCGAACTCTCAATATGCTTGGTGAAGCCGGTTTGAGAATTGTAGTACGCATTGTGCGTATAGTTAATATCAAGAACTCTATACTCATCGGGATTGAGTCCGAGCGATTCGAGGTACGCTCTGTCGTCTGCGGTGAGCGCGCCCGCTTCTTTTGGAACGTAGATTCTGATTGCCGATGCGTCTGCCGCGCTAACGGGGTTAGATGCGGTTCCGCCCCTATTTTGAACGTTAATTCCGCGGTAAACGAAATCTCCCCACCATGCAAGGTCTACCACAGTCTTCGCCGCGTTTACTGTTGCAGGGCGCGTGCCCGTGTATTTTGCGCTATAGTCGGTCCAGCCGTCAGGACGGTAATTGTGATTCGAGCCGGTGAGTCTTATAATAGTTCCTATCGTGAGGTCGTATCTTGACATAAGCTCAAGAGCAACGAACTTATACTGCGTGCTACCCGTGCTAACCGAAACTGTTGCGCCGCGAACCGATGAGTTGTAGTGCTGGTCAAGGAAATACTCGTAGTCGAGAACCTGATAGAAATCGGGGTTAAGTCCCTGCGATTCGAGGTAAGCTTTATCCTCTGCGGTAAGCTCGGCTCTCTTCACGATGGGAATATAAATCTTAAAAGGAGAAGTGCTTAAATCATTTGCGTAAGCATCGTACTCTGCTTGAGTGAACGCAGTACTGTCTGCCTTGCCAACGTTGAAGCCGCGGTAGTTGTAGTCACCCCACCACGCTTCGTCAACGGTAATGCAATAGTCAGAGTTTGCGGTTACAGTATCGGGACGCTTCGAGTTCTTCTGCATATCAATCCAACCTTCGGGGCGGTATTTACTACCCGCATCGAGTCTTATAATACTTCCCATGATAAGCTCGGATTTCGAGAATATCTGCGTGGACCACCATTTCATATACTGATTGCTTCCCGTTGCTTGCGGTACACGGCCCGCATATTCGGTTGAGTGAGTAGAGTTATAGAAGAGGTTAGCGGAAAATTCGAAATCGAGGAGCATATATCCGTCGGGATCAAAGCCGTTTGCTGTGAGGTACGCTCTATCACTCGCGGTAAGATCTGAAAGAGTAGTATTGAGAAGCTTATCCGCTTCGGGTGCTTCGGGCTCTTCGGGCTTGGGAGGCGCGGGGTATGCCGACTCGGTCACCTCGTAGGGATTTGATATAGCCTTCTTAACTGCATCCTTGATGTAATCAAGAGAGCTTGCAACCTCGGGGTATGCCGAAGGCGTTGCGGTGATTTTATCAACGTCGCAACCTGTGAGATAAGCAACCCAAGTAAGCGAGTTGGTATATCTTCCTATACCCATGCTCAAGTGATAGCCGTCACGCGTGAGGGTATCCTCGAGAACGGAGGTTCTCAAGTTCTGAATCGAAGTTCCTACGGGAATAACACCGTAGAATGCATCGTTGGTGAGTATTAATTCATTAACGGTGTTAACGATAGCGTTATACATCGTCATCTGGTCATTTGCGTAGTTTGCAAAGCCCGAGTGAGTGCTATCCTGCTGGTACGCCCATGTCATCTGCCACAAAAGCTTCGCATCTGCGGTTTTGTTAGCGTTTATGTAGTCGATAACGTTTTCGAGATTCGTGTATTTTTCGGGCAATCCTGACTGGTTACTTGCTTGCTGAATGCTTATGTAATCCCAATCGGCATAGGTTATCGCGTGCTTTGCGGTTGTATTGGAGCTTTCAACTATCATTCCGCCCGTTTCGTCGCTTGAAACGTAGAATTTATTATACTCCGCAAGGTCGCCGCTCATAAACTTCCAGTGAGTATCGAGCGAGCAACCGCCCTCGTAAAGATTTCCGAGAACCACGTTTTCAACGCCCGCATTCTTTGCAACGATATACATATGCGCAAACGCGTCTTCACTGAAGCTGTTTCCTATTGCAAGCAATTTAAGAGTAGTAGGAATTCTTTCCTCGTAGGAATGATTGCACTTCGAACAGTAGTATTCCATTTTTCCCTCTTTAGAGGGTGTTGCTTTTTCTTTTACAGATGAGCTGTAAGAATGCTCACACATGCTGATTATTACCTCTTTTCTGTAAGCTCCTGCACTTTCGCAGTAGTTGTAGAATTTTTTCGCAAGGTCTGAAAGAAGTGCCTTGTCGCTCTCGTTATACTCGTTCATAACGTAATCGCAGTAGCTTGCAAGGTTGTATTTGCCCTCTCCGTCAGCGCCGTTAACGGTATAAGTTATGGTTTCTATCATAGTGTACGCGTTTGAAGTGATTTCAATATACGCACCCTTGTCATCTGCGCCCGTCTTGAAGCTCAAGACCTCTTCGCCTCTTTTGAAGGTGAAGTCCTGCGCCGTGAATCCGTCTGCGATATAGAATCTTACAGAGGGCTTCGCTCCGAGAACGAAGGTCGCGCCCTTGAGTCCTACCGCGGTGTTTTCCGCCGTGTTTGGAGCGAACGCGGATTCGTAAGTGCCGAGAATTTCGCCGATTTCAGCCGACTCGCTCATGCCGAAGAATTTCTTCGCGCTGTTGATATAAGCCAAAACGTCTTTAATAAGCTTCTTGGTAGTATCGCTCTCGTTCGAAGCGAGAAGCTTTTTAGCATACTTCGCTATCGATAAGGTAAATTCACCGACGTTCGTTTTTTCTCCGTCCGAAAACGTTGCCAAAAGCTTAACCTCTTTATCCGCGTCGCACGCATCAAGAGGTACTCTTATTCGATAATGTCCGTCTTTGATGGGTAAATCCGCAAGATTCAGAGTTTTTTCATCTACTGTAATGCCGATAAGATTTTCATCCTGCGGAACGTAAACGTTAAACACGAGCTCGTCTGCCATCGTTATGCTCATTTTAGGCTTGAATGCCGCTTCATCTGCGGAAGTCATAACCGCGATAGCGCAAAATACGCCAACGAGCAATACCAAGGCAAACAATAAAACAATACTTTTCTGTTTTCTCATTTGTTTTTCTCCTATTTTTTATTTTGTCTATATTAGTTATTATAGCACTAATCTATTACATTGTACAGAATTAGATAAAATGTACTCACTATATCTTGACAGATGTAGTAAGATGTGTTATCATATCTTTGAATGCAATTGAAATATGAAATGAGAGGGAAAACTTATGGAGCTTCTTCAGCTGACGTATTTCTGCCACTCGGCAGAGAGCGAAAACTTTTCAAAAACCGCGGAATACTACAACGTTCCAACGTCAAACATATCCCGCGCTGTGCGCTCGCTCGAGCGTGAGCTAAACACAAAGCTCTTTACAAGAAGCGCGAACAAAATTTCGCTTAACGAGCAGGGCAAGACCTTTTATAGCTTCGTCAGCCAATCGTTAAACCTTTTGAACAACGGCAAAAACGCACTTTCTGCCGAAAACAACGAGCCCGTAGGTGAGATTTGTATTCTCATCAGCACTTGCAGAAGAATTGCAACGCAAGCGATAGAGGAGTGCATACAAGCATACCCAAATATAAAATTCATCATCAAGCATGGCTTTGAAGACGGAAATTACGATTTCATAATCTCCGACGTTCCGCCCTCGAAAAAGCAGTTTGATAAGATAAATCTGCTCACCGAGCGAATGTTCCTCGCAATACCAAAGGCTTCGCGCCTTTTTGGTGAAGCTGACGTAACCACGCTCATCGAAAACGAGCCTTTCATTTCACTCGGGAACGGAACAAGACTTCACGCGCTCACCGAGCAATACTGCGGTGCGCTTGGCTTTTCACCGAATATCGCGCTCCAAACAGATGACCCGTACTACGTTAGAAAATATTTGGAAATGGGACTCGGTATAGTGATATTTCCGGAAATTTCTTGGGCGCAAATACTCTCCCCGAACATCAAGCTCGCAAACGTAGGCTTCCCGGACCGCAAAACCTACGTCTTCACAGAGAAAAACAAAACCCTAACCGCCGGCAAAAAAGCCTTCCTCGAAATCCTAATAAAAACCTTCAAAACTGCCCAAACCGCCAAGCGCGATGGGGAATAGGGGATTAGTTATTAAGAAACGGGATAGATGGTTGCTTTTAAGTGAGATAGATGAGCGAATTTGAGGTTGGTTTGATATTGACTCCGCGCTTCGTCTTGATTAATGACTTTGAGGCGGGATAGATGATTGACTTTGAGGTGTTAAATTAATATTTTACCGTGATAGTTCAAATTCTCAAAATATCGCAAATATTTCGCTAAAAATTTCGCAAAAAGCGATTTTCTCTTTACAAATTGGAAATATTATGCTAAAATGAGAATTAGTTATAGATTAACTTATATTAAAAGACAAAATATAAAAGAAAGGGCAAGAAAATGAAAAAAATACTTATTTTAGCGCTTTGTTTGATTCTTTCATTCTCGTGCGTTGCTTGTGGCTTCATCATACCGGGCACTGACGACAATACACCCGACAATGGCGAGAATAACTCAAACGACAATACGCCCGACAATGGCGAGAACAACTCAAACGGCAATACGCCCGACAATGGCGAGAATAACTCAAACGGCAATATACCCGACAATGGCGAGAATAACTCAAACGGCAATACGCCCGACAATGGCGAGAACAACTCAAACGGCAATACGTCCGACAATGGCGGGAACAACTCAAACGATAACAATGTAAATGCAGAACACTCTTATGAAACAACGTACTCCTTCGATGATTCGTTCCATTGGTACGATTGCAAACACTGCGATGCAATAACAGCAAAAGCAGAGCATACCATAGACGATTCGGGTTATTGCACAGTCTGTGACCAACCCCTCGCTCCTACCAAAGGAATTATGTATAACCTCTCTAAAGACAGAACTTATGCGGAAGTTGTAGGCTATAGCGGAACTGCAAAGAAGATAGTTATAGCAGATACTTATGAAGGTGTGCCTGTAACGGGAATATATAAAGAAGCGTTTATGACTAACTACTCAACTACATCCGTTGTAATTCCCGATAGTGTTACTTATATTGGTAATTCTGCGTTCCGGTATTTCTACAGCCTTACAAGCGTAACAATCGGCAATAGCGTTACTTCTATTGGTGATTATGCGTTCTGTGCTTGCTTCAAACTTACAAGCGTAACAATTCCCGATAGCGTCGAGTTTATTGGTGATGATGCGTTCTCTTATTGCTCCAGTCTTACAAGTGTAACAATCGGTAATAGCGTTACTTCTATTGGTGATGATGCGTTCGCTAATTGCACCAGCCTTACAAGCGTGAGCATAGGTAATAGCGTTACTTCGATTGGTTCTTATGCATTCCAGTATTGCTCCAGCTTTACAAGCGTAACAATCCCCGATAGCGTTACATATATTGGTGATTATGCGTTCGATGGTTGCACCAGCCTTACAAGCGTAACAATCGGTAATAGCGTCGAGTTTATTGGTGATGTTGCGTTCTCTGATTGCTCCAGCCTTACAAGCGTAACAATCCCCGATAGTGTTACTTCGATTGGTATTTCTGTGTTCAATTCTTGCTCCAGCCTTACAAGCGTAACAATCGGCAATAGCGTCGAGTTTATTTATTATTCTGCGTTCCGTGAGTGCACCAGCCTTACAAGCGTGAGCATAGGTAATAGCGTTACTTCGATTGGTAATTATGCGTTCCAGTATTGCACCAGACTTACAAGCGTAACAATCCCCGATAGCGTTACTTCGATTGGTGATTATGCGTTCGAACATTGCAAGAGCCTTACAAGCGTAACAATCGGCAATGGCGTTACTTCGATTGGTAAAAATGCGTTCTCTGATTGTAATTCCGCATTATATACCGAATATGAATATGGAAAATACGTTCGTAGCGGAGATAATCCTTATGCGGTATTAATAGAGCTTACCAATAAGAATTTAAGCACGTACACTATTAATGAAAATACTAAATGGATTGGTTATGGTGTATTTAGCGGTTGCTCTCGTTTAACAAGTATAACAATCCCCGATAGCGTTACTTCGATTGGTTATCAGGCGTTCCAGCGTTGCACCAGCCTTACAAGCGTGAGCATAGGTAATGGCGTTACTTCGATTGGTCTTTTTGCTTTCGATAAATGCACCAAACTCGCGAACGTATATTACACCGGTAGCGAGGAAGAGTGGAAGGCTATTTCGATTGACTCGGGAAATTCAAGACTTACCGGCGCAACAAAGCATTATAATTACGTTCCCGAAGAGGAATAAAAACTGTAGTTTTATAACTAAATAAAAACGGCTCGGTGGCTTCACATTTTGAGGTGAAGTTTACCGAGTCGCTTTTTGTTTTGATTGGTTTTAAATTTTTGTTTAAATTTTACAGCGGGAACAAGCTCCCGCCGAAAAAAAGCATAAAAAAATCGAGTAGGAGATTTACCAATCAAAGTGGAATCCTACTCGATTTGCTATTTTGGTTCTATAATCTTTTTGCGCACTGACTATTGACAAAAAGCTAATAAATGTTCGGGAGAAAATTTATCTTCCTTCATCAGCTGCGAGCTTATTGAATTTCTCGATAAGAATGATTTCGTGGGGGTCGTAGGGGCGGAGGTTGGGGCGGAAGAGGTCGTGCTGCCACTTCGTGAAATCGTACTTATCGTGTACGCCGTTGTCCCAGTCGCGCCAGAGGTCAGGCCAAGGCTCGTTGGTCTGCGTTTTACCGAGAACGAAGCCCCAGCAGTAGTGAGCTACGTTGGTTATATAGAGCAGGGGATAGACGTTATATATGTCGTTGTGGTTGATTCTGTGAAGCCATTCGGTGAGGAAGAGGGGACGGCCTCTCTTTTGGTGGAATGCGATTTCAGCAACCAATTTGTCATAGGACTGGTAGCTGTGGAAGCTGATAATATCGGAGATGTCAATCGCATGCTCTTCTTCCTTGGTGGCAATACCGCCGCCCGAAATATTGCGCCAAACGTCAGCGGTGAGGGGCTGAATGGGGTCCTCGGCTCTTACTGCCGCGAAAAGCTCGTCGAGAATCGGAATCGAACGCTCACCGATGGTAATGCCGGGCTCGTTCATAATGTTCCAAACAACGATTCTTTCATCGTTCTTGTATTTGCGAACGGTCTTTCTTACCATTTCGAGATACATATCGTGAAGCTCGGGGTATTCCATATAGTGATAGGGCTTCTTCGCAAGTTCTTCCTCGGTCATCGGGATTCTGCCTTGATGCTCTCCGAGCGCGTACTTCTGCTCGCCCATCGCCTTAGGCACGAATTTTTCGCCTCGTGGCAGGTCCTCTTCGTGCGCAAGAACGACCATAACCTTCTGCCCATACTTTGCCGCAAGCTCTATATAGCGGTCGAAAATTTCCATATACGAATCGGGCTCGGCATAGTAAACGTCAAAGTTCGCCCAAAGACGAACTGTATTGAAGCCTATCTTTTGGCAAAGCGCAAGCTCGCGCTCTGCAGTGGCAAGCTTCTCTTCGCTGCCGTAGCTCTGCCACATATCAAGTCTGTTAACGCAGTCGCTGCCTATAAAATTGCAGCCGCGAAGCCAATCTATATTTTTGTACCAAGCATTAGCCTCCTCGGGAGTCCATTGTCTTTTCATATTTTTATCCTCTCTTTTCGTTTTCACGCTTGTCGCGCTTTGATTTCGTCTGCACTCGCTTTATCATCGGTCTTGCTATCGTGACGAATCATTCCTATTATTATAGAAATAACGCAGAATGAATCGCAGAGAATACCGCCTATCGAGAAGCAAAACGCATTGTAAATAATCCAACAGGGTGAGTTAACCAATCCCAAAATGCGTATCATACGCGCGCCTTCCATACGGTAGGAAATGCTCGTCGCAACCATACCTATTATGGGAAGAAACTCAATTATTAGGTTCGCAGGTGTGACTTCCTTCTTGAATACGGTGAATACCGAAATGTAAGAAATTGCATAAAGCGCAAAAAATGCGTAAAGCCACCAAATGCTATCCGCTCGCAATCGCTTTCCGTTCATATAAATCAAGGCGCGCACAGCGGCTATCAGATTCATTATCGCACCGATGATTCCGCCAAGCATTGCGAAGCTTATGAAGAACAACGTTGGTCCAAGCATCTGGAAAAGCAAAATTCGCATTCTCGTCTTTTGCTGGTAAGCCAAAATGTTCATAGCCATAGCAAAAATGCCTATTATTTGCGCGATAAGCTCAAAAGTATCCATAATTTCTCCTTGATAAAAAATGCACTTTTAATATTTTATCACAACGTAACTCTTATTTCAAGATAATAAGGCAAAATATATCATAATATATCATATATTATTGTATTCTAATGCTAAGTAAAGATTTTATGGGAAAAATTTGATAAAAGTAAAGGTTTTATTCGTAAGCATATTGAAAAGTAAAGATTTTAGCCGAAATCTTATGGGGAAAGTAAAGATTTCGAATGTCTGAATTTAGGCATGAAATAAGAGGTTGAGCCATTAGCTTAATTTAAAGCTTTTGACTTAACCTCTTTCTTATGGCACCCGCAACAGGAATCGAACCTGTAACTAACCCTTAGGAGGGGTTTATTATATCCATTTAACTATGCAGGCGTAAGTGTTGGTTTGTAGCGTGTGATGTTTTGCGGTAGTCACATAAATGTGCTGAGCAAAAGGTTGGAAAGGTTACAGATAAGGGCGAAAAGTACTAATAAACGCTATAAACTGTACCGTGATAGTTTATTTTGTTATATTTTGTCGCGTTTTTTGAAAAAATGTTACCGCAGACGTTGCGAAAGCAATAAGTAGGACTTGTAACACCATTATCATGCTCTATATTTTACCATAAACGTTTGGATTTTTCAAGATGTTTTCGAAAATTTATAGTTTGTATTCGTTTATGCATATAATTATACATATAGAGGCTTTTTTGGGATTGCGGTTTCGAAAACGTTGAAATTTGTCAAAAATGGAAAAATGCAACTGTGCGTTGCTTGACTTGTTAACAAAAGTCGGTTACAATATAGGTGTAAGGCAGGACGAGCGGTTTGCTTCTGCCAATCAAAAGCGCTTTTGAGTTTTATTAACCGATTGATTATTTACCGATAGGCTTTAAGAAAAGGGGGTGGGGTGATGATAGACTTCGTGAAGGTCGGGGAGAGAATATCTGCTTGCAGAAAAAGAATGGGACTTTCGCAAGAGGAGCTTGCCGAGAGGCTTTACGTAACGAGGCAGGCAATTTCCAAGTGGGAAAACGGAACGAGTGTGCCGTCGATAGATACGCTTTGCGAGATAAGTAAGCTATTTGAAATTTCGTTTGAAGAAATTTTAGGACTCTTTGATAATGAAAAAATCAAGGTAGATGAGAACGATATATTCCGCGGTCACGATAGGAGCTTTATAGTGAGCAAAATTGCGTCGGGAGAAATTTCGGTGAAGCTTGACGAGGTATTTTATCAGATGTCACCCGCCGAAAGAATGTACATATTAAAGCACATAAAAGAAGGAAAGCTCAAGGCTCAAATGAGCGAGCTTTGGGTGAAGCTTACCCCATCGGAGCAAAGATATTTAGGAGGAATGGTTTATGAAGCTTGAGAAAGTTATAATAGATGGAAAAGAATATTATAGAGTTATAGAAGAAAATGAGGAAGTCACCAAGAAGGCGGCTGAAGCGAAGAGCGATAGCGCAGAGACGAACACCAACGAAGCAAAGAGCGAAAGCAGAGAGTCGAACACCGACGAGGCGAAGAGCGATAGCGCAGAGTCGAACACCAACGAAGCGAAGAGCGAAAGCACAGAGTCGAACACCGAGAGCGCGAAGAGCGAAAGCACAGAGTCGAACAACGACGGCACGAGGGGTGAAAGTTCAAAATTTGAAGGCAGAAGAAACGGAAAAATCAAAAAGGACACGCAAGAGTTTTTCGAAAGATTCGGTAGCGGAGCGAAGGATTTCGGTGTTAAAATAGTTGACGGAGCGAAGGTTCTTGGAAATAGAATTTCGGTTGGCGCGAAGGACCTCGGTGCTAAAATTAAAGAGGGAACGGAGCGGCTTTTTAACAAGGATAAATCTGTAGACCCGAACTCCACCGAAGCCAAGCTTTTACGTCTTCTTCCGTATATGACCCATGAGGATACGCACGAGTTTTGCGAGAAAATTCTCGAGTCTGATGAGGCTATGAGTAAGATAAACGTTGCCGAAATTATGCCCTTCGTTTCGAGCGAGGATTGCGATGCATTGTTCTTGAAGAGCATAGAGCTTGACGGTGAAAATTGCGATATAGCAAAGGCAGTTCCTTACGTTTCGTCGGCTTGTCTTACGGCGGTGGTAGATGGCTACATAAAGGGAGAATATCCCGACCTCAATATTGATTTGTTCTATCCCTTTTTAGCCGATGCGGAAATCAAAAAAATATTCTATTTCTTCCTTTCGACGAGTGAATGAAAAGAAGAAATAATTGTGGCGGACTATTTTTGATATGATAACAAATTTCAAAAAAATAAGCTTTTAATTTCGCTATATATAATGTTTTGGGATTAAATTAAAATAACGCATAAAATGTGCGAAAATGTAAACAATAATTTCCAAGAAGCGAGTTTGGAGCGCAAAAAATGCTTCAAACTCGTTTTTTATATTATCGAAAGGAATATTGTTATGCATAACGAAAATAAAAACAAATCCGCTGACCCCGTTCCCGAAGCGGAAGTTTTGCGCGCGGCAAAGGCTATGCCCCGTGTTAAAAACAGTACAATTGCAAACGGCGGCAAAAATGCTCCTACAAACCAACGCGAAGAGGGCGTTAGCATAGGTATTGATGTGAAAAAATATGACGAATAATGACAAAAACAAAAACGGCACTTATTCCGCTGACCCTTCCGAAATGAGAAAAGCGCCGGGCTACAACGGCAGCGTTCCCGGGGTGAACACGCCCGAAATCAGACTTCCCGGAGCAGAGATGAAGCATGACGTTTCAGTTCCCGCATTTAATCCTCCCGTGCCAAACAGAGCGTGGACCGCGATGAAGGCGGGAATGGATATAGAGGCGCTTTCCGAGGAAGAAAAACGCGATCTCTACGTGGGAAGAGATAGGATTTTTTAGGAGCTGCGTGCGCCCTTTTGGAGTGATGTTTGCTTTGCGAGTGAAGGTTAGATAATTCGATTTTACTTTTTCGTTGTCAAAGCATCACCGTGTGGCGTTTTGGTTTGTGATCTTGCCTTCGCGTGGGTAGAAAGTACTTGCGCGAAGGTTCTTTTGTTTTGGCGAAAATAGCTTATTCATTGCCATTTTTGAAAGTGTTACGCGCGTTGTTAGTGACGTTTGTTCTTTCGAGCGAGTGGGAGGGCGGATTAAAAATGCGTAAAATATATAAAATCTCTTGCTTTTTTTAATATTTTGTTATATAATATAGGTTGGCAATAAAAAATGAAAATTAGAGGCTTAAAATGCGTCACGAAAGAATTTATCTTAATGAAAATGACAAAAGAGTGTATATAGACACTTACGTTGCCGAATACGGAGCTGTACGAGATGCGCTTCTTGTAATTCCGGGCGGAGGTTACAGTAAGGTTTGCGCAGATAGAGAGGGTGAGCCGATTGCGCTCGACTTCTTTGCGAAGGGCTATAACTGTTTTGTTTTGAACTACAGATGCGGAACGCCAAGCGACGTTTACCCCGCGCATATAACCGATGCAGGCTCGGCTATGATATACATAAAGGAGCACGCGGAAGAATTTAAAATCAATCCCGAAAGAGTCTTTGCCGTTGGATTTTCAGCGGGAGGACATCTTTGCGGAAGTCTTGCTACGATGTACGCATACCCCGAGGTAGTGGCGGCATTCGGTGAAAAGGCAAAAATGATAAGACCCACGGGCGCGATACTTTCCTATCCCGTAACGATAACGAGAGATAACACCCATATCGGCACCTTTAAAAACCTTCTCGGCAAACCGCTTGTAGAATATACCGACGCAGAAAGGGAGAAGTTCTCCATTGATAAGGCGGTAACGAAGGATTCTTCGCCCATGTTCCTTTGGCACACTGTCGAGGATGATGTAGTACCCGTTGAGGGAACGCTTAAGCTCGGACTTGCCTTGACGGCGGCGGGAGTACCGTACAAAATGTCAATCTACCCATACGGACCCCACGGAATTGCGCTCGGCACGAAGATAACCTCGAACTGTTTCGCTTCGATTCAGCCCCTTGCGGACTCCTGGACAAGCGAGGCTGACGCGTGGATGCGAAGCATAGCTTCGAAATAATGATTTGAAAATAATTTAGAGTATTCGAAAGGATAAAAAACATGGAAAGAACCTACATTAAGGACATCACCCCCGGTGTCCGCAAAATCTGCGGATTCGTAGAAAACTTCCGCAACAAGAAGAATATGGCGTTCATCGTCGTAAAGGACATTACGGGTAAGCTTCAGGTAACCGTTATCAAGGAAGAGCATCCCGAAATGATCGAAATGCTCGATAAGCTCACCATTCATTCGGTAGTAACCTTTGAGGGCGAGGTTGTAGCAAGCGAGTACGTTAAGCTCGGCGGAAAGGAAATGTATCCTACCTCGATGAAAATCGAGTCTATTGCCGAGGCACTTCCTATCAAGGACGACTCTGATATTGACGTAAAGATGGACTATAGATGGATAGACCTTCGCCGCGAGCAGAATCAGCTTATGCTTGAGCTTCAGACAACTCTTACCGCTTCTCTTCGCGAGTTCCTTCTTGAGAAGAACTTCGTTGAGATTCACACTCCCAAGCTCATCGCTGCTGCAAGTGAATCGGGCTCTGACGTATTTGAGGTAAAATACTTCGATACCAAGGCATACCTCGCGCAGTCTCCCCAGTTCTATAAGCAGATGGCAATGGCTTCGGGTCTTGAAAGAATTTTTGAGTCCGGCCCCGTATTCCGCGCAGAGAAGTCATATACAAATAAGCACGCAACCGAGTTCACCGGATTCGACCTTGAGTTCTCTTACATTGATAGCTTCGAAGACGTTATGAAGATGGAAGAGGAGCTTCTTGCTTACGCATTCGGCAAGGTAGCAGAGAAGCACGGCGAAAAGATTAAGGAAGTATTCGGGCTTGACGTAGTAGTTCCCACCCTTCCTTTCCCCAGAATGAAGCTTTGCGACGTTTACAAGGAGCTTGAGGAAAGATACGGATATACCGTTCCCGATGAGCTTAAGGGCGACCTCACCACCGAGGCAGAGAGAATGACCAAGAAGCTTTGCGAGGAAAAGTACGGTCACGAGTTCCTCTTTATCACCGATTACAACGCGAAGGAAAGAGCCTTCTATCATATGAGAGATGAAGCGGGCGTTCCCCAGGGATACGACCTTATCTGGCGCGGTGTAGAAATCACCACGGGTGCACAGCGTGAGCATAGATATGACGTTCTTAAGGCGCAGGCAGAAGAGAAGGGACTTGCAAATGACGTTAAGTTCTACCTCGAGTTCTTCAAGTACGGCTGTCCTCCTCACGGCGGATTCGGACTTGGTATCGACCGTCTTACGATGCTCTTCTGCAATATGTCTATTAAGGAAGTAGAGTTCCTCTTCAGAGGTCCTAACAGACTTACTCCGTAATTTTGCTAAAGCGCAGATTTAATACACGAATCTAACGCGTATTTTAAATATAAATCCAACGCGTATTCAGTACAAGCTTAACGCGTATTCAATACACAAACTTAACACGTATTAACACTAAAGGAGAAAAACAATGAAAATAGCACTTATTAACGAAAATAGCCAGGCGGCAAAAAATGCTCTTATCTGCGACACTCTTAAGAGTGTAGTTGAGCCCCTCGGTCACGAGGTTTATAACTACGGTATGTATTCCGCAGAGGATAAGGAGCAGCTTACATACGTTCAGATAGGAATTCTTTCCGCAGTTCTTCTTAACTCGGGCGCTTGCGACCTTGTTATCACGGGCTGCGGCACGGGCGAGGGTGCAATGCTCGCTTGTAATTCCTTCCCCGGAGTTCTTTGCGGTCACGTAGTAGATCCCACCGATGCATATCAGTTCACCCAGGTTAACAACGGTAACGCAATCGCAATGCCCTTCGCAAAGGGTTGGGGCTGGGGCTGCGAGCTTAACCTTCAGTACGTTTTTGAAAAGCTCTTCGTTTCCGAGTGGGGACTTGGCTATCCTCGTGAGAGAGCAGTTCCCGAGCAGAGAAACAAAAGAATTCTCGACGAGGTTAAGAAGGTAACTCACACCGATATGGTTTACATTCTCGAGAACCTTGACAGAGAGCTTGTTCTCGGCGCTCTCGGCGGCAAGAACTTTAAGGAGTATTTCTTCGCAAACTGCAAGGACCAAAGAATTGCAGAATGCGTTAAAAAGCTTCTCGCCTAATCTCTTATAGCATTTAAATTTTAATTCATTCAAAAAGCGAAATAGCGAAAAATGTAAAAACATATTTACAAAAACGAGCTATTTCGCTTCTTTGGTAGATAAAAGGAGATATTATGCAGTTACTTTATTGGTTTGAAAAAATCAGAAATCCCGTATTGGATTTCTTCTTCTCGGCTATAACGTACCTCGGTGACGAAATAGCGCTTATGCTTATCGCAATAGTGCTTTTCTGGTGCGTTAATAAGCGCGCGGGATACTATATGCTCACATCGGGATTCTTCGGAATTATCGTTAACCAGGTTTTGAAGCTTGCTTGCAAAATTCCGCGCCCCGAAAAGCTTGATACGAATTTCACGATAGTTGAATCGGCAAGAGAAGCGGCAGAGGGTTACTCCTTCCCATCGGGACACACGCAAAATGCGGTTACCGTGTTTGGAGCATTCTTCCTTCTTGCGAAGAAAACGTGGTTTAAAATTTCAATGATTGTTATTGCGACCCTTGTGGGCGTGTCAAGAATGTACCTTGGCGTGCATACAATTTGGGACGTAATTGCGGCAGCCGGCTGCGCTATCATAATCCTTCTCGTTCTCGAAGAGCTCTTTATGAATGACGAGAGATTCCATAAGTCAATGCCTTACATCATTGCGGCGCTCGTTGTTGCAAGCGTTGGCTTCTATCTCTACGCAGCGGTATTCACCCCCGAAAGCACCGAGCCTAACGTTTTGAGCGCAAAGGTTAATTCCATAAAGCTTCTCGGCTGCGCTTTAGGATTGCTCCTCGTTTATCCCCTCGATAGATTTGTGATAAAATTCGACACGGGTTCCACTTGGTACGGTCACGTTATCAAAGTTGTGGGCGGTTTTGCAGTAGTTATGCTTCTTCGCGCCCTCAAAGGACCGCTTGCTTCGGTTCTCGGAGATTACGAGGGAATGGTTCGTTACTTCCTCATCATAGCCTTTGGCGGAGCGGGTTGGCCTTATATGTTCAGATACATCAACAAAATTAAGGTGCGCGCTCTCGACGATTTCGGCGCAAAGGTTAAAAGCCTTTTCGTGAAAAACGAAGAGCCCGTCGAGGTAGTTCCCGAAGCTCCCAAAAAGCTTAACTTCAAGGATAACAACAAAATAGCAAAAGCAAAAAAGAACGGCAAAAAATAAGCCGTTAACCCAATCGCCTAACGAGTCAACCGACTTATAAAGAGAGGAGCAAGCTGATTTGTAAAAGAGTCATATAATGCCTTGCGCCGTAGGCGGCGAGGATAAAAGCGTTAGATTGAAGTTTTTACCGACTTCGTCTAACGCTTTTTTGCTGCGATAACTGAAATTTATTGCAAAAAAGCATTTTTTTCTTTACAAATTGGAAATATTGTGCTACAATGAAAATTAGCTATAGAATAGCTTTATAAGAAAAGAAAATATAAAGAGAAAGGCACTGACAATGAAAAAACTACTTATTTTAGCGCTTTGTTTGATTCTTTCGTTCTCGTTGATTGCTTGTAACGGCATACCCGGTACTGACGGCAAAGACGGTATTGACGGTAAAAATGGAGCCGACGGAAAAGACGGAGCTGATGGCGTTGGTATTACAAATGTTACTATAGATAACCTCGGAAATTTGTTAGTTACTCTCTCTAACGGACAAACCATCAATTGCGGTAAGGTAACCGGCAACGATGGTAAAGACGGTGTTGATGGAAAAGATGGCGAAGACGGTAAAACACCTTACATCGGCGCGAACGGAAACTGGTGGATAGGCGAAACCGACACCGGCGTCAAGGCTGAAGGTTCTGATGGCGAAGACGGTGCTGACGCCACCGACGGAATAATCTACGAGATTTCCGCAGACGGAACTTATGCTGAAGTAATAGGTTATAGCGGAACTGCAACGAAGATAGTTATAGCAGACACGTATAAAGGCGTGCCCGTAACGGGAATATATGAAAATGCGTTTTATGACAATAACTCAATTACCTCTGTTGTTATCCCCGATAGCGTTACTTCGATTGGTAATTATGCGTTCCTGCGTTGCTCCAGCCTTACAAGCATAAACGTAGGCACAGAAAATAAAAATTATAAATCTATAGATGGAAATCTTTATAGCAAAGACGGTAAAACATTAGTTCAATATGCTATAGGTAAAAGTGATACGACATTCATTA
>JAZRDI010000051.1:0-1636 GCA_045660185.1 Eubacteriales bacterium | reverse complement strand
CATAAAATGTGGTGCCAATATAACGGAAAAGCGGAACCATCCGAAAGATTTGCACGAACAAGGTTCGCTCCCTCACGGTGCAAGTCACGGAGAATGGAAGATATACGCAAAATGCGTGTGTCTTACACCGTAACAAGCAGGGAACTTGTACGGCAAGTTCCAACTCAAAATAGGCAGTCCTGCCTATTTCATCTTTAGGGGACACCCCTAATACCCCGATAAAAGAAAGAAGGTATGTAAATGAACAAAACACCCAAAGAAAAACCTTGTAGGCTTTATGTTCGAGTATCTCCGTCTGAGAAAAAGAAGATAACCGAAATCGCAAAATGCTGCGGAATTCCCGTAGCTGAATATCTCCGTAAAAGGGCGTTGGGATATGCTGTGAAAGCAGCCGTTCCCGATGCCTTTTATATTTTCAATGAAAGATTAAGCGACCTGCTTAACCATGAGTTATCTCCCGATGTAGAAGCGGCGGCGCTAAAACTTTTTGATGATATTTACGCCGAGCTTATCGAAGTGCCCAAGCAAAGCAAGAGTGAAATCGTAAAGGAGGTAAGAAATTGGCAACCACAGGATTCTGGCCCGTCAAATCCCGATTAAAGGAAGTTATTGACTACGCTAACAACCCCGATAAAACAACCGACAAAAAATACTTGGACGAAGATTTGTATGCGACACTCCGTTATGCGGAAAACGATAAAAAGACCGACCAAACAATGTACGTTTCTGCTATTAACTGTCCGAAACAACGAGCGTATCAATGTATGATGACCACTAAACAGCGCTACGGAAAGTTTGGCGGTAACGTCGCTTATCACGGGTATCAGAGTTATAAGACGGATGAGGACACTCCCGATGAAGCACACCAAATCGGAATTGAAACTGCAAAACGTATGTGGAAGGAATACGAGGTTGTTGTTACTACCCATCTCAACACCGACAATATTCATAACCATATTGTTGTGAATTCCGTTTCCTTTAAAACGGGCAGGAAATTTGAAAACCATGTTTCCGACCACTACAAGCTCAGAGAAATTTCAGACCTCATTTGTAACGAGCGTGGAAAGAGCGTGCTCCCTCCAAGCAAATTTAAAGGTAGCAGCAAGAAAGAATATTGGGTAAAGAAAAACGGTGGTATGACCCACCGAGATATGCTGCGAAAAGACATTGATTCTATTATCAAAAACTCAACGACTTGGAGCAGTTTCAAAGAAAACCTAAAAGGTCTCGGCTACAAAATCGTAAGGGACGATAATTATGAGCATATCACCATTATTGCGGACGGATGGAAACGTCCCGTCCGCCTTGCTTCGCTTGGTGTAAATTACACCATTGATGCAATCGAAAGACGGCTTGCTCATAACCGCCACTCAGAGAACCGCTATGTTGCTATTTACCGTGCTAAGAAAAGTCCTTTGTTGCAGTTGGAACGAGAACTTGAATTTGAAATTAACCACTCCCACGACATCGCAACCGTCTTGATTGACACAGTTTTCTATATCTTACTGCAACTTTTAAAGCTTACACGTGATATAGAGGCTTGGGGCGAAGGCGGTCAGGCACACTCACCTTTACTTCGAGAAGCCTCAACCTTTGAACGGCAACTTGAAAAAGAATATTTCTTCCTCAAGGATAA
>JAZRDI010000050.1:0-20398 GCA_045660185.1 Eubacteriales bacterium | reverse complement strand
TCCTTAAGGTACATACGAACGGGGTCATCAATAGCCAAGCCCTCTTGAGAAAGGAGCTTTTCCATTTTTTCAGCATTTTCGTAATTCTTTACGTCGCGTTCGATTTCTTTAAAGTTTTCATTTTCAATGTCTTCGGGATTTGCCGAATCAATATCCACTTGGGTAATATCAAAATCAATATCCTCGAGCGCCTTCATAATACCCGATTCTACCACTCCGCCGTTTTTGGAGTCGATATAATCATTAACGTCAATCTTTTCTCTGCTCATTTTATTATTCCTTTCTTTGTTCCTTTGCTATTTTTTCTCCGATTCTCTTAAGCTGTTAATGAATTTTGCGAGCTCGTCGGCATTAACAGCCTTCTCGGCATTCTTCTTTTGCATAGAACTTTTAAGTGCCTTTATGCTCTCTTTAAGAACGTCGTCACTATTGTTGGTGAGATTCATTCGAGAAAGCTTTATTTTTGTAATTCTTCCGATTTCTTCCGGAGTAAACGATTCGTTTTGATCGGCAAAAACGTCGCCGTTTTCATAAGAGGATTTTACATAGTTGAAAATTCGTTTGTTAAGCTCAGTGAAGAAATCCGCTTCACTGATTAAATTATTTGCAAACACGTTTTTTCTATGCTCGGCAAACAATAGAAGCAGTCCCAAAATTACCTCTTCACTCTTTGCGACCGCGGGAGCTTTAGCGTAATCGGGATTAACCTTATCTTGATAACCGAGCGCTACTTGCTTTGCCTTTTGCGATTCGTTTTGGCGGTATTCTCTGGCATTTTTTGCGGATATTCTCAAAACGTCAGCTTTGATGCTTTTGGGGTCCGCGTCAAGCTTTTTAGCCAACATTTGAATGTATATATCTCTTTCTGCCTGGGAATATACTGCGGAAATTTCATTTTCTAGTATAGAAAGAACTTTTATTTTATCTTGAGGAAGATTTGTGTCATACTTTGACAGCACGTTTTCCATCTTGTATTCGAATTCGATTTTTGCATCGTTTAACACATCACGGAATTTGTCGCTGCCGAATGTTTTTATATATTCGTCGGGGTCTTTTGAGCCCGGGACCTTGACTACTCTTACGTCAACGCCTGCATCGCTTAATACGCGTAGCGCCTTTGAAGCGGCTTTTTGACCTGCTTCGTCGGAATCGTAGCAAATAATTACTTTTTTCGTATATCTACTCATAAGCCTTGCTTGATCCGATGTGATAGCAGTGCCGAGCGTGGCAATTGCATTGGTAAAGCCTGCTGCGTGTAAAGCTATAACGTCCATATATCCTTCGCAAAGAATCAGTGATTCTTGACAAGCGAGTCTTGCAAAGTTTAAAGCATATACATGGCGAGTCTTTTTATATATTGGAGTATCCGATGAGTTTTTGTATTTTGGCTTTGTTTCATTATCCATAGCTCGTCCGCCGAAGGCTATAACGTTTCCCGAAACGTCGATTATCGGGAACATAACTCTGCCGCGAAAGGCATCGTAATACGATCCCTTCTCCGATTTTCCTGCAAGGAATCCTGCGACAAGCTCATCCTTCGTATATCCTTTTGCGCTCATATAATTTACGAGCGAATCGAATGTATTTGGAGCGTATCCAAGACCAAAATGCTTGATGGTAGCGAGCGAAAGACCTCTTTTTTCTGTAAAATACGAAAGAGCTGACTTTGCTTCGGGATTATCTGAAATGAGCGACCTGTGGAAGAAGTTTGCCGCATCTACGTTCATTTTGAACATTCTGTCACGATTGAACTTTTTCTCTTCGCGCTGATATTTGTTATCGTCATCAATGATAGTTATGCCCGCTCTTTTTGCAAGAAATTGAAGCGCGTCGGGATAATCAAGATGCTCAATTTGCCTGATGAACGTTACGGCGTCACCGCCCATACCGCAACCGAAGCAGTAGAAGCTTGATGTTTTCGGATATACTGTAAACGAGGGGCTTTTTTCACTGTGGAAGGGACATAATCCCTTGTATGTATCGCTGGCGCGCTTTAAAGAAACGTAACTTGAAATCAAAGGCTCAATATCCGTTCTTTGCAGTATTTCGTCAATCGTTTCCTTACTTATCAAAAAAATCCCTCCTTTTATTATATTAGTAACAGAAGTCTTTGGATTGCCAAGATGCTTCCGTTAAATCTTTATTCTTTATAACAATATACGACAAGCATTTATAAAAACACTTTTATTATTCGCGAAAATCGTATTTTTTATTTAAAAACGTGATTTTGCATCTTCCGGACGTGATTTCGGAGAGCTTTTCGCAAAGTCCATCGTATTCCGTAGAGATAACGCTTCCCATAATTTTAACCGAATCGGAATATTCAGTATCAAGAGTGAGAAACTCGCATTCTGCAAGCGTGAATGATATTTTCTGATAATCCGAATAGGATACCAAAATTTTACACTCGGAATACGTGTTATATTTAATTATCTTTGCAGCTTTGAGCGCGCCGAGCGCGGCTTCGGTATATGCGTGAACGAGTCCGCCTGTGCCGAGCAAAATTCCGCCAAAGTATCTTACTACTACGATAATTGTATCGGTAACACCGTTTTTTCTGATTATATCAAGTACGGGCATTCCCGCCGTACCTTGAGGCTCTCTGTCATCAGTGAAGCGTGTAGTCGAATTTTCGCGAAGAACGTAAGCATAGACCCAATGTCTTGCATCGGGGTGTTTTTTCTTCACCGCTTGAATGAATTCTATAGCATCACTTTCGACGCTTATAGGCTTTGCATAACCTATAAAAACCGATTTTCTATCCTCGAAACGATATTCCGCAAGCTCTTTTACAGTAATATATGAATCCATAAGAGACCTCAATCTACAATGTATTTTGCAAACATTCCGCGCTCTTCGGGCCCGAGTATTGCTTTTACTGAAATGCCGTTATCAATGTAATCAACGTTAAGAACGGTATAATTATCGTACAAAACGCTAAGCTTCGATTGCTCTGTGTACGGAATCAAAAGCTCGCACTCGGTTTTTCCATCGTGAATGACCTTCTCAATTGTTTCGAGAAGCTTGTCAATTCCCTTACCTTCTTTAGCGGATATTATAACGGTATTATCTTGAGGCACTGTATAATAGGTTTCGCCGGGTTTATCGCATTTGTTGTAAACATAAATACGCGGCTTTGCTTCTGCGGAAAGCTCGGTTATGATTCCCTCTGTAACATCAAGATGCTCTCCGACCTCGGAGTCGGTAATATCCGATACAATCATAAGAACGTCTGCGTATTTAACCTCGTCAAGCGTTGATTTAAACGCTTCTACAAGGTGGTGAGGGAGCTTTCTTATAAATCCTACGGTATCGGTCAAAAGAACCGTTTCACCGCAAGGAAGAAGAAGCTTTCTCGTGGTTGGGTCGAGAGTTGCGAAAAGCTTGTCCTCTGCGAGAACCGAAGCACCGGTCAATCTGTTCAAGAGGGTTGATTTTCCTGCGTTTGTATATCCAACTACCGCAATTTTTGTAAGACCGCTTTTATCTCTTTGAACGCGCATAACGTTTCTGTTATGCTCAAGCTCGCGAAGTCTTGCTTCGAGAGCTGCGATTTTTGTATGAAGATGACGTCTGTCGCTTTCAAGCTGTGTTTCACCGGGGCCTCTCGTACCTATTCCGCCGCCCTGACGTGAAAGTTTTGCGCCTTTACCTACAAGACGCGGCGCGGTATATTTAAGCTGAGCAAGTTCGACTTGAAGCTTTCCTTCGCCCGACGTAGCATGAAGCGCAAAAATATCGAGAATAAGCATGCTTCTGTCAATAACGTCAACACCTATATCGTCTTCGAGGTTTCTTATCTGCATAGGAGAAAGCTCGAAATCGAAAATAACAAGCTCTGCGCCGTTTGCTTCGGCAAGCTCTTTAATTTCGATGACCTTTCCGCTGCCTATAATCGTTCTCGGATCAAACGTTGGCTTGACCTGTATAACTCTCGCTATAGATTCACCGCCCGCGGTTTCAAGAAGTCTTTCAAGTTCATCAAGGCTTCTCTCTGCTTCCTCAACCTCGGAAGTGCTTCTGACAACCGAAACGAGAACTGCTTGCTTTATCGAATTTTCTTCCATAACAACCTCCTACGAAATAATGAAAAAAGAGTGTGGACGATCAACGTGACTACCCACACTCTTTCGGCAATGATCACTTGGTCATTGCAAGACGCTTCTTGAACTTATCAACGCGTCCACCTGCATCTACAAATTTCTGCTTACCTGTATAGAAAGGATGGCACTTGGAGCAAATTTCAACGTTGAGATCACCCTTTACAGAATGAGTCTTAACAACTTCTCCGCAAGCACATTTGATGGTAGCTTCTTTGCATTCGGGATGTATTCCTGCCTTCATTTTAACACCTCTTTACATAGTTATTCATTTTAATACTCAATAAGTATATCACATAATTCGTAGATTTGCAATACCTTTTTCAAAAAAAATGATAAAATTCTTAAATCTATTTAAAAATTATATCTTTTCCTCGATTTTTTTACGTAATCTGTGCATAATTTTCTTCTCAAGCCTCGAAATATAACTCTGGGAAATGCCAAGCTCATCGGCAACTTCCTTTTGCGTAAGCTCTTTTTTGCCAAAAAGCCCAAATCTCATTTCGATTATTACTCGTTCCCTTTCGCAAAGATCCATAACAGCGCTTCTTAATATCCGTCTTTCCTCGTCCTCTTCCATCGCGCGTGAAACCGAATCGGGATCACTGCCGAGTATATCCGAAAGCAAAAGCTCGTTACCGTCATAATCAACGCTTAACGGTTCATCGATGGATATTTCTTTTTTTCTTTGAGAGCTTTTTCTTATAAACATAAGTATTTCGTTTTCAATGCAACGCGAAGCGTAGGTGGCTATTTTGATGTTTTTCTCACTATTATACGTCGAAACCGCTTTTATAAGCCCAACAGTGCCGATAGAAATAAGCTCTTCTATTCCAACACCCGTATTTTCAAATCGCTTCGCTATATAAACAACGAGCCTTAAGTTATGCTCAATTAGTGCCTGGCGTGCCCAATCCTCGCTTATATTTAAAATCATTCGTTCCTCTTCCTCGGTTGGAAGCGGCGGCGGAAGAGTTTCACTTCCGTTTACATAATAGACTGCGTTTTTTCCAAAAAGCTTATGCAGTAACGCTTTTAATTTTAAAAAAATGTTCATTTCAATTCTTATCCAAGAAGTACGACGGCAACAGCGCCGAGTATCCCCCGAACGTTCCCTCCTCTTCATCAATGGCAATAACGGTATTTTCAAATTTTAAATTTCTGTCTGCAAGCTTTATAAAATCGCTTTTAATACCCATAAACAGCCGTTCACCGACTATTGTTTTTGCGGGTATTATTCGGATTTTAGTCTTAAATCTTTCGTCTTCCGTTATGTTTTTAGTTCCAATCAAATCTAAAATAGCCCTTCGCTTCACAACTATAACGGGTGAAGAGTCCATCGGGTCGGACAATAAATTGCCACTGTCAACCAAAGCTTCAACGCATTTCTCTTTGCCGAGAATACATATTTCAAGCTTCGCGTTTTCTTCGCTTGACGATGACGAGAAAATTATAAGAAGCAAGCGTAAAATTCCGTATGCAATCATTATCATCAGTGCGAGAAGTATTAATTTTTTATTTTCTGCTCCTATATCGCCTTCATTAAAAATCGGATAAAACCGCTTATCAAGGAATCCGTATATAAAAGTCACAAATCCGCCTATAAGAGTTTCGAAAATCAAACACGCAACGAACAATTTCACCTTTCGTAACGAACTGATTTTTCCGCAGAACACGCACGTTACCGAAACCGCGTTTGCGATAAGCACAATAGCGTAAAAAACGCCTTCCAAATCGCTTAAAACCACAAAACAAGCAAACGCCGCGCTTATAAACGAAGCAACCGTCAATCTTCTTGCGCTGCTCTTAACCTTCGCAAACAACGCCCCAAAATAAAGAGATAATAAATCCACCGTAAAATTAATCAAAAAATATACGTCTATATATAAGGTTTTCAAAATATTAACTCCGTTATGTATTTAAATACATTTTATCACCCAAACCGCGCAATATTTGTCGCAATAACTTGCTTAAAATATAATTTTTCTCGATTCGAAGCATAAATAAAGCTCCGCAGTTGAACGTTCCCAAACAACTGCGGAGAAAACTTTATATTTATGTATCTTAAGTTAGAAACTTTTAGAAAAAATCAAACAACTTCAACTATCCAAATGGTTGCGGCTATGAGGAAAACCGCTTTCACAATCACCGTTTTCCATAAACTTTTAAAAGCTTTAATATCGGTTCTTTGCGGATAAATATCTTTGAATTTCCTATATGTTTTTCTTCCTAAAATAACGTAAATAGGAATGAATATTATACAGTTAATAAATGCAACAAGCAGTTCAATTCCGGTACCGTAATCACCTTGCGGCAAGAAAGCAATAACTATTATTAGAAATAGCGCAAAATCAACTATGGCGCTTAATGAATAGAAAAATGCAGAAATAAAAACCGATTTTATTAAAGAATATTTTTTGGGCTTGAAGTTATAAATCGCCCAAATACATACAAAAGTAATGAGATATGAAATTAAAACAAATAATACCTTAATGCCCATAAAGCCTCTACGTCAAGATGTTATTCACTTTTATAAAGTGGTTGTTCTACAAACTCGAAATTTGTTTCATCAGTTTTCCAGTATTCATACGCCAAACGATTAGTAGTACATTCCTCTGCTACTGTTGCAATGATTATATTTTCTCCTTGTTCAAAAAACATGTTTACAAAAGGAGAAACCGTTTTTTCTTTCAAGTTGTTTATTTTAGCATTCTCTATAGAAAGCTTATAGTATCTACTGTTGCCTATTTCAATGGCGTGTACATAATTCACGATATTATCAGCAACAATCTCACCTTTGTAATAAACGTCATCGTATTTTGTAAGATACATATCAAGCGCTTCGCAATACCATTTAGAGATTGGATTCATGGCTATCGTACTTGCTTTTTCGAAAGTTATTGAATCTCCTTCGTAATTCCATATATTATTGTCAGAGTTTCTGATTTTACAAGTGATTAACTCGTTTTCGTAAATGTAATCGGTAGCCAAAAATCCGGCTTCTTCTCTCTCGCAATATACATAGCCTGTTTTTTGACCCATTTCATCGGTTGAATCGGTGATATTTGTTCCGCTGTAAAAATCGAAAGACATATCACTCAACCAAATATTTATCACAACACGATATTTTTTATCACCAACGGTATATTCACCCAATATTGTAGATTCGCTATAGTCAAACATATAAAAATACATATCAACTTCGCGGCATACCCATTTTGTATCGGGAAAATCTGATGTATCGGGATAATATCCCTGCTTTTTCATTCTCTCATATTTAAACGAAGGTCCCCATCTAACACAAGATGCTAAATTTATTATAAGAGCAATTAACAAAAAGAATGATGTAGATTTGCGAATGAATTTTATCATTTCAATCTCCTGTTTTTAACATAGGAATGGTCTGATCGGAAATTAAATATAACCGACAGTTTTTCCTTTTTTGTATTTCAAATCTTTAATAAATTCATATACATTTTTTTCGCTCGCTTTGCTAATAACAATACGGTGTTTTTTCGAGTTGCATTTAAAGATCAAATGATGTAAAGTATCTTTAATGCAATCGTACACAAGTACGAGCTCTTCGATGGTTTCTTTTTTGATTACATCAATTGTTTTGCCTTTTCTCTTAATAAAGATTTTATCGGCATCAAATGAGTATTCCTTGCGACCGATGAAAGCTTCTTCAATCAGTAAACACAAGAAGATTGTTGCAAATATAAAGCCTATGACGCTTGGAACGATAAAGCTATACTCTTTGTCAGCAATGCCGAAATAAGCAAAACACGCGCCCATAGAAACAAAAGTGAATATTAAAATGATATAAAGAAACAGTTTGCTTAATTTCATATAATACCCCAAAACTATAAGATATTTAACGCTACAGAAGTCACGAAAAGCTGAACCATTCTCCGTAATACTCTTGAACATGTTCCGGAAAAGAATGAATGAGCACCAAAGTGTACGCAGAGAAAGCCACAATAGTGTTTTTGCTATCGTTAAACCCAACCATATTGTAATGCCCGGGAAACTTTACCATATTTACGGAATAATCGCGCCCTTCTTCTATACAAGAATTCAATCTATCTAAATCATCATAGAATATATAATCATTCAAGTAATATGGATTTTCAAAATCAAACGCATAAAATGAATCTAAAGATAATAAATACTCTTTTGCTTCCAAATACGTTTCATCATCATAAACCAAATACATAAGGGTTTTATCTATAGATTTTTCTTTACTAAAAATAGTAAATCTTGAATGATAGTAAAAATCACCGTCAATATAATTATAATTTTCCAAAAAGCCTTCCGGGAAAAGTGAGCAGGTTAGAGCAATGGAGTCGTGGCATTCATCAAAATTTTCTATACCGCGAACTGTTTGTGAGCTAAACCCCTCTGTTATGTACGAGTTTTCTCCTGTAACTGTATGTTTTTTGCAAGAAGTAAAACCAACACAAACAAAAGCAACAACCAAAATAAAACAAGTTAACTTTTTCATTTTATTTTTTCTCCTCTCATTCGAAAAGGGCTTTTATTTCTTCATCTTCGCATTCTGCGACATAGTCAAAAACAGTTTTTCCATCTTCATCAACAGCAGTTATATCCGCTCCGTTGTCTAAAAGATATTTAACCATCTTTGCATCAGATCTACTGATTGCATACATTAATGGAGTTTGACCAGAGTAAAGTTCATTAACATCACAATATCCGCCTTCTATAAGCATTCGTGTCATATTGTGTCTAGACCACATTACCGCTTTAAATAGAACTTGAGGCCAATCTACATTTGTTTTATCGCAATTTTCTAATACATAAGCGAACAGCTTGTCTAAATTTTCTTTATCCTCTTCTGATTCTTTGCGAAAGTCTTCAATAATGTCTATAAGCATAGCGCCTTTTTTCGATGCTTTGTTGTAGGTATAATCAATCGATGCTCCGTTATCTATCAGGTACATAACTATTTCGTACCACTCGCCTTTGCCAAACAACAATGTTACGTGTAAAGGAGTCACTACATACCAATCCGGATTGTGACTATTCACATCAGCTCCGCTTTCTACGAGTAATTTAACCATTTCTAAATTACCGCTTTTACAAGCTTCTGATAATGGATAATATATAGTAGTCATCAACATTTCGGCCTGCCACCAACCGGGAGCTATCGTAGGATAAGTATTAACAGAATCGGGGCATTCTGCGATAATCTGCCTTACAGCCTCAAAATCTTCAGTTTCTATCGCTTTATTTAAATTTTGAGCATATTGTCGCTCGTCGCGTTTTGCGCAAGACACCATATTAAAGCATAAAGTGCAAGTAATCAAAATTAAACATAAAATCTTTTTCATATTTTTTCTCCTCAATGTTTAATGCGAGATTTACATTTTTAACACGGATTTATGATTTGTATTTAGTTTAGCACAATTGGTAAGCTTTTGTCAAGTTATGGTTACTTCTTTAATATTTCCTAATAATATTATTATTAAGTTAATCTTTTCACCCCAACTATTGACAAAGAGCCGTTATTTCTAAAAGGTTAGCAGAAAAATTCAAGGAGCGAGGCTTTTGCCTCGCTCCTGAAGGTATTGAACGTTTTTAAAATAGATTGTATTAAAAGTTTATAATATAATCGTATTGAAGATTTACGTAAAGCTATTGAAAAGCAAATCACTTTACAAGCTTTTTCTCGATTATATCTGCGGCGCGCTCCATGTAATCGCCTTCAAAAAGCTCAATAAGACCCTTGTCGCACTGGTTAGCGAGATCGGTATCTATCGGGAGCTTTGCAAGTACTTCCGTGCCGTAATTTGTTGCAAGGGTGTCTATTTTGCTTTCACCGTAAGGACGGATAACCTTGCCGCAATCGGGGCATACGATGTAGCTGTAATTCTCAACCAATCCAAGAACCGGAATATCCATAAGCGATGCCATATTTACAGCTTTTTCAACTATCATGGATACAAGCTCCTGGGGGCTTGTTACTATAATGATTCCGTCAAGAGGAAGACTCTGGAAAACGGTAAGCGGAACGTCGCCCGTTCCGGGAGGCATATCTACGAACATAAAGTCTACCTCGTTCCAAACTACCTCATTCCAGAACTGCTTAACGGTTCCCGCGATAACCGGACCGCGCCATACCACCGGCTTGGTTTCCTCTTCAACGAGAAGGTTTAAGCTCATAACCTCAATTCCCGTTTTTGTAATTGCAGGGAACATACCAAGCTCCGAGCCCTCAATGCATCCGCATTTAAGACCGAAGGACTTTGGGATGGAAGGTCCTGTAATATCCGCGTCGAGAATTGCGGTCTTATATCCTCTGCGCTTCATAGTAACCGCCATCATAGAAGTTACGAGAGATTTACCAACTCCGCCCTTTCCGCTGACGACACCTATAACTCTTTTTACGTTACTTGCTTTGTTGCCGGGCTCAAGAAATGACTCTTTTGAGCATTTACTCGAGCAATTGGAACAATCGTGATTACATTCTGCCATTTTTTATCTCCTGTTTTTTGAAAAATACTATTATATTGTCTTTGCAATTATCTTATCGCCCTCGACGTCGATATATATTCCAATAATCTTTTCGGGATATTTCTCAACTATCGTATTGGCGATAAGATCTTCAACGTTGCGCTCGATAAATCTTCTCATATTACGTGCGCCGAATTTTTCGGAGAACGACTTATCGGCTATATGCGAAAGAAGCGCGTCGGAATAAGTAAAACGTATTCCCTTGTCATCCATCGCTGATGCAAGCTTTGAGAGCATAATTTTCGCAATCTCTTCGAAGTTTTCTTTCGTAAGATGATTGAAGGTTATTATTTCATCAATTCTGTTTATAAATTCCGGGCGCAAGAACGCGAAGAGTGCTTTTTCAGTCTTTTCCTTTGCGATAACCTCTCGCTTTTCGGAGAAGCCCGAAATCGAAGAAGCCTTCTCGCTTCCCGCATTTGTGGTCATAATAATTATTGTGTTTTCGAAATTAACGACTCTTCCCTGCGCATCGGTAATCTTTCCGTCATCGAGGATCTGCAAAAGAATATTCAAAACGTCAGGGTGAGCCTTTTCGATTTCGTCGAAAAGAACTACAGAATAAGGACGGCGTCTGATTTTTTCCGTAAGCTGTCCCGCTTCGTCATATCCAACGTATCCGGGAGGCGCTCCTATGATTCGTGAAACTGCGAATTTCTCCATAAATTCAGACATATCGAGTCTTATAAGCGCTTCGGGTTGCTTGAAAAGCTCGGTTGAAAGAACCTTAACGAGCTCGGTTTTACCGACTCCCGTAGGTCCTGCAAATATCATCGAAACGGGATTTCTTCTATAGGATATTCCCGTTCTCTTTCTCTTAACCGCGCGAACTACCGCATCTACAGCTTCTTCCTGACCGATAAGCTGCGACGAAATGCGTTCTTTTAATCCGATAAGCTCGCCCATTTCGCCCTCTTTAATATCGGATGCGGGAATACCCGTCCATATTTCAACAACGTTCGCAAGATCATTTATAGAGAGTTTAAGTCCCGAAATGATTTCGGAAAGCGCCTTCTGTCTTTCTTCGAGTCTTAAAAGCTGCACCTTAATATCCGCGAGGTTTTTATAATTATCTTCGGTTTGCCCCTCGGGCTTTTCAAGCAAAGCTTCAAGCTCTGCCTTTTTGTTGTTAAGCTCGGTAATGGTTTTAAGATTGCGGTTGTTTTCGTTAATTTCGGGTGAAGACAAAGCCGCGCGTGAAGCCGCTTCGTCTATAAGGTCGATAGCTTTATCGGGTAAGAATCTATCGGTTATATAACGCTCCGAAAGAATTACCGCAGCTCTTGCGACCTCGTTGGTTATTCCTATTCCGTGGTAGGATTCGTAGTAGCCCTTGATTCCCTTTATAACTTCAACGGTTTCGTCAATAGACGGCTCGTTTACCATAACGGGCTGGAATCTTCTCTCAAGCGCGCTATCCTTTTCGATGTGCTTTCTGTACTCCTTAAGCGTGGTTGCGCCTATAACCTGAATCTCTCCGCGTGAAAGCGCAGGCTTAAGCATATTTGCAGCACTCATGCTGCCCTCGGAATCGCCCGCACCGACGATATTGTGAACCTCGTCGATAACAAGAATTATGTTGCCTGCGGTTTTAACTTCTTTTATAAGACCAAGAATTCTCGATTCAAACTGACCTCTAAACTGCGTTCCCGCAACAAGAGCAGTAAGATCGAGAAGCCATACCTCAGAATCAACGAGCTTTTCGGGAACGGCTTTATCTATTATCTTTTGAGCCAAAGCTTCGGCTATAGCAGTTTTTCCTACACCGGGCTCGCCTATAAGGCAAGGATTGTTCTTCTGTCTTCTGCAGAGTATTTGAATAACCCGGTCAAGCTCTCTGTCTCTGCCAACGATTCTGTCAATTCTGCCTTCTGATGCCTTTTGAGTAAGCGATGTGCAGTACATATTAAGGAATTTACGTTCCTTTTCCTTGGGTACGTTTTCCTTTTTTCCCTTTTCCTTTTTAGGTTCTTTGTTATTCATTGCGGGATTTTGCGGACCAAATCCAAGTCCGGAGAAGAATTTGTTAAAATCTATAGCGGGAGCGCCGCCATCGTCCTGCGAGGGAACGTCAAGCATATTTTCGGATACTTCCGCCATAGCTTCTTCAAGCTCACCGGACATAGATTCTATAGTTTCCTCTGACATTCCCATCTGCTTGAGCATATTATCAAGAGGCTTGATGCCCAACTCGTGAGCGCAAACGAAGCAAAGCCCCTCGTTTGTTGTTTTTCCGTTTTCGTTTTTTGTTATAAATACTGCCGCGGGTCTTTTTTTGCACCTGGCACACATTGGTAAATTCATTTGTTACACCTAATACTTTTATTTAAAATTTCATAAGAATTGCAAACGGATTAAACTCTCTGAAGAAATTCGAAACTGCACCGTCTGCAAATTCGGGGGATATTTTATACGCTATGCTTGAAATTATGCAAGCAGCGATAATTCCGAGCATTCCGCCGAATATCAAGCCAAGGAACTTGTTGATTCGACCGAGTAAACCTTTTTTAACAAGCTTATTAAGTATTGCCAAAACTATTTTCGTGAGTATCATCGAAACGAAGAATAAGGCTACGTAAGTTACGATAACCGCGATAAGATTACCTATCGGTAACGCCATTTCCTTGGAAATTGCAGCTATAACAGCCTCTGCGCTGCCCGCTTGTTCTATCGTTGTGAATTCAATATCGAAGACTCTTACCATAAACTCTAAAAGCGCGGGCAAAGACTCCGATGCGGATTCTGCGGTAATATCGGGACAGCTTTCCATTATCGAGGAGAATATATACCCCTCAACCTTTCCTGTAAAGAAATCTCTTGTCCACGTATTAATAATAGGAGCAGCAAGAAGTATGGTGAGGCACAATGCGAAGACAAGCTTAAGAGGCTTCGTTACCGTTGCGAAAAAGCCTTTTTTATATCCTAAAAGCAAACCTATTACAATTATAATAGGTAAAATCAAATCAAGTACTGTCATTTTTTAATTTCCTCTCTATAGTATTTAAATCATATGCTATTATACAACTATTTAATTGCTCTGTCAATAACAGAAAATGTAAATTAACTTTTATTTTACGACAACGTTATTATTTCCGTATGCGCTCTTTAATCTTTCGATTACATTATCCCGGGCGCTCAAGGTGATGTGTTTGGCGGCAACGTACTTGTTTTGCGATGCGTCGAAAAGTATAACTGCCGATTTTCCGGGATTAAGATTTGAAAGTCGGTAAAGCGGAGTAAGCTTGCTTTCGTCAATTCGTTCAAGCTTAATGTATATTTTTGTGTTTTCCGCCTTCTGCTCGATGTTTGCTTCTTTTTTCTCTTCCGTTGTAACCGCGGTCTTTTTAAATGCGGAGTTGCTGTAGAGCGGCTGTATGTTCGATAAAATGATTTTGTTTGGCTCACCGTCCTCTTCGCTGACTTTTCCGTCTATGATTACGGCGTTTTCTTCACTCAATTCGTTGGCAACCGACGCGTATTTTTTTGCAAAAACTATAACGTCGATCTCGCCAAGCCTGTCCTCGAGTGTTATAAATGCCATAACATCCCCATTTTTGAGAGTTTTTGTTCTTTTTGCCGTAATTATACCGGCGACGCGAACCTTCGCGGAATCATAATACTTTTCTTTAAGCTCTCTATCGTCAGCTGAAGCGTTGGCTATATCCGAAATGCTGTTAAGCGTCAGTGTATTGATGTGCTCTGAATAATCGTCAATGATATGACCTGAGAAGTACATTCCCGAGCTTTCTTTTTCAAGCAGCAAAAGCTCTTTTAAAGAAAATTCCTGGGTATCGGGATACTGATAGCCGCTTTTTTTACTTTCAGCGGGAGCACCGAACGCCATCGAAAACATATCCATTTGACCGGATACGTTGTTTCTGCGTTTTTCCTGCTCCGATTCGAGTATATCCTCGTATGCGGAAAGCAAGGCACTTCTCGTAACTCCAAGCGAATCGTAAACACCGCATTTGATGAACGATTCGAGCGTTCGCTTGTTTATATCGCTTTCGGCAAGTCTTGAAACGAAATCGTCGAAGCTCTTGTAGTTGCCTCTTGCGCGTTCCCTAACTATAGCCTCGGTGAAATTTCTGCCTACGTTCTTTATCGCAAGAAGTCCGAATCTTATAGCTCCGTCACTTACCGAGAAGTCCGACGCGCTTTCATTAACGTCTGGCGGAAGAACCTTAATTCCGAGCTTTGATGCATCGGCGATATACTCGCGAAGCTTTGATTGGTTGTCAAGCACGCTTGAAAGTAACGCCGCAAAGTATTCCGCCGGATAATGCGCTTTGAGATATGCCGTTTGATATGATATTACGCCGTAAGCCGTTGCGTGGCTTTTGTTAAACGCGTATTTTGCAAAGCCTACCATATCGTCAAAGATTTTGTTCGCTGAAGATTCGTTAATTCCTCTTTCAACGCATCCGTTGATGAAGCTTTCGCGCTCGGCGTTCATCGCGTCGGTCTTTTTCTTCGACATTGCTCTGCGAACTATATCCGCTCTTGCGTATGAATATCCCGCAAGAAGTCGGCATATTTGCATTACCTGCTCTTGGTAAACGATGCAACCGTAAGTAACGTCAAGAATTTGGCTTAACTCGGGAATTGCGTAGGTTATCTCCTCTTTGCCGTGCTTTCGCGCTATGAACGAATCTATCGAATCCATAGGACCTGGTCTATATAGCGCGATTACCGCTATAACGTCTTCAAGCGACGATGGCATAAGCTTTGATAAAACCTGCTTCATTCCGCCGGATTCAAGCTGGAATACTCCGTTTGTTTTTGCATCGCAAAGAAGTGAAAACGTCTTTTTATCGTCAAAAGGAATTTTTGAAAGCGAAAACGTCGGGTTCGTCTTTCTGATTTTCATTTCCGCATCATGAAGCACGGTAATGTATCTCAATCCAAGAAAATCAAACTTGACGAGTCCGAGTCTTGCATCCGTATTCATATCAAACTGCGTAACAACGCCCGTACCGCTGTAAGAAAGCGGAACATATTCGTAGGTAGGCTTTTCGGTGATAACCACTCCCGCCGCGTGAGTTGAAGCGTGTCGAGGCATTCCTTCAAGACTTTTACTGATATTGATAAGCCTTCTTACGTCGGAGTCGCTATCGTAAAGTGCTTTTAGTTCCTTGGAACGAAGAGCATCCTCAATGGTTATATTAATTTCACGAGGAATAAGCTTCGCTACGGCATCTACGCTCGCGTATGGCATTCCGAGGGCTCGTCCTACGTCTCTTACCGCTGCACGAGCGGCAAGCGTACCGAATGTTGCAATTTGAGCAACTTTATCATCACCGTACTTGCGTTTAACGTAGTCTATAACCTCTTCTCGTCTGTTGTAGCAAAAATCTATATCAAAATCGGGCATTGATACTCGTTCGGGATTTAAAAATCTTTCGAAGAGCAGGTCGAATTCCATAGGGTCTACGTCGGTTATTCCTACGCAGAAGGCAACCAGGCTTCCCGCGCCCGAGCCTCTTCCGGGACCTACCGGTATATCGTTTCTTTTAGCGTATGCAACGAAATCGCTTACTATCAAATAGTACGCATTAAATCCCATAGTATCTATGACTGAAAGCTCATAGTCTATACGCTCAAGATATTCTTCTCTTTTGTACTTTATGAAATTGAATCTTCCGTTATTTTCGTGCGCTTTAAAACCGAGATAAGCGTTTTCGCGAAGAGTTTCTTTATGCGTTTTGCCTTTTTCGGATTTGAAATCGGGCAAATGAAGCTTATCGAAATCAAAATCGAAATTGCATTTTTCTGCAATCTTTACCGTGTTATCAATCGCGCCCTCGTATTGCGAAAACAACGCTCTCATCTCTTTTTCGGTTTTAAAGTAAAATTCATTGCTTTCAAAACCAAACGGTCTGCCATCGGTTATGCAGTTGTTGGTTTGTATGCAGATAAGCGTCGCTTGGGTATCTGCATCGTTTCTGTCAACGTAGTGAACGTCATTCGTTGCGACCATCGGGATTCCGCATTTTTCGCTTATGAGCTTAATTCCAAACGCAACCTTTAGCTGATCGTCCATTCCGTGATTTTGAATTTCAAGATAGAAATCATCACCGAAAATTTCCTTCATTTCAAGCGCGTATTTCTCCGCCTCCGGCATACTTCCCGAAAGAATCAATTGAGGAATCTTTCCCGCAAGACACGCGGACAAAGCAATAAGTCCCTCGTGATGCTCGCGTATAAGCTCCATATCAATTCTCGGTTTCATATAAAAGCCGTTTACAAAACTTTCGGAAACCATATAGCAAAGGTTTTTATATCCTATTTCGTTTTTACAGAGCAAAATAAGGTGATTTCCCGACGAATCGGTTTTTCCGTTTTTATCAAGTCGGCTTTTAGGGGCAACGTAAACCTCGCATCCGATAATCGGCTTGATGCCGTTTTTCTTCATTTCATCGTAAAATTCGACAGCGCCGTACATAACCCCGTGATCTGTGATAGCAACGGCGGTTTGTCCGTCAGCTTTTGCTTTCTCTGCAAGTCTGTTTATTCTCGCAGCTCCGTCGAGTAAGCTATATTCGGTGTGCAAATGCAAATGTACGAATCCCATAACAGCCTCCTTTCTTAAAGATTATATTTTGCAATAAGCTCTTTGCCGAGCTTCATTATTTTTGTCATTCTGTGTGTAATTCCTGATTTTGAAATCGGCGGTATCGAATGTATCGCCAATTGGTTCAGCGACATATCGGGGTTGTTAAGTCGCATTTTTGCGGTCTCGTGAAGCTCATCGGGCAGAAAGCCGAGTAAGTTGTTATCAACGAGCTTTTTAATTAACACGTATTGAGGGTTAGCAGCCTCAACAGCCTTTGAGATGTTAACCGTGTCAAAATTACGCAATCTGTTTGCGTTATTCATAAATTCGTTTTCGATTTTTTTGTTCATGAACGTATAGGCTACGTCATTTAAATCAGCGGTAGCGAAGAAATCTTCGATTGTAGCGCTATTCTTTGTATATAAGATGCACTCGTTTCTGCGGTTTGCCGATTTTAATTCGAAACCGAACGAATCAAAAGTATCATAGAACAATTCTCTGCGTTTTCCTAACGAAAATTCAAGGCAGAATTGCTTATCCGGGTCTGAAACTCTTCCGCAAGCGAAAAATACGCCCTTCAAAAACGCAGATGCGCAGCTTGAGCACTTTGGAATATAAAGGGTGCTTTGAGTTTCCAATGAGTTTAAAAACGCAGCTTGAGATTTTCCTGAAAACATAAGCCTTTTTCCTCTTCCACCACTTGGGAGTGATGAAACGGTTATGCTTTGACCAAAAAATTCCTTTATCAGTCCGCCGACAAAATCCGTCATATCCGTGTTTTCAAGATTGATGCAAATCCTTGATACTTCCTCGACGTATCCCTTTGATGATAGAACACCTTGAAACAAAGCGCGCCTACAGCAGGAGTTTTTGTATTTAGTTTGCATTATTGTTTCTTTAACGCCATAAGAAAAAGACATACTTTTCTCCTCCTGTATATTTTTGACCGTTATGTTACGTATTCGGCTTCTCTTATTAAGGCTAAATGATACTTCTTTAAAATTTCATCTTCGATGTTTTTTGCCAAGACGTTTACGTCGGATGCGGTAGCGTTACCTACGTTAACGATGAAGCCTGCGTGCTTTTCGCTTACCGCAGCACCACCAACGCGCATCCCCTTAAGACCTGCTTTGTCTATCAATAGAGACGGTATTACATCACCGTTACGCTTGAAGAAACTACCAAGGCTTGGAGCTGAAGGTTGTGATGCCTTGCGCTTGTTAATGACCTTCTTAAAATCTTCGTTAATTTCGCTCTTATCTCGTGCTTTTCCTTTAAATCTTCCGTTGAGAAAAACGAGGCTTTGACTTTGAAGAATTGAGTTTCTATATGAAAACGAAAGCTCGTTGCAATCTAACCTTATAGTTTTTTCGCTATCTAAATCATAAAAAAATCCAAAATCAAAGCAATCTGAAATTGATGAAGAATAAGCACCCGCGTTGTTTCTTATAGCGCCACCGACACTTCCGGGAATACCAAATAAATCCGTAGAAAAATCTATTCCTAAATCCGCCCCTTTTCTTAATAAGGATACAAGCGGTACTCCGGCGTAAAAATAAGCGCTTTCATTGCAAAATTCAATTTCAGATAGCATTTTAGTACTTATTATGATGCCGTCAAAGCCAAAATCGCTAAAAAACGTATTCGTGCAACCGCCTATTATTTTGTATTTTTCGGAAAAAGCCTTGCATAACCTTAAAGCCATAATCATCTCGTCGGCGTTTTTGGGATAAACAATGAATTTCGCTTTACCTCCAACGTTTATAGATGATAGATTGCTTGTAGAAATGTCGCTTTTAAATTCAATTTTGTGTTTTTCAAAATAATCGGAAATAGTCAATTCATAAATCCTTTAGTTGTTTTTATAAATTTCCCGTTCCTTTAGCATGTCAACTGCCGCTGCTCTTTGAGCCTCGGTAACGTTGATTCCTCCAAGTATTCTCGAAAGCTCCAAAACTCTTCCTTCAAAATCAAGAAGATTTACAGAGGTTTCGGTAATACCCGATTTGTCAGATTTATTTATCAAATAGTGAGAATCGGCAAGAGATGCTATTTGCGCACTGTGTGTGACGCAGAACAACTGCGTACTATTTGCAAGCGATTGCATTTTAATGCCTATCTTACGCGCAGTTTTGCCCGAGACACCGGCATCGATTTCATCAAATACGATAGTCATAACACCGTCTTTATCGGCAATTACGCTCTTAAGCGCAAGCATAATTCTTGCAAGCTCACCGCCCGATGCAATTTTCGAAAGAGGCTTCGCATCCATACCCTTGTTTGCGCTGATTAAAAATTCAACGGTATTAGCTCCGTTTTTGTAGAGCTTTTTCCTTCCGTTGTCATATGTTTCCTTAATATCTATGATGAAGGTAACCTTCGGCATATCAAGAAATTCGAGAGTGTCGCAAACTGCTTTTTCGAGTTTCTTTGCGCTTTCTCTTCGTCTTTCGTCGAGTGCGTTTGCAATTGAAAGCGCCTTCTCATACGCCTTTTCGGCTTTGATATTCAAATCTTTTAAAACGTCCTCTGAATTTTTGAGCTTTTCAAGTTCCGCAAAAGATTTTTCGCGGAATTCGAGCACTTCTTTAATGGTTAAGCCGTATTTACGCTTGATTTTCGATATTTTATCAAGTCTCGATTCTATGGTATTAAGCTTTTCGGTTGGATCTTCCTCAGTATCCTCAAGAGTAGCGTAAACCTCTTCGGCGATATCGTCTATTTGATAGAGAATATCACGAAGGCGCTCTGAATATTCGGAAAACGCGGGAATAACGTCTGATATAGAGGCAAGCGCGGTAGATGTTCTGTCAAGCAAGAAGGATATACTTCCCTTCTCACTTCCCTTCAACGCTTTGTATGCAAATGCCGATTGCTTTGTTATTCTTTCGCTGTTCTTTATTTTTAGCTTTTTATCAATAAGCTCCTCTTCTTCGCCGTCGTGAAGCTCAAGTGAGTCTATATCCTTAATTTGATATTCGAGCATTTCCGTATATCGAGCGCGCTCGCTTTCTTTCTCGGATATAGAGCGTATTTCCTTGCAAATGCTCTCGTATTCATTATATGCATCTCTATATTCCGAAAGTAACTCGTTATTCGATGCATACGTATCAAGAATGGATATATGATTTTCAACCGAAGCGAGCGCGTGAGTATCGCTCTGTCCGTGAATATTAACTAGCACCGAAGAAACTGATTTTAAAAGAGA
>JAZRDI010000049.1:0-81783 GCA_045660185.1 Eubacteriales bacterium | reverse complement strand
TCGTCAGCCAAGGATTTCTGCTCTAAATTCGTTCGCCCCCGAGGTTCTGTCTCATTAAGAATTCGCTAAATCTACATTTCTTGCTGCATTTTCTTCGTTTTGGCATTGATTTTATTGAATTCTTAATGAGACAGCCCCTTTTTTAGACTCTTTTTCCACGAGCGTGGAAAGATTAATACCTAATTGAATAATTGCAGTTATTTCAATAGAAACTACACCAAGCCTAAATATAAAAACGAATCATTAAAGCTCCTCTTTTCACATAAAATTAGAAGAGAGGAATTTTTTATGGAAAATAAGAAGAAATTTTTTTATAACGGAATAATGTTAACAGCTGTCGGCATAGCTATGCGTACAGTTGCGCTTTTCTTTAACGCGTTCGTAACGCAAAAAATAGGCGCGGAAGGTATGGGACTATATACGATAGTTATGACGGTATATGGCTTTGCAGTAACGTTTGCAACTTCGGGAATAAGCTTAACCGTTACGCGCCTTGTTGCGTCTGCAAAGGGTGAAAATCGTGAAGAAGATACTCGCGCAATACTCTTGGGCGCGGTTTTATATTCGCTTGCATTCAGTCTTATTGCAACTATGGCGCTGTTTTTTGGAGCATCCTTTATTGCAGGTGGAATACTTAATGACGCGCGGGCAGAAATTGCTCTGAAAATACTCGCGCCCTCGCTTATTCCCTTGTCGCTTGTTTCGGTATTTTCGGGGTATTTCGTCGGCGTAAGGCGCGTATCGTGTAACGCCGTAACGCAAATACTTGGTCAAACCTTTAAAGTGTGCGCAACCGTATGGCTCGTTATAAGGGCTATGCCTATGAATGTGGAACGAGCCGCATTCGCGTTATCCGTAGGCACAACGATTACCGAAATACTCGCATTTGCGGTTATATTCATAGAATTTATAATAGATAGAAGAAAATCAAATGACGGAGCAAAAGGCGGCGCAGATGTTCGTTCTGTGGCATCTATGGCAATACCTCTCGGTATTTCTGCATATATTAGGCAAGCTCTGTTAACACTCGAACATATTCTTATTCCAAAACGGCTCCGCGCAAGCGGAGATACTCTTTCGGAGTCTCTTTCGGCGTATGGAACGTTACACGGTATGGCACTTCCGATGATATTATATCCCATGGTAACACTGTCATCGTTTTCGGGATTGCTCGTACCGGAGTTCGCGGAGCGCTCGTCTGCAAAGAATACGTCGGCAATGAGTCGAATAGCGTCACGCGCTTTTTCGGTAACGTTAATCTATGCAACGCTTTCGAGCTGCGTGCTGTATATTTTTTCAGAGGAGCTTGGATATGTAATATACAAATCCGCGGATGCAGGGAAATATATAGCCGTTCTTGCTCCTGTAATACCGATAATGTATCTTGATCACGTCACGGACTCTGTTTTAAAAGGAATAGGCGAACATGTTTATTCTATGTGGGTGAACATAACCGACTCGCTTCTTTCGGTTGCTTTGGTTTGGATTTTAATACCCAAAATGGGAATTATGGGCTATGCCGTGTGTATTATTGCTATGGAAGCGTATAATTTTATCTTGTCTCTTTTGCGTTTGTTTAAGCGTATAAAATTCAAGATTTCACTTACCGATACCATTGTTTTGCCGTTGTTATCGGCTGCCGTCTCATCTTTTTTAGTCAGAGAATCATTCATTCGCGCAGGAAGACAAACGTTGCCTCTTTGGCTCGTTCTTGAAATAGTTTTCTCTATTTGTATGTTTGCGGGTGTTTATAGAATTTTAATAATAATAACAACTTACGCAAAGCTTAAATTTAAACTCGAAAAAACTATCAATAATAATTAAAACACGCGTAAATGTAAAATAAAGTTTGTAAAATGGCGATTTTTTCGAAAAGTGTATAACATTTTTTTGCTTTTGTCATAATATGTTACAGTATGGCAAAATTAAAATCAAAGGGGAAAAAGTATGAATCCATTTAACGAATGTGGCGCAAATCTTGAAAAATCACTTAAAAATTGGTGCGAGCTATATCCGCAGTCGTATAACAAAAGAAACGTCGATCCTTACACGAAAACGCGAATTATACTTATGAACGGAACGGAGTTTGAAGCGAATTGGTTTTCGCATCAGTTTGCAAGGCACGTTGATGACAATGACCTTCGCAGAGAACTTGCTCTGACTCGTGAAATTGAAAAGCAACAGCAGTTGAAAATATCCTTGCTTAAGCCTATGAATGAGAGCGCGCTTGAGCATACTATCGGTTACGAGCAGTTAGCGGTAGACTTAACCGCAGAGCTTGCAAAACGTGAGTATGATTGTTCGGTAAAAAAGGCGCTTGACTTTGCGCTTCTCGAGGATTTCGACCATTTATACAGATACTCAAATCTTCTTGAGCTTGAGCAAAATGTTTCAGCCGAATATCTCGTTGGCAGATATACGGAGATAATGCCCGGCCGACCTACAATATCCCACCACCGTTATCCAAAAGATAACGTAAGAAAATGCATAAATTCAAAAACCGCAGACGTTCAAACGGTTCTTAATACGATGATAATCACTGCCGCAGAGCAACAGACGATGAATTTTTATATGAACGTGACGAACCTTGCCTGTTCGGAAATGGGCAGAAGGCTTTACGAGGAAATCGCGCTAGTCGAGGAAGAGCACGTAACCCATTACGAATCGCTAATGGACCCGAACGCAACTTGGCTTGAAATGCTATTATGGCACGAATATTGCGAGTGTTATCTGTATTGGTCTTGCTATATGACAGAAAGTGATATGTATATCAAGCAGCTTTGGGAAGATAATCTTTATACCGAAATAGGTCACTTGCATAAGGCTTGCGAGCTGCTATGTAAATACGAGGGCAAGGAGTGGCAAGAGGTAATTAAATGCGGAGAATTTCCTGCGCCTATTTCCTTGCACGAAAATATAGAATATGTTCGCCAAATCCTTTCCGATACCGTTCAGTACACGTCAGGAATAGATAACGAATACACAAAAATAGAAAACCTTCCGCGCGATGCCGACTTTTTCAGATTCCAAAATATCACGAATCCAACCGTGGATATTGTTCCATCTCACCGAGTAATCGAAAATTATCTTCGCCGCCACAGAACCGACTATCGCTTTGAGATTGCCGAGAACCCGATTACCGCGCTTCGAAACAGAAGATGCGATAATACTGACGTAGGCAGAAAGCCCGGAGCAGCAGATTCTACCGACTTCTTCTGCAATTAATTTTTTAAAAAGTTCCGTAATCCTTTCATAACAATCAAAAAATAGTTAAAAACGAAGCCACTTGCGCAAAAAATCCCAAATAGCGCAAGTGGCTTTATCTGTTTTTAGTTATTGGAGAATCAATCTGCTTATTCCGCAAACTGATAGCTTCCGCCGGTGAGCGTACGCTTGAATCCCGAAGGAAGAGTAAGATTTGCCGTAACTCCGTTCGGAACGTCTATTTCGTAGAATACAACGTCTTCCTTGTAGTACCAATGAACGCGTACTTTTCCGTTTCTTGAGTCAATCGAAGCGTCTGCGAAGCCAAGGCGCTTGTCGGGATGAGGCGCGATGTCCACGCTCTTATAAGCAACGTCAAACTCGCTCGGCTTGATTCCTATTGCAACGCCGAATATCCAATCGTACACCGCGCCGTAAGCGTAGTGATTGAACGAGTTCATATGATGGCTCCAGAAGCTTCCGTCTTCCTTTAAGCTGTTCCAATGCTCCCACATGGTAGTAGCGCCGTGGCAAACCGAGTAAAGCCACGAAGGATTATGCTCTGCAAAGAGAAGGGAATAAGCAACGTCGGTTCTGCCGTTTTCGGAGAGCGCGTGGAGTATGTAAGGTGTGCCTACGAATCCCGTGGACATTTTACCGCCGTTTTCATTTATCATAGAAACGAGTTTTTCGGTAAGCGCTGATTTTTCATTTTCGTCTGCAAGACCGAATTTCAAAATTAATGTTATTGCAGTTTGCGTCATTCCGCGATGGATTGCATCTACGTCGTTCTCTTTACCGTTGGGCTTTATTTCTGTCTTTGGCAAAACCTCTTTAGGCATACCGTTTTCCATGAAGTATTCGCGGAAACGGCAACGAACGTTTTTGTAAAGCTCGTTGTAATAAGCGGTATCTTCGCCAAGTGCCTCGCAGGCTTTAATAACAAGACTGAGCGAGTAAGCGAAATAAGCAGAGGCGATAAGGTCGCAGGACGTTGCGCCAACGTAGGAGTCCTCGCCCGCATCCATAGCTAACCAGTCGCCGTAATGGTAGCCTGTGAGCCAAAGATATTCTTCGGGGCCCACACCGTGCATATATTCTACCCATTTTTTCATCATGGGAAGGTTCTTTTTAAGAAGCTTTTCGTTTCCGTACGAAAGATAAATTTCCCACGGTATAACACATGCTGCGTCACCCCAAGCAGCCGCGATTCGTGTATTGTATCCTTTAAAGGCGTTGGGAACTACACCGAATACAGCGCCGTCATGACCTTCAGCGCCTTGCTCAAGAGCCATATCCTCAAGCCATTTCATGAAGAATTTTTCGGTGTCGTAGTTGATAGAAGCGGTCTTTGCAAATACTTGCGCATCTCCCGTCCAGCCGAGTCTTTCGTCACGTTGTGGGCAGTCTGTGGGAATGTCAAGGAAGTTGCTGCGCTGTCCCCATATAATATTATGGTAAAGCTGATTGATTTTCTCGTTTCCGGAAGCGAAGTGTCCTATTCTCTTCATATCCGAATAAACTGCAATAGCGGTAAATGCGTTTATATCTACCTCATCGAAGGGATACTCGTCAAGTCTTATGTATCTGAATCCCTGGAAGGTATACGTCGGCTTAAATACGTCGTCATTTCCGGAGAGAATATAAGTCATTTCGTTTTTAGCCGATCTTAAGTTAGCGGTATAGAAGTTTCCGTCTTTATCAAGTACTTCGGCGTGATGTATAACTATTTTGTCACCTCGGTTACCTTTAACGCACACCTCGACGTAACCCGTCATATTTTGTCCGAAGTCAATAACCAATTCTCCTTTTGGAGTACGAATAACCTCTTTGGCACAGATGCGCTCATGCTCCTTTATCCATTCTCCGCTTTGAGGCTTGATCTTGGTTTTAACGTCTGAGAGCTTCGCCTTGCCGATAAGCTCCGGGGTGAGCGTAAGATCTATGGTTTCACCGTTGTATATATCTGTGAATGTTACAACCGAAGAATAAACGTCCCATGTTTCATCAGTTCCTATATACTGCTTGCTTCCATCGTCAAAAATAAGCTCAATCTCTGCAATAAGTGAAGTAAACTTTGCAAAAACGTGCGTTTTGTTGGAATAACCTATAGTTCCAACCGCCCAACCTTGACCTACTCCAATCTCCACAATACTGCCGTTTTTAATCATTTTTGTCACGTCGTATTTTTGGCAAAGCACTCGGTTATTATAGCTTGTAAATCCCGGGGTAAGAACCGCATCATAAACCCTCGTACCGTCTATATACGCTGCGTAATTTCCCATAGAAGTTGCAAAAAGAGTGGCTTTTTTAATTGCTTTTTTTGTGGATATTTTCTTTTTGAACGTAGAAGCCTTAACGCCCATATCAACGGGAGCGGTTATCCATTTTGCCGTCTTTAACATGGTTGAATTCCTTTCGAAAGTAAATTGTAAAATCATTAATTCAATATACCACGATAAAAATATTATGTCAATACCAATGTTAGAAAAAAGCAAAAACCGTCGGTTTTTAAAGTAAAAAGCAAGATGTTTTATAGAATTAATAAAAAATAATAAAAAATTTTATAAAAGTTAACACAAATGCGAAAAAATATGTTATACTATATAAAAGCTATGCCCTAATACGATAGTGCGAAAAGCATTAAAGAAAGGAGAACGCCATGTTTGGATACGTAAAACCATATCACCCGGAGCTTTTGGTGAAAGAATACGAGTTTTATAAGTCAGTATATTGCGGTGTTTGCCGTTCGATGAAAAAATGCACGGGCGCGCTCTCCAACGTAGTTCATAGCTATGACAGTGTGTTTTTGGCGCTTGTCAGAATGCTCTACGTTCCCGATTCGGCAATAGGTACGAAAAAGCAAAGATGTATCGCGCACCCTATAAAACGGAAAACTATGCTTAACCGAAACGATGCGACCGATTATACCGCGAAGGCTTTCGGCATCTTAACCTATTATAAAATCATAGATGACATAAGCGACGAGAAGCTTGTTAAGAAAATGGCTACAAGCATTTTAAGACCCATATTTGCCTCTGCAAAAAATCGAGCGAATATGAAAAGCATCGCGAAGGTATGCCACGAAAAGCTCTCCGAAATCAACCGCATTGAAAGCGAAAAAATCGCAAGTGTTGACGAGCCCGCAAAGCTTTTCGGTGAATTGCTCGGAACGGTATTTTCCGAAGGACTCGATGAGGAGAATAGGCTCATCACATATACTCTCGGATTCCACCTCGGAAAGTTTATATATGCCGCAGACGCCGCAGAGGATTACGAAAAGGATAAGGCTCGCGGAAGATATAATCCATACGTTGAAATTTACGGCGGAAAGGATTTGACATACGAAAACCGCCAAACAATAAAATGTGCGCTTCTTCTTGAATGCAAAAAGCTTGAAGGCGCGGTAAATCTTTTGCCGTTTGGCAGAAGAGCAATAATAGAAAACATAATAAACAATATCATATATCTCGGACTTCCGAAGCGAATTGAATTTCTTGATAAGAAAGACGGTGCGGAAGGCGAGGGAAAGGCAGAATCAAATGAATAATAACTATGGTAAGGATCCCTTTGAGGTTCTCGGTGTTTCGCGCGGAGCGAGCGATGAGGAAGTAAAAAACGCGTATCGCGCCCTTGTGAAAAAATACCATCCCGATAACTATGATAAGGACAATCCCTTGAAGGATCTCGCTAATGAAAAGATGCAGGAAATCAACCGCGCATACGACCAAATTCAAGAGATGAGAAGTAACGGCGGATATGACGGCAGAAGCACGTATTCGCAGAATTACAGCGGCGCGAGCGCAGGCTCTTCCGACCCTCTTTACGCTGATATACGCAATGACATCAACCGCCATCGCTTTGCAGATGCCGAAAGAAAGCTTCTCGACGTGAACTTTGGTGCGAGAGTTGGCGAGTGGCATTATCTTATGAGCCTTGTGCTTATGAGCAGAAATAACGTTTCCGACGCTATGCGTGAGCTTGAAATCGCATGCAACATGGACCCTACGAACGTAGAGTATCAGAGAGCAAAGGAAATGTTCAATACCAATGCAAGAGGATACGGCAGTACCTATTACGGCTCGGCGCAGGGTGGCGGATACCGCCGTCGCACGTCAAGTGATGAGGCTTGTGACTGTTGCGCAAACCTTATATGTCTTGACTGTCTTTGCGAGTGCATGGGTGGCGACCTCATCGCTTGCTGTTAAGTTATGAAGCAGACCAAAAAAGTAACGATTAGCGCGGTTTGTATTGCGCTTGGCGTTCTGTTTATGGCTCTTGGAGCGTTTATAGAGGTTCTCGATTTAACGGTTGCCGCTCTGTGCTCCTGTCTTATGGCGTTCGTCTTTATAGAGGTTGGAGATAAGTATGCCTTTGGCGTGTGGCTTGGAACTTCTATTCTCGGATTTGTGTTTTTCACACATAGCTTGGTTTGGGTAACGTATTTTTTGATTTTCGGCATATACCCTATACTCAAAGCGTATATAGAGAAGCTAAAAAGACCGCTTTGGATTCCCATAAAGCTCGTGGCATTCGTAGTGTCATCACTGCTTATAATTTTGACCGCGGAGGTATTGCTCGGAATTCCGTTCTTCGGCGATACTCTCGGAATACCATTCTTTGAAAACAATATGGAACTCTTTAAGAAGATAGTTGTTGTAGGGCTTATTGCCGCAATGTACGTTTACGACGTATTTATGACTATAATGATAAGGGCTTACTTCAGTACCTTCCGTAAGAGAATACAGAGCATTTTAAAATAGAACGATTTTGAATATAAAAAGTAAGGAAAACGTATGACAAAGGTAGGATTTGTATCTCTCGGATGCTCGAAAAATCTCGTTGATACCGAGGTAATGCTCCGCAATCTCTACGATGCGGGCTTTGAGCTTACGCCCGATGAAGCGGAGGCGGAAATAATAGTAATAAACACCTGCGGATTTATAGAAAGCGCAAAGCAGGAATCTATAGAAAATATTCTTGACCTTGCTGAGCTTAAAACGTCGGGAAAATGCAAGTATATAATTGCTACGGGATGCCTTGTGGAAAGATACCGCGATGAAGTAATGCGCGAGCTTCCCGAAGTTGACGCGCTCGTTGGAGTAGGAAGTCTTTCAAGAATAGCAGAGGCGTGCGAAGCCGTGATGCGTGGCGAAAAATTCACCGCGTTTGACGATAAGGAAACCTCAAAGCTTGGCGGTGACAGAATACTTACAACAGAAGAGCATACCGCATATCTCAAAATAGCAGAGGGATGCGATAATAAATGCACGTATTGCGCAATACCCCTTATCCGTGGTAAGTTCCGTTCAAGAACGATAGAGGATATAGTAAAGGAAGCAAAAGACCTCGAAGCTATGGGAGTTAAAGAGCTTAACCTCATAGCGCAGGATACGTCAAGATACGGACTTGATATTTACGGCGAATATAGCCTCGCAAAGCTCGTTAGAGCTATATGCAAAGAAACCAATATTCCGTGGATAAGACTTCTTTATTGCTACCCCGATAAAATCACCGATGAGCTTATAGAGGAAATGCGTACAAACGATAGACTTCTTAAGTATATGGATATTCCGATTCAGCACATCTCCGATAAGGTTCTTCGCGCTATGAATAGACACGGGGGTACGGCTCTTATTAAGGAAACTGTAAGAAAGCTTCGTGAAAGAGTTCCCGGTGTAGTATTAAGAACAACCGCTATGGTAGGCTTCCCGGGCGAGATCGAAGAGGACTTCGCAGAGCTTTGCGAGTTCTTGAAGGAAGCGAAGTTTGAGCATTTTGGCGCATTTACGTATTCTGCGGAAGAGGGAACTGCAGCCGCAGAGCTTGAGGAAACTTCAGATGCGCAAACAAAGCAGGATAGATACGACATTATAATGCAAACGCAGCTTACAGTGAATGAAGATATTATAGCAAAGCAGGTTGGAAAAACGCTCACAGTCCTTTGCGACGGCTTTGATACGATAGCAGATATTTACTATGGAAGAACCTTTGCAGATGCTCCGGACGTGGACGGAAGGGTTTACTTCAAATCCGCAAAACGTGTCCGCGCCGGTGAGTTCGTTGAAGTTAAAATTAACGAAGCTCTTGACTATGATTTAGTCGGAGAAGTAGAATAAAAGCAAACTAATGTTTACATATTTGTGATAAAACATAGAAAATCAAACAAGGAGAAAGACAATGGCTAAAACAAAAATACTTAACGCGCCCAATATTCTCTCGTTCGTGAGAGTCGTGCTTGTTCCCGCATTTGTAGCTTCGATTCTCTTGATGAGAAACATTCATATCTGGGGCTTGGTAGTTCCCGCAGTAATCTATGCGCTCACCGCTCTTACCGATATGCTTGACGGTAAGATAGCAAGAAAATACAATCTCGTAACGGATTTCGGTAAATTTATCGACCCCTTGGCAGATAAGTTTATGGTGCTTGGCTCAATGCTTGCAATTCTCGCCTGGATGTTCTTAAGATACCAGCGCACGCAAGGAATGGTATTCGTATGGGTAGTTCTTATTATTCTCTTCCGCGAGCTTGCCGTAACAAGCCTTCGTCTTGTTGTCGCTGGCAAAAAGGTAAAGGTTGACCTTGCCGCAAATATGATGGGTAAGCTTAAGACCGTGTCGCAAATGGTAGGCACAGTGCTTATTATAATCGAGCCCCTCATCTTTGGGTGCAACCACGTGATGTCCTATATCTGCATGGGTATCATGGCATTCACCACTATAGTATCGGGTTGGAACTATCTTGTAGGCTACCTTCCTCACATAGTTTCCTCTGACGATTAATTAACGCAAAACCATTTCAAATATCTAAATACATTAAGCGGAGAAGCACAAAATCAAGCTTCTCCGCTTTTGTATAGATAACGGTAGGATAAGCTTTGTAAAAGGATAATTGAATCAGTTCAAACGAAATTTACTTCAAGAATCCCGTGTGAATTCATTTCGATTGCCGAAAAAATAGCGGAGAAGCACAAAAAACAAGCTTCTCCGCTATTATTTTTTGTTAAAGTATTTACAAATCCAAAAAAGTATGCTAAACTATGGTTGCCAAACAAATCGAATAATTTATAATATGGGGATATTTTTGCCTGCAGGGTGACTTATACCTTTTTTAGCGTACCAAATTTAATGGATTAAGCAAAAAATGCAGATTCCACGAATTTGGTACGCGAGAATTAGGTTCCTCATATCTTTTTCGATTTGTTTGGCGACAATTGGAGCCTGCGTTTTTCGGTGCGGCAGCTTCGGTTGCCGCATCTTTTGTTTTTCGAACCGAAAAAACAAATCAAAAACGCAAGGAGAAAAAGAAAATGGCAAAGAAACTTTTAGTAATTATCATGGCGTTATCCTTGATGCTCTTCGTCTTGGTTTCGTGCGGAAACGGTTCTGCGACTAATGGCGTAGACGGAGTAGATGGAAAGGATGGACAAGACGGACGAGATGGACAAGATGGTAGAGGTATATCAGGTACCTATATTGATTTTAACGGACATCTTATCGTGTATCTTACAGACGGTAGCTCAATAGATTGCGGTCGTGTTGAGGGTGCGAATGGGACTGACGGTGTAGGCGTTAAAAACGCTTACATAGATTCTTATGGAAATCTTCAAATTGAACTTACCGATGGTAACACTGTAAATTGTGGTAGTGTAAATGGTGAAGACGGTGTAACTATCCAAAGCATTGGCATTGATACAGACGGACACCTCAAGGTGTATTTTTCAGACGGTACATACAATGATTTAGGTGAAGTAAAGGGTGAAGCGGGCAAAGACGGAAAAACACCCTACATTGAAAACGGCTATTGGTATATTGATGGCATCAATACTTGGGTTAAAGCCGAGGGTACTGACGGAAAAGACGGCAAAGACGGAGAAACGCCTACTATCGAAATCAGTACAGACGGCTATTGGATAATAAATGGAAAAAAGACTGATTATAAGGCAATCGGAGAAGATGGCAAAGACGGCGTAGGCGGTAGTGGTACAGCATCCACTATTGAAATAAGCAATGATGGTTATTGGGTTATAAATGGAGAAAAAACTGCTTATAAGGCCACAGGAAAAGATGGTACAAACGGTACGAACGGTACGAATGGCAATGATGGTCGTGGAATAGGAAAAGTAGAATTTGATGAAACAGGCGAATATCTCGTTATCACATTCACAGATGGGACTATTTCAAAAGTTGAAATTCCGGAAAAAAGCGGACACGTACATACCTTTGGCGATTGGAAGAACTATAGTGGAAACGATGTTTCTTGTGAAGAACGTCTTTTCTATCGTATTTGCACAGAGTGTAGTGTAATCGAATGGAAGAGCGGAACATACGAAAGTCATGAGATAGCTGTGAAATATTCTCATGATGATACATATCATTGGATTGATTGCGAAAATTGTTCCATTAAGATTAATTATGCCGAGCACAATATCGATGATTCCGGTTTTTGTACTATATGTGACTATTTCTTTACATATACGGAAAAAATTAAATATCAATTATCCGCAGACGGAACGTATGCGACGGTTCTTTATTATAGTGGAAACTCAACAAAGATAGCAATATCAGATACGTATGAAGGTGTTCCTGTAACAAGTATTTCTGATAGAGCTTTTTCAGGAGAAAGCAAAATAACACAGGTTATTATTCCTAATAGCGTTACTTCAATTGGTAATTATGCGTTCTATCAGTGTACCAGCCTTACAAGCGTAACAATTCCAGATAACGTTACTTCAATTGGTAATTATGCGTTCTATCAGTGTACCAGCCTTACAAGCGTAACAATTCCAGATAACGTTACTTCAATTGGTGATTCTGCGTTCAATGAGTGTACCAGCCTTACAAGCGTAACAATTCCAGATAACGTTACTTCAATTGGTGATTCTGCGTTCAAATCGTGTACCAGCCTTACAAGCGTAACAATCCCCGATAGAGTTACTTCAATTGGTAATGATGCGTTCTCTTTTTGCTCCAGCCTTACAAGCGTAACGATCGGAAATAGCGTTACTTCGATTGGTGATTCTGCGTTCTCTAATTGCAGAGGCCTTACAAGCGTAACAATCCCCGATAGCGTTACTTCGATTGGTAATTCTGCGTTCCGTCAGTGTACCAGCCTTACAAGCGTAACAATTCCAGATAACGTTACTTCAATTGGTAATTCTGCGTTCTATCAGTGTACCAGCCTTACAAGCGTAACAATCCCCGATAGCGTTACTTCGATTGGTGGTTCTGCGTTCTCTTGGTGCTCCAGCCTTACAAGCGTAAATATAAGCGATATTGTCGCTTGGTGTAATATATCTTTTGGTAATTCTGATTCCAACCCTCTTCGTTATAATCTATATTTAAACGGTGAACTTATAACAGAGCTTGTTATTCCCGATAGCGTTATAAATATTGGTGATTATGCATTCGATAATGCTAGATTTACATCTGTAGTAATTGGTGAAAATGTGGATAGCATTGGTAATTATGCGTTCTCCAATTCAAGCATAGAGTCTATGGTAATTTCTGATAGCGTTAATCTCATAGGTGAGTATGCATTTATTTACTCCTATATTGACAATATAACTGTTTCTGAAGGAAATAGGGCATATAAATCTGATGATGGAAATCTTTACACTAAAGATGGAAAAACTCTTATTTTGTACAACGGCTGGGATGAAACATTTATAATTCCCGATAGCGTTATAAATATTGGTGATTATGCATTCTATCGTGCTGGATTTACATCTGTAGCAATTGGTGAAAATGTTGAGGTTATTGGTGATTATGCGTTCTCTAATTGCAACAGACTTACAAGCGTAACAATCCCAGATAGAGTTACTTCTATTTGTAGTTTTGCGTTCAGTGATTGCGAATACATTACCTCTGTAGTAATTGGTAAAAGCGTGGAGAGTATTGATTCTTCCGCATTCTCTTATTGCGATCGACTTACAACCATAAGCGTTTCTGAAGAAAGTACGTCATACAAAACATTGGGTGACGGAGCGCTTTACACTCACGATGGAAAAACTCTTGTTCTTTACGCTATTGGAAGGACAGATACAAGCTTTATAGTCCCCGATAGTGTTATAAATATTGATGGCAATGCGTTCTCTGGATGTAAAAGCCTTATATCTGTGGTAATTGGTAAAAATGTGGAGAGTATCGGTGAAAGCGCATTCTCGGGGTGCTCAAATATCAAAAGTATAACCATTCCCAAGAGTGTTAAGAGTATTGGTGATTTTGCATTCTATATGAATTCCTCCGCACTTACAGACGTATTCTATACAGGCACCGAGGATGAGTGGAAGAATATTTCTATAATAGGTTCTTATAATTACGTTCTCAAAAACGCCACCATCCACTACAACTACGTTCCCGAAGAATAATTACCCCAACTTTGCTTCTTTTAGTAACTAACAACATAAAGACACAAAGTTAAAAATTCCACAAGGCGAGTCGAAAGACTCGCCTTTACATTTTAATTTTGGTCTTTTGTCAATAGCCGGGTGAACCTTAATTCCATAATTCTTCGCCTTTTAACTTTGAACTCTTTCACCTTTTTCACTTTCTAAATTCCATTTTCAAAATCTTCAATCAACACATTAATTCTCTCAAGTTTTAACACCCGTAAAGCTTATGTTAACACGCGTGAACCACGGTAAACTTTAACTCCCATAACCTAAAACTCTTGAAAAATTCATATTTATATGTTAGAATAAAAGCGCGAAAAATTCCGATTGGTGATAAAATCGGAGCGAAAGAGAGCTTTATGAAAAAAATACTTATAACCTTATTATCTATAACCTTGATTTTTACGCTCGCATCGTGCAAAAAGTCCGATAAAAATAACGGTGAAAATAACGATGCGGAAAACGGTCAAAACGAAAATTCACCCTCCGAAAAGTTTGGGCTTGAATATGAGCCGACCGCAGACGGAAGATATTACACGCTCGTAGGAATCAATACGCTCGAAAGCGCGGATTTGGTGATACCGAGCGAGTATAACGGCAAGACCGTAACGGGAATCGCAGATGGCGTGTTTGCGGGGAAAACAAATATAAAAACGCTCGTAATTGAAAACGGAGTTGAGAGGATAGGCGCGAGAGCCTTTTCGGGTTGTACGTCGCTTGAATACGTAAAGATTGCGGATAGCGTTGATTATATAAGCATATCTGCCTTTGAAGGATGCTCGTCATTGACCACGCTCATTCTCGGCAAAGGCGTTGAGAAAATAGGCGAAAATGCCTTTTCAAAATGCGGCGCCATAAAGAGCCTCTATTACGAGGGAACAGCAAAGGATTTCTCCAAAATAACAGGCATAACTCCGAGTGGTTTAAGCTACAAAACGTGCTATTTCTATACCGAAGATTTCCCAACGTCAGCGGGATATTATTGGTATTGGAGTGAAGAAGGCTCACCAATCGTCTGGAAAGATTATATCGGTAACGAGGGATTAAGATTTGAGATAAGTGGCGATGGCACGTACTATAAAGTAACAGGAAATTCAAACACTACCGACAAGACCGTCATTATCCCAAAAGCTCATAAGGGACTTCCGGTCGGAGAAATTGACGCTATGGCATTTATAGGCTCATACGTTGAGGAAATAGTATTGCCGGATACTGTAACCGTTATTTCCGGAGCAGCATTTAAATGGTGTTCTAAGCTTAAGAGTATAACGCTTCCCATGGGCTTGAAAAAGATAGGAGATTCCGCCTTTGAGGGATGTTCCGATTTTCTCAAAATATATTACGAAGCTGATGCTGATGCCTTTGAAAAAATAAGCGTTGGCGCTGATTCTATCCCAAGTGAAAATCTCTATTTTTACTCTGAAACCAAATTAGAGAACTCAAAAAAGCTCTGGCATTATGACGAGTTCGGGAAAATAACTATTTGGAAATAAAAATAATAATTCTGTCGTATTGACTTTTCTGTGTTGAATACGGCAGAATTTTTTTATTTAAATCTTTTTTTTGTGAATAACTTTCTCAAATTCGGCGGAAAATACAAACAGTATTTCATACGAAAGGAAAGTTATAATTAAAATGGAAAAGAAATTTAAGTTTAGCGACAAAAATGCAGTGTCAAAGATAGTTTATCTCACCGTCATTGCAATTCTCTGCGTGAGCGCAATCGTAATAGGCGTGGTTGCGGCAAATAGCAGAAAGAAAACCGAAGTTCCCGAAACTCCGCCTATAACGGATACCGAGAAGCCGAGCGAGGAAAATAAGGAGCCTGATAATTCGAATAAGGAAGAGAACGAGAATAAACCCGCTGCCGCTCTCGTATTCGTAAGCCCCGTAACGGGCACTGTAATTAAATCGCATAGCTCTACTGTTCCCGTGTTCTCAAACACTCTTGACGAGTGGCGCATTCATACCGGACTCGATATTTCAGCGGAAGAGGGCGCAGCCGTTTGCTCTACCGCTCCCGGAGAGGTAACGCGCATTTATAACGATCCTATGCTCGGTCAAACGATTGAAATAACGCATAGCGGAACGCATAAGAGCTACTATTCCAATTTGGCAAAGGATACAGTGAAATGCAAGGTAGGAGACACCGTGTCCGGAGGTCAGGTGATAGGATATATAGGAGATACGACTATATCCGAGCTTGCCGATGAGCCTCACCTTCATTTTGAGCTTAAGGTATCGGGTGCTTCGGTTAACCCTCTTGATTATATCAGCGATGAATCCAAGCTTGCTTCACTTGGCATCGTTTCGGGTAGCGAAGCATAATTTTGCGTAATTTAAAAGGCCTCTTGTGGCAGGAAAACTACTGCTGCAAGAGGCTTTTGCTAAATAAGAACTTTGTTAAAAAATTGCTTTATTCGATAGAAGCACGAAAAATAAAAGAAAAAATGTACTATTTATATTATAAAGAATCTTCAAATCAACTTTATTTTGAAGGTTTTAAACAAAATTTTAAAAATATTAATAATATGCTTGATTTTTGTGCTTTATTGTGATAAAATAACATATCATATTTCCATTTTTATTTCATTGTGGCGGAAGATGGAGATAAATAAAAAGGGAGGGACAAGAAAATGACCCATATCGCAATACTTGGATTTGGCGTTGTCGGAAGCGGAGTAGCCAAATTTATATCATCTAATCAGAAGGAATCTGCATACGTTGGCGGTGACGAAATTAATATCAAGTATATTCTCGATTTGAGAGATTTTCCTTCGTCGCCCTTCGCAGATAGAATAGTTCATGATTTTAACGTAATACTTAACGACCCTGAAATATCGGTTGTTATCGAGGTTATGGGTGGCTCGCATCCCGCTTATGAATTTGCAAAATCATCTCTTCTTGCAGGTAAACACGTTATCACGTCGAATAAAGAGGTTGTAGCCAATTTTGGCGATGAGCTTTTGAAGATTGCCAAAGATAATGGCGTTTGCTATAGATTTGAAGCATCCGTTGGCGGAGGAATCCCCGCGCTCTCACCGATTATTTCTTGCGTAAGACAAAATAAAATACACGAAATACGCGGTATTTTAAACGGAACGACGAACTACATTTTGACCGAAATGTTCACTTACGGTGCAAGCTTTGATGAAGCCTTGCGTGATGCTCAAGAAAAGGGCTACGCAGAGAGAAATCCCGCCGCCGATATTGAGGGCACAGACGCTACGCGAAAAATCGCAATCCTCACCGCTATCGTATCGGGAAAGCTTCTTCCCGTCGATAAAATATATACCGAAGGCATAACGAAAATCCGCGATAATGACGTAAAAACTGCCGCGAAGCTCGGTGCAACTGTTAAGCTCGTAGGTAGAGGTATCGTTGAAAACGGTGAGCCGATAGCAATGGTTGCTCCGTTTATAGTTATGAATACGAAGTTTTTGTCAGCGGTAAGCGGAGTTTATAACGCGATAGAGGTTTTAGCCGAGCCTCTTGGTGACGTAATGTTCTACGGACAAGGCGCAGGCGGAGGAACTACAGCATCTGCCGTCGTCGGTGATTTGGTGCAGGTTATGTCAACGGGAACGAATTATACCGCCCCGATATTCGAAAAGACCGAGCCGAAGATTGCGTTCGAAACCTTCTCGTCAAAGCACTATCTTGCGTATGACCCCGATGACTTTGAAAAAATCGAGCCTAAGCTTGGAGCGTATTCCGTAATATTGAAGGCAAAAGAAATAGCGGTAATAACGCACGAAATGACCGAACGCGAGCTTGCCGAAATCACCCGTGAGATAAAGCCGAAATCTCATATAAGAGTGCTTGATTGATTGCCTCTTATCGATGCTTTGGCGCAGAAAGATTAATTTTTGCAAGTATGTTTAATCGCTGAAAATGAATAGCTTGAAGAGCGTTTCTTAAAACTTAAGAAGCGCTCTGTTTTTTATCACTGAAGAAAGCGAGATAACGCTCAATATAAAAAGCGATGTGTCTGTGATAAAGAGAATGTGAGGTATCTCGGCTTGCATCGCTATATAAAAAGAGAAGAAAAAGAGCGTTGAATAACAAAATGTGAATTTACCTTTTGAAACGAACGATAGCGCAGTTTTTCCGTAATAATACCAACAAAGAGTGGTCGAAATCGCAAAAAAGATTATAGAGTAAAGTAATAGGTGAGGTGCGATCTCTCCAATGTGTTTTTCAAAAATATCTGAAAGCGCAAAGACTGAGCCGTTGAATTCTCCCCCGTCATATCCAAGAAGAATTGTAAATGCGGTAAGTGGGCAGAGTAGGAGCGTGTCAAAAACAACCTCTAAAATTCCGAATATTCCGGCCACCTTACAATCTTTGTCTGTGTGGGAATTTTGAGAATCTTCGTGTTCGCAAACCGCAAGTTCTTGATGTTTTTTTGTATTAGAAGACATGCTATTAGCTTGTTCAATGTGGGACGTGTGAGAAAATGACGAAGTTCCCGCGCCCGCTTCGTTTGATAATAGCCCTCTTGCAAATCCCTCTTTCATTCCGCTTGATACAATAAATCCCAAAATTCCACCCGAAGCGCTTTTGAAAGAAAACGCAGAACGCAACACTTTTAAAACAACTCCTATAAGTCGGTCTGAATTAGCAAAAATCACAAAAAGACACATACCCGTGTAAACAATTGTTGCAACCGGTATAATAAAAGCAACCGCGCCTTTTATCCGTTCTGTACCGAAAATGCATACCGCCGCAATTAAAAAAGTAATCATAGCTCCCAAAAGACGAACGTTAAAATTAGAGGTGTTAGATGCGGATTCTGCGATAGCGCGAGCTTGAAAGATTGACCCCATTGAAAATGAGAGTATAACGACTATCACTGCATATATATACGCAAGGAATAATCCGCAATGCTTGAAACTTGATTTTATCACGCTTATCATTCCAATGCCGCCGAATTTGTAGGAAACATAGACCTCGGCGTACTTTATGCAAGAAGAAAAAAGCGAGGAAAAAAGAAGCCAAAAAACGCTTCCCGCCCCACCGATTGCAAGACCTATCGCAACTCCGGATATGTTGCCAACACCGAGAGTACCTGCGAGCGCAAGCATTAGCGATAAAAGCCGCTTTTTCTTATTTTGGTCATTGAATGTAAACTTAAGTGTCCTTATAGGGTGTTTTATGAAAAAGAATTTTAATTTAAACAACAAATAAGTTCCCGAAAAAACAATTAAAATTGGTAACAAAGATAATAAAGACATAAAAATCCCTCCGCAAAATTATATGCGGAGGGATTATGCTATATGTTGTTTTAAAGAACGAATTTGATTATTAAGAAAACAACTGCTAACGTGAGAGCAACTCCGCCTATCCAAGCTCCAACAGTATCAACTATTTTAGCTATCTTCGCGTCATGCTCGTCCTTGGCTCTGTCCTCTTCGGTTTCCATTAAATCCTCGGTGATTTCAAACTCTTCCTCGGGCTCCTTTTCATCAAGCGAGAAATCGTACGTTCCGTCTTTGATTGCGTTGCATCTTTCATTAGCGGAATAAATTATCTCGTTAACGCTTGCAATAATTTGCTCGTCACCCGTGTTACCTCTTGTGAGGCTTTCGCCGAGAGCTTTACAAGCTTCGGTGATTTCATTGGGGTCGCGCGAGGTGGTAGCCGTTTCAATTAAATTTTCGCATTTTTCACAAACGCATTTGGGTGTTCCGAACGCGCCCATAGCTATTACCGGAGCATCGTCCTTTTCAAGAGGGTATTGACAAACAGAGCAAAGCTTAGCCATTTTATTTATCTCCTTTTGCGACTTCTCCACGCAAACTTGCGCGGAAGAACTTAATATATTCTTCACGTAAATTTTGTCTTTCCAAAAGCTCCTCTTCCGTGAGCTCGCGAGTCTTTGCAATTCTGCCAAGCTCGTTGATTCTATCAATTTTTTCCTTGTCCACGGTGTATCCTCCATGTAAACGTATTTTTATTATTTAAAAATGTTTATATCTTAAAAATCTATCAGCTTTTTAAGTTTGATCGAAACGGCGTAAGCCAAAGCAAGCTTCACTGCATCTATGGGAATATACGGTAGCGCGCATATTGCAAACGATGCCCAAAATCCTTCATTCCCCGAGTAAACGAGAGAGAACCAAAGGCTACCTATAAGATATATGAAAAGAAGCGATGCTGTAGCGTAAATGATTTTCCTTGTGTTTGAAGCTCCAAAAATACGCTCAAGAGCGATAAAAAGCACTGCAGATAAAGGGAATGCTAAAACGAAGCCGCCGCTAGCGCCTAACAAATACCCAACGCCCGCACCGAACCCCGCGAAAACAGGAAGGCCAACAATACCGAGCGCAGTATATACCAATATTGCCGACAGCGCTCCTTTTCCGCCGAGAGTGAAGAAGGCAAGGAATATCGCAAACGTCTGTAAGGTAACGGGGATAGGAAACGGAATTGAAATCATAGCGCAAACTGCAATAAGTGCGGAAAAAAGAGATATTTTGAGCATTGTACTAATACTGTTTTTTCGCATACTCTACTCCCAATTATTTTTGTTTCCATTCGTCAAAAGCGGACTCTTTAAATGAACCGCTTGCCCGGTATCACGCTAACCAACGTATATTATAACCCACAGAAGTCGTTTTGTCAAGATTAGTTTACGCTTAACTCGGTATAAATCCAACTTTTGTTCATACCGTAAGTGCCGTACTAAAATGATATTTCTCTACCACTGCTTATGAAAACGTATTTTACTTTGGTAACTTATGGAAAAATTATTTACCAAGGTAAAAAACAAAACTTTTTCTTTAAACCTTGACAATTCTAAAATAATAGTATATACTATATAGGTTAAAGATTAATTTATATATAGCCAATATATCTAAAAATGAGTTCGATTTTAGTTTACATTGGCTAAACTTATTCGCTTAAAGGAGATAGAGTATGTCGGAGAAAATTTCGCTTGCAGGCGATCTCGGCAGTGGTAAAAGCACGGTTTCGAAGATACTTATTGATGTACTTGGCGCAGAGTATTATTCCACCGGCGCAATAGTAAGAAGTGTCGCTGAAAAGCGCGGAATGACCGTTGTTGAGCTTAACAAGTATATGGAAACCCACCCCGAGCTTGACAATGAAATAGACGCGGGCATAGCAGCGCTTACTGATGATCCTCGCCGTCTTATAATTGATTCGAGAATGGCGTGGCATTTCACGAAAGGCACGTTCAAAATCTATCTTTCAACGGATATAGAAACCAGCGCGCTTCGCATAATGAGCGCAAACAGACAGGGCGAGCATGCCGCATCTCTTGAAGAAACGATTAATGACACCCGCGCCCGCCGCGAGAGCGAGAAAAAGAGATATTTTGAGCAGTACGGTGTTGACATCAAGGATTTATCCAACTATGATTTAATCGTTGATACAACTTATGCAACTCCCGAGGTTATCGCGGACTGCATAGTGAATTGTTTCGAAAAATGGTGTCTTGATAAGAGCTTCTCGGGCGTTTATATCTCCCCCGAAAGACTTAATTATCCCGAACGTGAGATAGATGCCGACGTTGTTTCCTCTCTTGCCGCGAAACTTGAGCTCGGTGAACCCATTCCCATGCCCGAAATCGCAGAGGAAAACGGAGAGTTCTATCTCGTTTCGGGCTTTGAATCCGCAATGGCTTATTCGATGAGTTTTTCCGATTTTGTTATAGGAAAGCTTGTTAAAGAAAAGCTTGATTGCGAATATGTAAAAATGAGAAATTCGCTTTAAAGCGCGAACACAAACAAAAGAAATAATTTAAACGGAGAAAATATATGTTAACTCTTAAGAAAAAAACTGCCGAGCTTCTTGCGGGCGCTGTAAGCAAGCTCTTCGGAGAAGGACTTCTTTCCGAGGGCGAAATATTTGAAATGCTTGAATATCCCCCCGATAGAAGCATGGGCGATATAGCTCTTCCTTGCTTCCGTCTTTCCAAGAGCTTAAGAAAAGCTCCCCCTATGATTGCATCTGCGCTTGCGGCGGAAATCTCCTGCGAGGAATTTTCCGAAATAAACGCTATGGGCGGATACCTCAATTTCCGCATCAGTCCTACTGCGTTCGCATCAAGAGTGATTGCAGACATCGGAGCTGCGGGAGATAAATACGGCTCTCCCATGAACGGAGAAGGTAAAACCGTAGTTCTTGACTATTCATCTCCCAACGTTGCAAAGCCCTTCCATATAGGACATCTCGGAACGACCGTTATCGGCCATTCCTTGAAGCTTCTCCACGAGTTCGCAGGTTATAAATGCGTAGGAATCAACTATCTCGGAGACTGGGGAACGCAGTTCGGTAAGCTCATAGTTGCCTATAAAAAGTGGGGTAACAAAGCGGTTATCGAAGATGGCGGAGTAGACGAGCTTGTTAAGCTCTACGTTCAAATAAACAATGCAATTAAGGCAGAAGAGGAAGAAAGCCTCAAAAATCTCCCCGAGGGCTCAAAGCCCACGTCGGCACTCGGTGATGAATCTCGTGCGGAGTTTGCAAAGCTTGAGCACGGTGACGAAGAAAACCTTGAGCTTTGGCGTTGGTTTGTATCCGTAAGCCTTGCGGAGTACGAAAAAACGTATAAGATGCTCAACATCACGTTCGATAGCTATAAGGGTGAATCCTTCTATACTGACAAGATGCCAGCACAGGTTGAAAAGCTTCGCAATATGGGACTTCTTGAAATTGACGATGGCGCATCTATCGTAAATCTTGATAAATGGAATATGCCCGTTTGCCTTATCCTTAAGCGTGACGGCACGACTCTTTATCCTACAAGAGATATTGCGGCTGCAGTTTACCGCAAGGGCGAATATAATTTCGATAAGGCTATTTACGTAACGAGCGCAGCGCAGTCGCTTCACTTCGCGCAGTGGTTCAAGGTTGTTGAGCTTATGGGCTACGATTGGTACGATAAGCTCGTTCACGTTCCTTACGGAACGGTAAGCATAAACGGAGCAAAGCTTGCAACGAGAACGGGTAACGTTATCCTTCTTCGCGACCTCTTTGACGAGGCTATCAAGCGCGTTTATGAGATAACCAAGGAAAAACACCCCGATGAAAATGAGTGCCGTGAAATATCCGAAAAGGTTGGCGTAGGCGCAGTTATATTCTACTACCTCTCCAATAACAGAATCAGAGATATAAACTTCATTATGGAAGAAGCTCTCTCGTTTGACGGTAACACGGGTCCCTACGTTCAATATACATATGCCCGTACTTGCTCTATTCTTGAAAAAGCTGGCGAAGAGGGTAAGATGACCGATGCGCCTCTCGGTGAGATAGAGTTTGACCTTGCGAAGACTCTTTCAAGATTCCCCGAGCGCGTAAACGCAGCAATTGCCGACTACGAGCCAAGCGTAATAACGAGATATATTCTCGACCTTGCAGCAGCCTTCAACCGCTTCTATCACGATTGCAAAATTGCCGCTTGCGAGGACGAAAAATTAAGAAGCTCAAGACTTGCTTTAACAAGTGCAACACGTCAGGTTTTAAAGACCGCGCTTGGACTCATCTGCATGCAAACTCCCGAGAAAATATAAGAGTTTGCTAATAATGGTTTACAAATTGATATAAATATTCAGGAGAAAAGAAGATGTCAGGACATTCAAAATGGAACAACATTAAACACAAAAAAGAGAAATCCGATGCTGCTAAAGCGAAGATTTTCACCAAAATCGGTAAGGAAATGGCAGTTGCTATAAAGGCAGGCGGACCCGATCCCAACACTAATAACAAGCTCCGCGATCTTATTGCAAAGGCAAAGGCTAACAACGTACCTAACGATAATATTCAGCGTACAATTAAGAAGTTCACCGATAACAGTGACATTAACTACGAAGAGATAGTTTACGAGGGCTACGGTCCTTCGGGAGTTGCTATCATAGTTGAAACTTCAACCGATAACAGAAACCGTACCGCAGGAAACGTTCGCGCCGCTTTTAACAAGTACGGCGGAAATATGGGACAGAGCGGAAGCGTATCCTTCTTGTTCGAGGAAAAGGGTGTTATCACCATTATCGACGAGGATTCCGAGATTGAAGAGGATAAGATAATGGAGGATGCTCTTGAGTGCGGAGCGGAGGACATCAAGTGCGAAGAGGGTGAGTACACAATCTATACCACAACCGATGATCTTGATGCCGTAAGAGATGCAATCATCTCTCTTGGCTACAAAATTGACACCGCAGACGTAGCAAAAGTTCCTTCAACCTACGTTGAACTTACAAATGACGAGGATGCAGAAAACATGCAGAAGATGCTCGACAAGTTTAACGAGGATGATGACGTAAATGCTGTCTACCACAACTGGGACATCTAATTTTCGCTTAGGATATTTTGACATAATCTCCGTTTTCCGACAAACTCGCAATAGGTAACTATTGCTTCGGTCGAAAGAACGAAGATTCTGCCTAAAATCTCCGTTGCGAAAATGCGCTGATTTTGCTTTTCCTCGACATAGGTACTAGGTCATGGGTTAAGGGATAAAAAGCAAATTTCAGCATAGCGACACAAATAAACTCTAAAAGCTCCAAGTTTGAGATATTATGCTCAAAATTCGCTTGGAGCTTTTATATTGTGCAAATATTTTATTGCGCGCGTTTCTTGACAAAATCTTGCGCATATGCTAAAATTAATTAGATATTTATTTTCTTATTTAAAGGAGAAACAAAATGGGAATTATTAAAGCTTTCTTTAACGCTATGGGCGGAAATCTTGCAGATCAGTGGCAGGAGGTACTCGAGGCGGACAATATGAGCGATACTACGGTCTTTACAAAGGGTGTAAAGGTTCGTAAAAACGATAAAAGAAACAATAACAAAAAAGGAACGGATGACGTTATATCCAACGGCTCTATCATTCACGTTTATCCCGGTCAGTTTATGATACTTGTAGAGGGCGGAAAAATAATAGATTTTACTGCCGAAGAGGGATACTACAAGGTGGATAACTCTGCTGCGCCTTCGCTTTTTGCGGGTCAGTTTGGAAAATCTCTTGTTGACGCTTTTGCGAGAATTAAATTCGGTGGAGTACCGTCTTATGCTCAAAAAGCGTATTTCATAAATCTTCAAGAAATAAAGGGAATAAGATTTGGAACGAGAACACCCGTCAATTACTTTGACAGCTTCTATAATTCCGAGCTTTTCCTTCGCGCACACGGTAATTACTCTATAAAGATAACCGACCCTATCAAGTTCTATACCGAGGCAATTCCGAAGAATGCCGATAGAGTTGATATAACCGATATAAACGAGCAGTATCTTTCCGAGTTCCTTGAAGCGCTCACTGCCGCTATAAACAGAATGTCTGCAGACGGTATCCGCATATCTTATGTTGCGAGCAAGTCGCGTGAGCTTTCGCAGTATATGGCAAACGAGCTTGATGAGTCTTGGAGAAATATGCGCGGTATCGAGGTTCAGTCGGTAGGTATTGCGAGCGTTTCTTATGACGATGAGTCGAAGGAGCTTATCAATATGCGCAATAAGGGCGCAATGCTTTCCGATGCAACGGTACGCGAGGGCTACGTTCAAGGCTCAATTGCAAGAGGTATTGAGGCTGCGGGCTCTAATTCAGCAGGCTCTGCGCAGGGCTTCTTCGGTATTGGAATGGGTATGACCGGCGCAGGTAACTTTATGGGCGCGGCAAGTGAAACCAATCGCAGACAGATGGAAACTGATAACGCGAACAAGGCGGCAGCCTCCGCTTCAGGTTGGCTCTGCTCGTGCGGAGCTAAAAACGAGGGCAAGTTCTGCTCCGAGTGCGGTGCTAAAAAGCCGATTGCAAGTGGTTCTTGGGTATGCTCTTGCGGAAAAGAAAATAGCGGTAAATTCTGTTCTGAATGCGGTGCTTCGAGACCGAGCAGCGATTGGTTCTGCTCCGAGTGCGGCGCGAAAAATTCCGCGAATGCAAAGTTCTGCTCTGAGTGCGGAACAAAGAAATAATTAAACATTTAAAAAAAGATTAGCGTTTTCGCAAAGCCTGCCTAAAGGCTTTGTTGAAATCTTTACAGATAAGGTCAAATCCATAGAGGAAAGGATAGACTATGACTTCGTCAACGATAACGTATAAATGTCCGAATTGCGATGCGGGACTCATATTTAAGCCGGAAAAGCAGAAATTTGTTTGCGAGTTCTGTATATCCGAGTTTGTAGAGGAAGAGTTAAAAAACACCGAAGCAGATAAACGCGCCGAACGTCAAGAAGCCGAAAATCACGAATTTTCAACTCACACGCGCGAATACCACTGCTCAAGCTGTGGCGCGGAGATAATAACCGATGAAACTACCGTTGCTGATACCTGCTATTATTGTCATAACCCTATAGTTATGCTTGATAAGGTTTCTGGTGTGGAAAAGCCTTCAAAAATAATACCGTTTAAATTTGGCAAAGATGAAGCGAAAGATATATTTTTACGCTTTGCAAAAAAGAAACGATTCGCTCCAAAGTATTATGCAAGCAAGGAAAACGCGGAAAAAATCAGCGGTGTTTATTATCCCTTCTGGGTAGTAGATGCCGATACGTCTGCCAACGCTGATTACAAAGCGACTAATGTCAGAACTTGGCGTATGGGCGATTATAGATATACGGAAATTTCATATTATGACGTTAGAAGACTCGGTAATATTCATTTTGAGGATATAACGTCATCGGCTATTATGGAAGAGGATAAAGCAATGCTTGAGGGAATACTTCCGTATCCCACCGACTGCCATCTTGATTTTTCGATGCCCTATTTGCAGGGATTTGTGGCAAAGAAGAAAAATATCGAGCGCGCTCTCCTTACTCCCGAGGTTAGAGGAAAAATGGAATCTTACGCTTCCGAGCTCCTTCGTTCCACGGTGCGTGGTTATGAAACGCTTGACCAATCTTCGTTCGGAATGATGGTAAATAAGAGTCATTGGGAGTACACGCTTATGCCTATTTGGATACTCACCTATAAGCATAAGGACAAGAATTTCACGTATGCAATGAATGGATATACGGGCAAGGTTTACGGAAAAATTCCATTAAGCATACCAAAGCTTTTTATGCTTTTTGGCGGTTCGTTTATTCTTTCGCTTATCATAACGATGCTATTCGGCTTCTTTGTTTTGTAGGAGGTCGCATTATGAAAAATAAAAGAATATTATTGTTTTTGATAACTATAGTTTGCATATTTGCGCTTAATACGCTTGTGATTTCTGCGAGCACGTCATCTTCAAGACTTAACGACAAAGAAGGATACATAACTAAAGTAGATGCAGTTCAGATTGAAGAAAAATTAAAAAGCGCAGAAGAAAGCACAGGCGTTGCATTCAGGGTTTACGTATATGAATATTCTTCAACCGAAGGATATGTCGATATGTATGACTATGAAAGAGAGGTAGGCGAAAGCTTTACAGATCTCGTCTTGCTCGTTATATCCTACGAGTACGGCGAGTACTACTACGAGCTTTTCACAAAGGGAACTGCTAACACCGCTATAACCGATAAGGAAGTAAATAAAATACTTGATAACGATATGGTTTACGACAATATAAAATCGGGAAAGCTATACGATGGAATCAATGCTTACGTGACTCTTGCACAGACCGCAGTAGAGGGAAAGCTTCGCAATAGCTTTAAAAACGTTTTTATTCCGTCGCTCGTTATATCTCTCATGATAGCAATAGGAGCGTCTGTTGGAGTAATGCTTAAGTATCGCAAAAAGCTTCATTCCGAAAGCTATCCTCTCGATAGATACGCAAAGCTTGATTTGAGCGTTGCAAACGATAATTTTATTACCAAAACCGTTTCTCGAGTAAGAGTAAGGGATTCTTCAAGCTCTTCCGGAGGTGGAGGCAGATCGTCAGGTGGCGGTTCGAGAGGAAGAAGATAAGCGGTAATAAATTATCGAAAAAAAGACAGTAAATTGTATTTGGATTATAAATTAACGAAAGGTGGCTCGATTATGGGAGCTTATGAAAGAGCAAATTTTAAGCTCGTCAGTGAATACAAGCCGACGGGAGATCAGCCCGAGGCGATAAAGGCTCTCGTTACGGGCATTGAAGCTGGCGAAAGAGCGCAAACTCTTATAGGTGTTACAGGCTCGGGAAAAACATTTACTATGGCTAACGTCATAAAGGAAATCGGCAGACCCGCTCTTGTCCTCGCGCATAACAAAACGCTCGCAGCGCAGCTATGCACCGAGTTTCGCTCGTTTTTCCCCGAAAATGCAGTAGAATATTTCGTGTCCTATTACGATTATTATCAGCCCGAGGCTTATATACCGGGCAAGGATATGTATATCGAGAAGGACGCTATGATAAATGATGAAATAGATATGCTGCGTCATAGTGCAACCTCATCCCTCTTTGAGCGCCGAGACGTTATTATAGTGGCATCTGTTTCGTGTATATATTCTCTCGGAGATCCCCTTGAATATCAGGATCTTCTCGTTTCGGTTCGACCGGGAATGGAGATGACGAGAGAGGAACTTTTGGCAAGGCTTGTTTCGATAAGCTACGAGCGAAATGACGTTAATTTTATAAGAGGTAAATTTAGAGTTCGCGGTGACGTTGTTGAGATTTACCCTGCAAGCGCAAAGGAAGAAGCCATACGCGTTGAGTTCTTTGGCGATGAAATAGACGGAGTTTCAAAGATTAATACTATAACGGGCGAGGTTAAGCAAAGACTTACCTACGCCGCCATATTCCCCGCGACGCACTATGCCGTATCCGATGATAAGCGAGAAGCCGCACTTCAAGAGATAGAGGCTGAAATGCGCGAGCGAGTTGAATACTTTAAGGCTAACAATCAGTTAATAGAAGCGCAGCGAATAGAAGAGCGAACGAAGTATGATATAGAAATGCTTCGTGAGGTAGGCTTCTGCTCGGGCGTTGAAAACTATTCGCGAGTTCTCTGTGGAAGAGAGCCCGGCTCAACTCCATATACATTGCTTGATTATTTACCGAGCGATTACGTTTTATTTATAGACGAGTCGCACGTTACTCTTCCGCAGGTCAGAGGAATGAGCGGCGGAGACTTTGCGAGAAAGAAAAATCTCGTTGACTTTGGATTCCGTCTCCCGTCGGCTTTCGATAACAGACCTCTTTTCTATGATGAGTTCTGGGAAAAGGTTCATCAGGTTGTCTTCGTCAGCGCTACCCCGGGTGACTATGAAAAAGCAGAAAGCTCAAGTATGGTAGAACAGCTCATAAGACCTACGGGACTTATAGACCCCGAGGTTATCGTAAGACCTATTGAGGGGCAAATAGATGACCTTATAGGTGAAATAAAGCAAACGACCGCAAGAGGCGAAAAGGTGCTCGTCACAACGATGACCACGAAGATGGCAGAGGACCTTACCGAATATCTTTCAACTCACGGAATAAAAGTCAAGTATATTCACCACCGCGTTGAAACGATAGAGAGAATGCAAATTATAAGAGATTTGCGCCTTGGCGAGTTTGATGTTTTGATAGGAATAAACTTGCTTCGAGAGGGACTCGATATTCCCGAGGTTTCTCTTGTAGCGATACTCGATGCGGATAAGGAAGGCTTCCTTCGAAGCGAAACTTCGCTCATACAGACGATAGGACGCTCGGCAAGAAACGTTAACGGTCACGTAATTATGTACGCAGACAGTGTTACGCGTTCTATGAAGGGTGCAATAGACGAAACCGAACGCCGTCGCAGAATACAGATGCAGTACAACGAAAAGCACGGAATTACTCCCGAGAGCGTTAAGAAAAAAGTAATGGACATCATTGAGATAGGTAAAAAGCCGGAGAGTGAAAAGCTTTCAACGAAGAAGCTTACGCGTCCCGAAAAAGAGAAGCTTATCGAAAGACTTACCGCGGAAATGCGCGAAGCAGCGAGAATGCTCGAGTTTGAAAAGGCGGCTTATCTGCGTGATAGAATTAAGGATTTGAAAACCACAAAATAATTTGAGAAAAACATACAAAAGTACGGAAAAATAGGAAAAAACAAAGAAATGGCAAGAAATATTACCATAAAGGGTGCGAGAGTAAATAACTTAAAAAATATAGATCTTACTATTCCGAGAGATAAGCTCGTTGTGTTGACCGGACTTTCGGGAAGCGGTAAATCCTCGCTCGCCTTTGATACGCTTTACGCGGAGGGACACAGAAGATTTGTAGAAAGTCTTTCGACCTATGCAAGAATGTTTCTCGGTCAAATGGACAAGCCCGAGGTGGACCTTATCGAAGGACTCTCTCCCGCAATTTCCATAGACCAGAAAACAACGTCGAAGAACCCAAGGTCCACCGTTGGAACGGTAACCGAAATATACGATTATTTAAGATTGCTTTATGCAAGAGTGGGAAAGCCTCACTGTCCTATATGCGGTAAGGAAATATCCCAACAGACGCAGGATCAAATAGTTTCAAGAATACTTGAACTTCCCGAGGGAGAGCGTATAATGGTTCTTTCTCCGATTGTAAAAGCGGAGAAGGGAATGCATGAAAAGGTGTTTACCGAAGCGAGAAAAAGCGGATATGCAAGAGTGCGAGTTGATGGGAATATGTATTCTCTGGACGAGGAAATAACTCTTGATAAAAATAAAAAACACAATATAGATATAGTAGTTGACCGTCTTGTAATCAAGGACGATATAAGAGCAAGACTTTCGGATTCCGTCGAAAGCGCGCTTAAATCAAGCGGGGGCAGAGTAACGGTTGTTACAGTTCCTCGCGAGGGCGAAGGCGAGGAGCTTGAGTTTTCGCAGAAGTACGCATGCGAGGAGCACGGTATAAGCTTCCCCGAGCTCGAGCCGAGAATGTTTTCGTTCAATAACCCGATAGGCGCTTGTCCTGAATGCTCTGGTATAGGAAATATGCAACGCATCTCGGTTCGAAAGCTCCTTCCGCATAAGCACCTTTCGTTGAGAGAAGGCGCGATTGCCGCCAACGGATTCAAAACGATGACGGAGGATTCTTGGACAGGTCCATTGATTGCCGAGGTAGGTAAGGATTACGGATTTACGCTCGATACACCTATAGCTGATTTTTCCGAAAAGGCGCTCGACGTTTTGATGTATGGAACGCGCGACGGCAAAAAGTATGACGTTGTAAGATACTTCGGCGGAGAGGGAAGAGAACAAAAATCCTCGTTTGAAGGTGTTGTTCATATCATCGAAAAGAGAATGAGAATGATGGGTGGTGACTACTATCAGCAGTTTGTTGAAGAGGTAGCTTGTCCGAGATGCAAGGGGAGACGTCTTTCGGATATCGTTCTTTCGGTAACTGTCGGAGGACTTAACATAGACGAGCTTTGTAAGCTTCCGGTCGGAAGCGCGATAGATTTCATTTCCTCGCTTCAATTTACGGAGTCGGAAATGACTATAGCAAAGGAAGTAATAAAGGAAATAAAAGCAAGACTTAATTTCTTAAAGAGCGTAGGTCTTGAATATTTGAATTTAGCAAGAACCGCAGGTACGCTTTCGGGCGGTGAGGCGCAAAGAATACGTCTTGCAACGCAGATAGGCTCAGCCTTGGTTGGAGTGCTGTATATCCTTGATGAGCCGAGTATAGGACTTCATCAAAGAGATAACGGAAAGCTAATAGGAACTCTTAAAAATCTTCGTGAGCTTGGCAACACTGTTATAGTTGTTGAGCACGACGAGGATACGATGCGCGAGGCAGATTTTATTGTCGATATAGGCCCGGGCGCAGGTATTCACGGCGGTCAGGTAGTCGCAACAGGAACACCCGAAGAAGTTGCTAAAAATAAAAACTCCATCACGGGTGATTATCTTTCGGGAAGACGTAAAATAGAAGTACCGAAGACAAGACGAAGCGGTAACGGAAACTTCTTGAAAATTATCGGCGCGGCAGAAAATAACCTCAAAAATGTAAACATTGATATACCTCTTGGCTGTTTTATAGCTGTAACAGGTGTGTCGGGCAGCGGAAAATCTTCGCTTATTAACTCGGTGCTTTATAACACACTTGCAAGAGATCTTAACCGTTCGATAACTTATCCCGGTAAGGTTGAAGCGGTTGAAGGACTTGAGCATCTTGATAAGGTTATTGCTATAGATCAGAGCCCGATTGGACGCACGCCGCGCTCAAACCCCGCAACATATACGGGTCTCTTTACGGATATAAGAAATCTCTTCGCGAAGACGCGTGATGCAAAAGCCCGCGGATTTGATGCGGGCAGATTTTCCTTCAACGTAAGGGGCGGTAGATGTGAAGCCTGCGAGGGTGACGGTGTTAAATGTATCGAGATGAATTTCTTACCTGACGTGTACGTTAAGTGTGACGTTTGCGGCGGAAAGAGATACAATAGAGATACTCTCGACGTTAAATATAAGGGCAAGAGCATATATGACGTTCTTGAAATGTCAGTTGAGGAAGGTCTTTATTTCTTTGACGGACTTCCTCAAATACAGAGAAAACTCCAAACACTCTTTGACGTTGGACTCGGATATATAAAAATAGGACAGTCATCAACCACTCTTTCGGGCGGTGAGGCGCAGAGAGTAAAGCTTGCAACCGAGCTTGCAAAACGCTCAACAGGAAAAACGATATATATACTCGATGAGCCTACTACAGGACTTCACACCGAGGACGTGTCAAAACTTGTCGGTATTTTGCAGCGTCTTGCCGATGCAGGAAATACAGTTATAACAATAGAGCATAACCTCGATTTGATTAAAACCGCAGACTATATAATAGACCTCGGACCCGAGGGCGGAGACGGCGGCGGAACTGTTGTAGCCGCAGGAACTCCTGAAGAGGTAGCGAAGTGCGAAAAGTCATACACGGGTCAATTCTTGGTAGATAAGCTTAATCAGTAAAATCTAAAACGCGATAGGTATGCCACAAAAAGTTTTAAAAAAGAGCGTAATGTTTCAGCATACCTAAACAGTATTATAAGAAAAGAGAAAACCAAATGTATTTTGGAGCTATAAACAAAAACGATATTGCTAACGGCGAGGGTATCAGAACTACGCTCTTCGTTAGCGGTTGCAGAAATCAGTGTAAAAATTGCTTCAATCCGGAAACGTGGAGCTTTACTTACGGTTCACCGTTTACAGAAGAGATAGCCGAGGACATTTTAAAAACCTTCGACTCTCCATTCATAGCAGGATTAACGGTTCTCGGCGGAGAACCTATGGAGCCCGAAAACCAAAGAGATTTGCTGCCGTTTTTGAGAGAATTTAAAACTCGCTACCCGATGAAAACGCTTTGGCTTTACACGGGTAACGTCTTGGAAGAATTAACACGCGGTGTGGGTAACCATCCAAAATGTATTAATGAAACCGCAGAAATTCTTTCATACGTTGATATACTTGTTGACGGAAGATTTGAAGAAGATAAAAAAAGCCTCGGAATACGTTTCCGTGGCTCAACGAATCAACGAATTATAGATATGAATAAGACTCGTGAAAATGGTGAGATAACGATTTGGGAAGGCTGTAAGCTTGATAAGGTTTACTCGCTAAAGAATTGATAATGTAAATTAAAGTTATCAAAAACGCAATTTTATGTAAAACCAAGGCTTTGTTCTAAGTAAAAACTCGTTGTCTATTCAGAAAGGAAATTTAAAAAATGACTCCAATAAAAATCAAAAAGCTTAATGAAAACGCTATAGTTCCCACTTATGGAACGGAGTTTTCGGCAGGCGCTGACCTTTATGCGCTTCCGGGCGAAAGCATAACCATAGAACCGCATAAAACGGTAATGATACATACGGGACTCGCAATGGAAATTCCCGAAGGCTATGCAGGACTTATTTTTGCAAGAAGCGGACTCGCTTCTAAAAAGGGACTTGCGCCCGCAAATAAGGTAGGCGTAGTGGATCCCGATTACCGCGGTGAGTTTATGGTTGCTCTCCATAACCATACCGATGAAGTAAAAACCGTAGATGGCGGTGAGCGTGTTGCCCAGCTCGTCATCGTTCCCTTTATACAAGCGGATTTTAACGTGTGTGACGAGCTTTCTGAGACAGGCCGCGGCGCCGGCGGCTTCGGCTCAACCGGAAAGAAATAACATTTAATCACAGATTTTTAATAAGCAAAAATAGCCAAAGATTATCACGTTATCCATTTGGGTAACAATTTAATCTTTGGCGTTTTTTGTCATACATTGTATTTGGGATTTATACCAATCCCTCAAGAAAATAATCTATTATTTTTTGAACAACAGCCATTGCATTGTAATCCTTTTTGTTTTGTGTATCGAAAGAGGCGATTAATTCGATTAGTTCTAATCTATCCGAAAGCTCGACCTCCGGCTTCAGTTGCCCCAAAGCAAGAGCTTGAAATTCTATAGCTTTATCGTAAGCTCTCCTGTTATTATAGCAATCTACGAGATTGGGATTAGCTTTTAAGTACCTTAATATAATACCGGCAAGATAATATTTATAACGTTGATTGCATTTTATTTCGGTAAACTCTATAATTCTTTCTACTTCGTGTTTAGTATAATTTTCTTTCTTAAGCATAAGATAATTTTGCTCCTCCATCTATATACTTATATAAGTATATACCTTATTAGGTGAATTGTCAAGTGGGTATATATTTATTAAAATATATACAAAAGGGGTGAATATTATGGTAAAGCTTACACTTGACGTATATTTAGATAACAATGGAATAACCAGATACCAGCTTTCTAAGGATACAGGCATCAAATTTCAAATCATAGATAACTATTATAAAAACAAGGTGGTTCGTTACGATAGCGATATTCTTGACAGAATGTGTAAGGTATTAGGCTGCAAGATAGAAGATCTCATTAGCTATACCAACTAATCTTTGCTTTGTTGCGTATGATTCTTTGATTTTGTTTTGTACTACTATTATATATCTATACTTCGTAAAACCAAGCACTTTGCTTAAATTAACTACGAAAAGGAAAAAAGAATAGTATACTCTACTTAATAAAAACGAAGCATGTAGCGTAGAGTATGAATTTAAATGAAGCGATTTCGGATAGATTAAACGAACTCATTGAAGAGCGCGGCATGACAGCGTATAGATCGTACATAAGAAACGGTGTATCTCAATCTACAATTTCAGAAATTAAAAATGTGAAGAATAAGGGAGCTACGTTGAAGATTTTGTTTGAACTATGCGAAGGTCTTGAAATAGGACTTGCCGATTTCTTTAACAGTCCTCTTTTTGAACGCGGAAACATTATTGATTGATAAAACAAACATAACAAAAAAGCTACCGAGGGGGAAACTTCGGTAGCTTTTTTGCACGTATTGTAAATTTTAGTTGTCTTTTTAGTTGTCTTTTTAGTTGTCTTTTTGCGAATTGTTCTTATTTGAAGAACTCTTTTGTGAAATAAATATCCCCTTTGGGAATTGAGAATTCTTTGCCGTTCAAGTAATTCAATCCGTCTGCATCGGTTTTGAAATTAAACTTGAGCTTATACGAGCAAAGTGCTTGGTACTTATAGCCCTTTGATTTATCGTTTTGATTGTGACCGTATTTGCCGTCGCCTATGAGTGCGTGTCCGATAAAAGCCATGTGAGCGCGTATTTGATGCGTTCTTCCTGTTAAAAGCTCAACCTCAACGAGCGAGGAGTCTTGTTTTTTTGCAATCACGCGATAGCGCGTTATTATTTCTTTTGCAGACTTGGGCGGATTTTTTGCATACACTTTAACCGTGTTGGTTTTAGAATCTTTTAGTAGGTATCCGTGTAAAGTGTCCTCTTTCTTTTCGGGAATACCATGCACTGCCGCAAGATAGAATTTTTCTATCTCTCGCGCCTTGATTTTTTCGTTCATAACGCGCAAAGCCATAGCATTTTTTGCCGCGATCACTATACCTGCGGTGTTTCTGTCTATTCTGTTGCAAAGCGCGGGAGCAAAGCTTTGCTCTTTTTCGGGATCATATTCCCCCTTGTTATATAAATAGCTTTGTATGTGCGATATTAAGGTATTAGACTTGCTTACCTCGTCCTCGTGTACGGAAATGCCTTGCGGTTTGTTGACAAGCAGTATGTTTTCGTCTTCGTAAACGATGTTAAGAGTTGAATTCATACGCTTAAGACTGTCAGCTCCAAGTTCCGAGCCTTCGGAAAATCCTTGTTTTTTGCCCTTTTCAAAAAATTCGTCGGCAATGAAGCACTGAATAGTGTCACCCTCCAAAAGCTTTTGAGAGGCTTCCGCGCGCTTTCTGTTGACCTTGATTTTTTTAAGACGAATGGACTTATAAAGTAAGCTCATCGGCATATCGAGCGCCTTGGTTATAAATTTGTCGAGTCGCTGACCCGCATCGTTTTTTCCTATGATGAGCTCGCGCATCTTACTTTATACCGAAAATTCTATCGCCCGCGTCACCGAGACCGGGAACTATATAAGCGTTTTCATTAAGCTTCTCATCAAGAGCTGCTGCGTAAATATCAACGTCGGGGTGGTCGGATTGAATGCGTGCAACGCCCTCGGGTGCAGAAACCAGACACATAAGAACGATGTTTTTCGCTCCACGCTTTTTAAGCATAGCGATAGCATCGGAAGCCGAGCCGCCGGTTGCAAGCATGGGGTCAACAACTATAGAGAATCTGTCTGCAATATCGGTGGGAAGTTTGCAGTAATATTCAACCGGTTCATGAGTCGTTTCATCTCTGTAAAGACCTATGTGTCCAACTCTCGCAACAGGAACGAGCTTTAAAAGACCGTCAACCATACCAAGACCTGCACGCAAAATAGGAATTATAGCAAGCTTTTTGCCGGCAATTCTTTTCATCGTGGTCTTGCAAATCGGAGTTTCTATCTCAATGTCTTCGAGGGGAAGATTTGCCGTAACCTCATATCCCATAAGCATTGAGATTTCGTCAAGCAAGGTACGGAAATCCTTTGAAGGCGTGTTCTTTCTTCTCATTATTGTAAGCTTGTGCTGAATAAGAGGATGATTAACTAAATGAAATGTACTCATAATTTTCTCCTTTTTGAAACGTCTTGCGTATAAATTATACATCATTTCTCGTCTGTTTTCAAGATAATTCGAAAAATTTTTACTTATTGCAAAAAAATATAAAAAATGGGTCTTTTTCTATTGCAAAATAAATAAGTATGATATATAATAATGAGTGGAGGCATATTTTTTAAAAGAATACGCCAAAAAGGAGAATTTATGAATAACAAAAATCCCGAGCTCGTTGTCCTCGCCGCAGGAATGGGTTCAAGATATGGCGGACTTAAGCAAATAGATGCCATAGATGATTACGGTCATATAATAATAGATTATTCTATTTACGATGCTTACCGAGCAGGCTTCCGTGATATTACCTTTATAATTAAAAGAGAAATAGAGAAGGACTTTAAAGAAGTTATCGAGCCTCACCTTGCAGGAAAGGATATAAACGTCAAGTACGTTTATCAAGAGCTTGATAAGCTTCCCAAAGGATTTGCCTTGCCCGAGAACAGAAGAAAGCCTTGGGGAACAGGTCATGCTATTGCTTGTTGCCTTGGCATTGTTGACGCGCCTTTTGCCGTTATCAATGCAGACGATTATTACGGTGTGAACGCCTTCTTTGATATTTACAAGTTTTTGAAAAACACTTCAGATGACAGTAAATATCATTACGCAATGGTAGGGTATAAAATCAAGAACACTGTTACCGAGCAGGGAACTGTAAGCCGCGGCGTATGCGAGGCTGACGAAAACGGTTATCTTAAAAATATTACCGAAAGAACCAAAGTCGGAGTCGAAAACGGAAAGATATATTATTCCGAAAACGATGAAAAATACGAAATTTCACCCGAAACGCCCGTTTCTATGAATTTGTTCGGTTTCACTTCGTCGTACATAAAAGAATGCGCGGAGCGTTTACCTGTTTTCCTTGAAAAGAATCTTGCTTCAAATCCCGAAAAGTGCGAATTTTATATGCCTACGGTTGTGGCGGAGCTTCTTGCTGAAAACAAGGCAGATGTCAAGATAATCGAGGGTGTTGACAAATGGTACGGAGTTACGTATAAGGAAGATAAAGAAGAGGTTATGCGTGCGTTCCGCGAATTTTCGGAGCAAGGCATATATCCTAAGAACTTCTAAATTAGAATTGTAAAATTGAATTAGCACAAAGACAAAATATAAAGTGATAATAAGGAGAACAAAAAATGCGTTTTTCATCAACAACAGAATATTTGGCAAAAAAAATAGGTGAGGAAGAAGCTGTAAGAATGCTTGTTGACGCAGGCTATACCGCTATAGATTTCTCAATGTTTAATACAAAGATTGCTCCGTTTGTAGACAATTACAAGGAGATTGCCGAAAAGATACTTAAAATAACCGGTGAAAAGGGTGTAATTTTCAATCAGGCGCACGCTCCTTTTATTTGGAAGCCCGATGTTTACGAGAATGAGCTTGTTCCGCTTTTTCCAAGAGCCTTTGAATTTGCATCTATGCTTGGAATAAAGAACGTTGTAGTTCATCCCAGACAGGACGGAAGATATTACGGCAGACAAGAAGAGCTTTTCAAGAAAAACGTAGAATTTTATACGTCTCTTAAGCCCTTAGCTAAAAAATACGGCATCAAAATGGCTATCGAAAATATGTGGCAGCGTCATCCCATAACCCAGCACATCTGCGATGACGTGTGTGCGCCTCCCGAGGAGCTTGCACGTCTGTACGATACTCTTAATGACCCCGAAGTGTTTACGATTTGCCTTGACCTCGGTCACGTAGCGCTTTGCGGAAGAGAGCCCGAGGATGCGATAAGAACTATCGGAAACAGAATCGGTTGCTTGCACGTTCATGACGTTGATTACATAGGCGACCTTCATACTCTTCCCGGCGTAGCTAAAATAAAATGGGATAACGTATGTCGCGCTCTTGCAGATATAAACTACGAAGGCGATATAACGCTTGAGGCAGATAACTTCTATCTCGGATTCCTTCCCGAAATGTATCCTAAAGTAACGAAGTTTATGGCAGATACAGCAAAAAGTCTTGTGGACAAAATACAGTTTTACAAAGCTTGTAAATAAAAACGGCATAAAAATAGCATAAATGTAAACCAAAGTGGACAAATAAGATGAAAATAAGAGAGCGATAACGTTTTTTTGACGTCTTCGCTCTCTTTTATATTTGCTGAAAAAGTTTTACAATGGTGCCTGATTTTACTTATGGATACGAAGAACATTCGAATGGATAATAAGTTAAAATGTTAAATTTTCACAACACATTGACAAGTTTGGTAAAAAGTGCTATTATAAATCTATATAAAATATTTAAGAAAGGCAAAACATTATGAAAAAGATTTTTGTACTTTTACTTTGCGCGATGCTTTTTGTTGCATCTGCGCTATCGTTTACGTCGTGTGATTTCATCAGGGATAAGTTTGGTTCAAGCGATGATGAAAATAGCGACGGAAATGAAAACAGCGGTGGCAATGCAGATAGCGGTGACGTAGAAAATGAAAGCTTCACCGTTTCGTTTGAATTTGAAAACGGTTCATCGAGCGTTGCTAACACCTTTAAAAAGGGAAGCAAGCTTACTGCTCCCGAGTCACCAAAAAAGCCGGGATATAACTTCCTTGGCTGGTATAACGGAGATAAGCTCTGGGACTTCGAACATGACGTTATAGAAGGTCCTGTAGTTCTCAAGGCGAGATGGGATATAGTTATTTATAACATTACCTATAACCTTGGTGACAGTTCGGTAGTCAATAAAAACCCGGCAGTATTCAACGTAGAAACGGGGAATATCACCCTTTCGGTTCCCGAAAGAGCAGGTTACATATTCGGCGGTTGGTATCTTGATGAGAATTTTAGTGAATCAATCAAGGTAATCGACGTTACAGTTTTGAGTAACGTGACGCTTTACGCCAAGTGGAGCAGAGTAGAAGACTATTTTACTTACACAGTAAACGAATTGTCGAAAGCAACTCTCACCTCTTACAACGGCACGTTTTCTGAGCTTGTAGTACCCGCTGAAATAGACGGATATGAAGTAAGTGAGATTGGAGAGAGCGTTTTTGAAAATTGCGAATCGCTTGTATCCGTAACGATTCCCGATAGCATAACAAAAATCGGAAACCTCGCGTTCTCGGGGTGCTTAAATCTCGAAAAGGTTGATTTTGGAAACGGCGTTGTTGAGATAGGAAACAAAGCCTTCTTACTTTGCATTAAGATAGTTATCATTATAATTCCCGACAGTGTAAAAGCACTCGGCGAAGAAGCATTCTCCGGCTGTAGCGGAGCAACTTCAATAACCGTAGGTAACGGAGTTAATACAATTGGCAAAGGCGCGTTCTCGAACTGTTCATCTGCAACCGAGCTTAAACTCGGTGATAGCGTTGAGAACATTGGAGAAAACGCATTCTACCTCTGTGTTAAAATAGTAGTTATCATAATTCCCGACAGTGTAAAGACTGTTGAAAACGGCGCGTTCTACGGCTGTAGCGGAGCAACCTCAATAACCGTAGGTAACGGAGTTAGCAGCATCGGAGACGGAGCGTTCTCGGGATGCTCCTCGGCAACGTCAGTGACACTCGGAGAGAATGTTACACACATAGGAAACGATGCATTCTATTTATGCGTTGAAATAATCGTAATTATCATTCCCGACAGCGTAACGTACGTCGGTGAAAATGTATTTGGCGGATGCTACAAAACAAGCGTACTTGTTTATTGGCTTGAAGCACCTATCGAATGGGCAAACGGCTGGCTTGGAACAGATCTCGAAAATCTTGCGGGACTCTACGTTTCGGGTGACTGGGAGTTCGTGGAAGGTAATAGCGGAGCTGTAAATATGTTTGGCGAGTGGTATGTCTTTAAGGAGGAAACCTGCGGAGAAGACGGAGAGCTTCGCCGTGATTACGTCAACGTAGCGGGCGCATATCAGTTTAAGGTTATTCCTGCAACGGGAAATCATAACTATTTGGTTAAAGAAATCGTAGCTCCCGATTGTGAAAATAAGGGATACACTGTTTACGAATGCTCTGTATGTTATAAGAGCGAAAATCGCGATTATCTTGATGCACTCGGTCACGATGATGCAATTGACAGAACCGTCGCGCCTACTTGTACCGAGGGAGGATATACGGTTTATAAGTGTTCGGCTTGTGAAAGAGAAGAAATTCGCGATTATGTTGATGCTCTCGGACATAAACATGTGGCAATGAAAACTATTGAGCCTACTTGTATTGATGCGGGATATACCGTATATGTGTGTACCGTTTGCGGAAATACCGAAAACAAGGATCACGTTAATGCTCTCGGTCATAAGCATGTTCCCACGGAAATTATAGCACCAACATGTAGAGAAGTCGGATACACGATCTACACTTGTACGGTTTGCCAAGATGAATATGCGGCAGATGAGGTAGCGGCACTTGGTCATTATTACGAATCTGTAGTAACAGAGCCCACTTGTGAAGAGGGCGGATTTACAACGCATACCTGTAAGAGAGACGAATGCGGATATAGTTACGTTTCCGACAAAATTGATGCTCTCGGTCATGATTATCAGTACACAAGCACCGAAGCTCCCGAATGCGAGTCAAGAGGCTACGATATATACGATTGTTCAAGATGTGATTTGTCAGAAAAGCGCAATTATACACCGTCTCTCGGTCACGATGACGTATTTATTTCTACCGTTGCGCCCACTTGCTCATTAAACGGATATGACTCTTATTACTGTAAGCGTTGCGATGAAAGCTACCGTAAGAATGAAGTAGAAGCGTTAGGTCACAAGTGGGATGAAACCTTTACGTCAATCCTTTCTTGCGAAACTGCCGGTTATATCGAAAAAACGTGTTCTGTATGTAGCGCGACTACTATCTACAATTATGAAGCTCCGACCGGACATAATTATGTAAACGGCAAGTGTGAGAACTGTGGCGAGGTAACGAGTATCGGACTTACCTTTACAAAATACAATGACAGTTACTACGTAGTAACCGCCGTTGGATATTGTGAGGACACTGATATAGTAATTCCTAATACGTACGAAGGTCTTCCCGTAACCGGAATAGATTATCGCGCATTCTACGGTAATACGGCGATAACGTCTGTGGTAATCCCCGAAGGAGTAATTACCATAGGCCAGGAAGCGTTTTATAATTGTACCTCGCTCAAAAAAGTGACTATACCGAGTACTTTAACCACGATTTCTTACAATGCATTCTATTACTGTACCGCGCTTGAAGAAATTGTTTTCAATGCCCAAAATCTAAGTAGTATATATAGTGCATTCTCAAGCAATGTCGGATCTGCAAGTGAAAACGGTATCAAGGTTAAATTTGGTGAAAAGGTTAAAATCGTTCCCGGTTCGCTCTTCTCTAACATAAATAAAGTAACGTCAGTAGAATTTGCCAAGAACGGCGCGCTTGAAACCATAGGAGAGTACGCTTTTTCCGGCACGTCAATCAAGAGCATAACGATTCCCGAAACCGTTAGCGTTATCGGATCGCGCGCTTTCTCTGAATGCTTGTATCTTGAAGATATTTATTACAATACCGATTTGCTTCCTCAAAAGGAGTTATACGATTACGCGTATTTCTATAAAGCAGGACAAAGCGGAAACGGTATTACGTTCCATATCGGAGCAGACGTAACGGGAATTCCCAATTATTTCTTTAGCACGTCGTCTGCCTCATACGCTCCGAAGATTACTGCTGTAGAGTTCTCAAACAGCGGAAAACTTACGTATATAGGAGTTAGCGCGTTCGCTTATACGCCTATTGTATCCATAGTGATTCCGAGTAGTGTAACAGAACTCGGAGGAGAAGTATTCCGTGGTTGCACGAGCCTTAAAAATGTAGTATTACCTGATAATTTCAGAACTATCGTAGGCGCTATGTTCTACGAATGTACAAGTCTTGAAAGCATAAACATCCCGAGCGCGCTTACCGAAATAGGCGCATACGCCTTCTATAATTGTAAATCGCTTGCAATAGACGCAGTTCTCCCCGAGGGAATGAAGATTGTAAACGAGTATGCATTTTACTCTTGCTCAAGCTTAAGAAGTATAACGCTTCCGACTACGCTTGTTGAAATAGGAATTTATGCATTCTCGGGCTGCTCATCACTCGAAGCTATCACTTTACCCGATGACCTTGTAACGATAGGCACTCATGCTTTTTCGTACTGTACGTCGCTTAAGGGAGTAACGATTCCCGATAACGTTGTTACTATCGGACAGTCTGCATTCTATCAGTGTGCAAGTCTTACAGAGGTAAATATCAACGTAGATGCAAATCTCGAAACGATGGGAGCGGATGCTTTTGGATATACTGCCATTACGAGCGTTACGATTCCCAAAAACATAAAAACATTTGGTGCTTTCAATGGTTGCAGTTCTCTTAAGGACGTATATTACTACGCTATAGACGCGCAGTATAGCAGTCCGTTTAATGATAGCCGCGTTAAGACAAAACTGTTTGTGGCAAATACGGTAACAAGCCTTTACTACCGGTTTGGTAGCGGTATTACTATGGTGACGTTTGAAGAGAACAGCAAGTGTGAAGTGTTAGGTCCTTCGGTATTCCAAGGCTGCGCTAATTTAACCACCATAATCATTCCTAAAAGCGTAACGAAAATACACAACAACGCATTCTCCAATTGTAAAGCCTTGTATAGCATCGTCTTCGAAGAAAACAGCTCACTTGAATGGATAGGCTATTCTGCATTTGAGAATACCGCTATTACGTCAATAACGCTGCCTAAAACGTTAAAAACCATAGACCTTTCAGCATTTAGTTATGCAAAATCGCTTGTTTCGGTTTACTTTGAAGACGGCAGCGTTCTTGAATCCATAGGAGATAGCGCATTCTATAGTTGTACGAGTCTTCAGAGTATAGTCATTCCGGATACGGTTACGTCTATAGGTTATAGTGCTTTTAGCGGATGTACCGCGCTTACTAACGTAACTCTTCCCGATGCTCTTAAATATTTGGAAACCTACATCTTCCGTAACTGTGAAGCGCTTATATGCACAGAGTATGACGGCGCAAAATATCTCGGAAGCACGTCTAATCCTTATTTGCTTCTCTATAAAGGACTTAATGTTCCTTCGATAACGGTACATTCAAGTACTAAATTTATCTACGAACAAGCATTCCAGAATCTCACGAATCTTACTACGGTTAATCTTCACGTAGGAATTCTTAATCTTCCCGAATATTGTTTCGATGGATGCTCCTCTTTGACAAGTATAGAAATTCCTAACAGCATAACTCAAATCGGTGATTATGCATTCAGAGGATGTACGGCTCTTACCACTGTAATTATACCCGACGGTGTGATTGAAATAGGATACAATGCATTTGAAAATTGCTCGTCTCTTACCGCAATTGAAATTCCTAATTCTGTAGTTGCAATTTATAGCTCGGCATTCAAAAACTGTACATCTCTTATTGAGATGTATATACCCGACTCTGTAACAACTATAGGATCAACTATTTTTGCAGGTTGCTCTTCGCTTACCAAATTAAATCTTCCCAAGGTAGAAGGCTTTATGGGAAATTATTTCGGTACTCAGAGTTATACGGGAAGCGTATCGGTAAGACATTACAGCACGTGGGGATACAGTAGTTCCGTTTATTACTACCCAGCAACGCTTACGAGCGTTACGATTCGCGGAGGAGAAATAGGATACAGCGCATTCTCCTACTGCTCAAAGCTTACCGAAATAATAATAGGTGAGGGAGTTACAAGAATAGGTGACTTTGCCTTTGCATACTGTACGTCGGTTAAGGAATTTGTTGTTCCCGAAAGCGTTACGTATGTTGGTTCGAGTTCGTTTGGCGGATGCCAATCTCTTGAAAGTATAACCGTTTCATTGTCAACGCTAAAGCAAGCTCGCTCGGCTCCTTTGGGCAATGGCGTAGTATATGATTACTATCCCATTGGATACCTGTTTGGTTCTTTGGGCGCAAGCGGAACGTACACATCTACTAGCCAAACCTTCTATCCCGATCAAACCGGTTCATCTTCAACCTCGGGAACATATTATATTCCAAAAACGCTTAAGCACATCACCATTACAGGTGGAGATGTTCGTTACGGAGCGTTTATGAATATGAAGGGACTCACGAGCGTAACTCTTCTCGACGGTGTCACGAACATTATGGATTACGCCTTCCAAGGTTGTACGGGACTTACATCGCTTGATATATGCAACACTTTGGAAACTCTGTCTCCGTTGGCATTCTACAACGGTCCCGATATATCGGCTCTTGCACTTGTTGAATATGATAATGCTTATTATCTTGGAGGATCGTCAAATCCCTACGTTATTCTCGTTAAGGCAAAGGATACCGCGATTACATCCTGCAAGATCCACGAAAATACAAAATTCATTTATAATGACGCATTCCTTAACTGCACAGCTCTTGAAAGTATAACAATTCCCGAAAGTGTTAAGGGTATCGGCACAAATGCATTCAACAATTGCTCGTCGCTCGGTACTATATACTTTAATGCTACCGAAATGGCTGACCTTAGATTCTATACTTCAAATAAAAAAGCAAACTATTGCTATGCCTTTGAGGGCGCTGGCGCAAGCGTTGCGGAAGGAATTAAGGTTGTTGTCGGTAATAACGTAAAGAAGATTCCCGGATATTTGTTCTATCGCAAATCGAATAATATCAACGTTACAACTCTTGAATTTGAAGAGGGAAGCGTATGCGAGAGCATTGGTGAATACTCCTTTGCCAATACGGCGATTACCGATATAACAGTTCCCGGTACGGTAACCGTTATTGCTGATTATGCATTCTATTACTGTTATAAGGTGGAATTTATTACGTTTGAGAACGGAAACTCGGAGCTTACAATAGGCAAATACGCCCTCTCAAACAACAAAGCAATCGAGATTACAATTCCCGCAAGAGTAACGAGTATCGGCGAATACGCATTCACTTATTCATATTCGCTTGAAAAGCTTGTGTTCGAGGATAGAACTCTTCCTCTTTCTATAGGAACCTCGGCGTTTGATTATTATAATTTGCCTCTTAAGGAAGTTTGTGTTTCCGACATAGAGGATTGGCTTGCAATTTCGTTTGCAAACGCTACTTCAAACCCAATTTACAAGGGCGCAACGCTTTACGTGAACGGCTCGCCTATTACGGACGTTATCGTTCCCGAGGGCATAACGGCTATTAGTCCGTATGCATTCTATAACTGCGTAACGCTTACGTCTATCATCTTCTCTGATAGCGTAACATCAGTTGGAACGTCGGCATTCTACGGATGTACGGCTCTTAAGACTGTCGAAATGACCGAAAACGTACAAACTGTACCGCAGTCTGTGTTCGCGCTCTGCGCATCTCTTGAAAGAGTAACCATTCCTACGAATACGTTTACAAGCTTCGTTCGTTTCTTCTCTACGACTACTTACACAGGTTCTGTAACCGTTAAGGACATTAGCAATACTACTTATTACGTTCCCGCAACCTTACGAAGCATCAAGCTTCTCGGCGGTACGACCATAAAAGCGAATTCGTTCAAGGGCTTGTATATGGTAACCGACGTAACGATTCCCGAAAGCATAACCGCTATCGAGGAAAATGCGTTCTCGGGATGCGCGATAAAGTCTGTTTACTATGGCGGTGATATTAAAGGTTGGCTTTCTATCAGCTTTGGCGGAACTTATTCGAATCCCACAAATGCCGGCGCAAATCTTTATTTTGGCAGTACGCTTGTTGAAAACGTTGTAATTCCCGATGAAATTACCGAAATCAATACTATGGCATTTATGGGCTGCCAATCAATAAAGAGCCTTACCATTCACGAAAACGTAACCATGATTGAAAAATCCGCATTCTTGAATTGTACAATGCTCACTTCGATTGCATTTAATGCTACCTCAATGAGCGATTTGGAATATACCTGCTACGCATTTGAAAATGCGGGCGTAGGCGGTGAAGGAATAACGTTGGTAATAGGTAAAAACGTAACCGCTATTCCCGATAACATCTTCTGCTCGGGCAGAGCGCCGAAAATTGTCAGCGTGAAATTCGAAGAGGGAAGCGCTTGTACGAGAATCGGAAGCAGAGCCTTCGAGGGTGTAAAAACATTGACGGCAATTGAATTGCCGAGTGGTATAAAAACCATAGGAGCAAATGCATTCCAGAACAATTATGCCCTTGAGTTTGTAACTATTCCGGACGGAGTTACCGAAATAGGAGATGAGGCATTCCAAAATTGCGAGATTCTTACTTCGTTAACCTTACCCGACAGTGTAATCAGCATAGGTTATAACGCATTCCGCGGATGTAAAGCTCTTACGGATATAAGAATGTCCTCGAACGTAAGCTACATCGGTATGTACGCATTCTTGAATTGTGATAGCTTGAAGTTCAACGAATACGATAACGCATATTATATCGGTAACGAATCCAATCCGTATGTTGTGCTTATCAAGGCTAAAGCTACTAATATTGCATCTTGCATTATTCATCCCGATACCAAGATTATTAACAGCAGTGCATTTAACGGTAGCACCGCTCTTACCGAGATTACAATTCCCGGCGGAATAGTATATATCGGTGATAACGCGTTCTCGAACGCTTCGCTCCTTTCTAGCGTAATTATAGAAGGGGGCGTAAGTGAAATAGGCAATGCTGCATTTTCAAATTGCGCAAAGCTTACGAGCGTAATCATTCCGAGCAGTGTAAGAATCATTGGCAACAATGCATTCTATGGCTGTAAGGCGCTTACGTCTATAACGATTCCCGATGGCGTTACGACTATAGGAGATAACGCATTCTATCAGTGCTCGTCTCTTACAAGCATACACATTCCTTCAAGCGTAACGACCATAGGAAATTACGTATTTTATAATTGCACGAGTCTTGAAAGCGCAGTAATAGAAAACGGTATCGTTTCAATAGGCCATGCTGTATTCTATTACTGTAACAAGATGCAGAGCATAAAGATTGGAAATACAATTTCAACGATAGGCTCATCCGTATTCTATATGTGTACTAATTTAAGCTACTCCGAATACGGCAACGCATACTATATCGGAAACGATGAGAATCCTTATCTTATTCTTGTGAAGGCGGTAAATACCTCTATTACCTATTGCAATATTCACGAGGATACCAGAATAATATACGATAGTGCTTTCTATAATTGCACCGCCCTTACCGAAATCGTAATTCCAAACAGTGTGGTTTCGATAGGAACCGACGTATTCTATAATTGTGCAAGAATCAGTACTATAGTTATTCCCGCGAGCGTGGAATACATTGCTAACGGTGCATTCCGTAAATGCTCATCGCTTAATACAATTTCGATTTCCGCAGACTTGTTCGTTAGCTTCGCTGATCTTTTTGACGGATTGAGTAACTTAGTAACCTCTCTTAAAACTGTAAATATCACGGGCGGTACCAAGATAGCAGACTCTGCGTTCTACAACTGCACGCCTATAACGAAAGTAAATCTTTACGAAGGTATAACAGAAATAGGAAATCAAGCGTTCTTCTATTGCTCTTCGCTTACAACTATAAATCTTGAAAACGTTGTTTATATAGGTGAAAGTGCGTTTAATAATACCAAATTAAACGAAGTGACCCTTTCGGAAAAATTAACCGAAATAAGCGCAAATGCATTCTATTACTGCACGTCGCTTTCAAAGATTACACTTCCCATTAGCGTAACTCACATAGGAGAAAATGCATTCTACAGCTGTTCCGCTCTTAAAAAAGTTTACTATGGCGGTGATATTGAATCGTGGTTGAATATTGAGTTTGCAAACAACGCTTCTCGTCCCGTTGCCACCGGCGCGACCATTTATATCAACGATACAGCTGTGACCGAGCTAGTTATTCCGGAAAGCGTAACCGTTATCAAGCCTTATGCTTTCTGTAACTGGGGATCGATCCGTAAAATAGTAATCGGTAGCCACGTAACCGAAATTTCCGAAGGCGCTTTTGTAAACACAGGCGTTTCTGAATTAATCATTGAAGAGGGCGTAAAGACTATAGGTAGTAACGCTTTCCAAAACTGTGATAACCTTTACTCTGTCAAGATTCCCGAAAGCATAACGTCTATAGGTGATTACGTGTTCTACGAATGCTCATATCTTAATAGCGTAATTATACCTAAGAGCGTTACTTCGACGGGTAAATACACATTTGTATATACGCGACTTTACACCGTATATTACATGGGAACTGCAGAGGAATGGGCAAACGTTTCAAAGGATGAAACCGATTATCAGATTAATCTAAACGTAACTGTTTATTGCTACAGTGAAGAAGCTCCCACTGAAAGCGGATATTTCTGGCACTATGACAGTGAAGGAAATCCTACGGTTTGGAATGTATAGTAAAATCGTAGCCAATCGCTGACTTAACCGAAAAAAGCGAGGTTTATCGTTTGATATTCCTCGCTTATCTTATTGATAAAAACTTTTCTAAAACAGGTGAAATGAAAGAAAAAAGCAATTAAAATTAAGGATTGTTTCCCAAAATTTTAATTGCTTTTTTAATACGTATTTTGTTTTTTTGAGTTTTAACTATATAAAATATGTTGTTAAAGAGTTGATATAGATTCATTAGGAAACTATAAGATAATTAATCCCCCATAAGCGTCTTTGCGCAGTCGGCAATAAGACGTGCAGTGCCGACGATTCCGAGCGTTGAAGAATTGACTGCCATATCGTAGTTATCGTATTTGCCCCACTTGTTTCCGGTATAGAAGTTATAATAAGACGCGCGGCGGCGATCGGTTTTGTTAATTACGTCAACAATCTGCGAAGCTTTGATTTCCGGGTGACGCTCTTGAACGCGTTCTTTTCTGTGGTCAAGGTCGCCGTAAACGAAAATTCTGAATATGCCCTCTTCCTCTCGCAAAACGTAGTCTGCGCATCTTCCGATAATAACGCAGCTACCTCCCTTGGCATATTCTCTGATAACCTCGGATTGAAGAATAAAAAGCTTATCGTTAATTGGCATCTTATATCCGAAATGCATAGTAGTGCCAACTACGTTAGAGCCCATAGCAAGTGTATAAAGCAAGCTGTTAGCAGCCGTTTCATCGGTCTTTTTTATAATTTCTTCGCTAAGGTTACCTTTTGAGGCTGCATCGGCAATCAACTGCTTGTCATAAAGGGGAATTCCAAGAAGCTTTGCTACTCTTTCGCCAATTTCTCTTCCACCGCTTCCGTATTGGCGCGCAATCGTTATGATTATTTTTTTTGCCATAGTGAAATCTCCTTTGCGGATGTTTGCATGATTGTATATATTTTATCACAAAAAAGTTACTTTGTAAAGATGTTTTATGCAAAAAAAGTAAAAAAGAGGTTGCAAAATATGAGAAAATATGCTAAAATCAAATCAAATATTCAGGACGGTTAGTGAGAAATGGAATATAAATATACATCACTTGAATGGGCGAAGGATACGTTACCAAAGCGGAAGATAGATGCGAATAAAGGAAGCTACGGCAGACTTTTTATGTACGTCGGTAGCGAGAAATATCTCGGAGCGGCGCATTTGGCGTTGGAATCGGCATTGCGCGGCGGCGTTGGATACGTTGAGGTTGGTGCAGACGGAGAATTAAAGAAGACTTTACTTTTAAAATTCCCGGAAGCAATCTATAAAAGCTTTCGCGAGGCCGAGCTGTTAAGCAATGCGGATGTATCGAGACTCGTATCTGAACAAAGACGAGCCACCGCTACTCTTGTTGGCTGCGGATGCGGAAAAAGCAATAGATTGTTTGAGCTCATCAAAGCTCTGCTTTCCGAGGATGGCGGTACGCTTATACTTGATGCAGACGCGATAAATTCTATGGCGGAGCATAGGGAAGAATCTTTAGAACTTTTAAAGAATAGTGAACGAGGCATTATCCTAACTCCTCATCCCTTGGAATTTTCAAGACTTTCGGGATTGAGCATCGATTATATAAATGAAAACCGCGCCGACTGCGCGATGAATTTTGCGAAAGAAAATAAAGTTGCAGTGCTTCTTAAAGGATATAAAACCGTAATCACAGACGGCAGTGAAATTTATATCAATACAAGCGGTTCGTCATCTCTTGCAAAAGCGGGAAGCGGAGATGCATTGTCGGGAATAATCTCGTCGCTTGCGGCAACTATGGTATTGCCTATCGTAAAGATTGGCGCACTGGGTGCTTATATCCACGGAAAAGCGGGAGATAACATTGCGCAAGAGTTTTCCGAGTACGGTCTCACTCCCTCGGATTTGCCAAAAGAAATGGCGAGAGTTATTGCCGAAATAGAACGTTAAAAAAACGTTTATCTCGTATAAAAATCATTTTAAAGATATTTGTTTTGAAATGCTTTGAAGACAATAAATTATATATTACATTAAAAAAACGCGGTGTTTTGACTACAAAAGTTAGCAAAACACCGCGTTTTATTTAGTTTTTAAGTTCTATCATCTTGTATAAATACTTTGCTGCGCATTCTCTTGTAAGCGATTGAGTTATAGTCTCGGTGTCGTTTTTAGAGAATATTCCGCTCTCGTACATTGCCCCGACTTGACTTCTTGCCCATACCGGAACAACGCCTATTTCTTCAATCTCAGAGAACACCGCGCTATCCGATTTAATATCAAGAAGGTTAGCCATAATGATGGCAGCTTCGCATATCGTTATATTATCCTGGGGTCTGAAGTTTAAGCCGTCCGAATCAAATGAGCCGTTTATAATCCCCGCTCTTGCTGCCGTAGCAACGTAGCTAACGAGAGATTTAGGAATGTTTTCATTATCATCAAAGAATGTTTCAGTAAGTGTTGTGTCGGGACGTATTCCAAGCGATTTCATCGCCATTGCAACGAATTCTGCACGAGTAACGCTTCCGTCGGGAGAAAAGTACATATCGTCACCGATTTGATTTCCGCTCATAATTCCCATAGCAGTCATTGCAACTGCCGCATTATAGCTTTTTGAATCCGTCATATCCACGTAAACAACGTCACTCATTCTTTTCGTTACCTTTAGAGATACCTTTTCGGGCTCGGAGTAATTTCCATATTCATCGCGAACTACGAAAACAAACGAATCGCGCCCGTCATAATCGGCGTTTGGAGTGTAGCAAAATTCACCTGTTTCACCGTTGCTGATGCGAAGACTTCCATGCTTCGGATAGGAAACGATGATATAGTCAAGCTCATCTCCTTCCGGGTCAGAGGTATCAATGTTACCATATACCGAAATTCCGGTTTGAGTGGTGACGTTTAAGGTTTGAGCGGCATCCGTGTCAATTTTTGGCGCATAATTTACCTTGTCAATAAACTTAAGTGTGCAAGCTATCGTTGAATTCTGCGCGCCGCCAAGCTTAAATTCAAACGAGCTTTCCGTAACGTCATTTCCGGTTGGAATAAAAACAATATTTGACACGTTCTTGCGCTTGATGCTTTGACCAACGTAGGCTCTGCGCTCTCCGACAATAAGTGTTCCCTCGCTCGATGCAGGGAGCTTTGTAACTATGATTTTGTCAAATTCCGAAACGCCGAGTGCCGTTTTAAAATCCGTGTCGTTGAAGGTTATTTTTTGTCCTAAAAGCGTAGTTTTGACGAGCGTTACGTCATTTGCGATAACTTGAGCGCCGGAGCCAAATGACGCTCCCGCGTTAATCGTTAATGCGCCGAGCATTATGGTTGCAGTCAGTAAAACAATCAAAAGCTTTTTCATTTTCTCTCCTTTTATGAGCGTGATTTCGCGTAGCGCATGCGCGCCAGCCTCGCCCAGTTCTTAATGTATATTTTTGCCGAAAAATTACCGCTTATTCAAAAAGTGGCAAAAAGGAAGGTGAATAGAGTAAATATTTTGGTAAAAAGCATTGACAACGCTCCTATTATTATTATATAATATATATTGAAATTTATAATAGGCCGATATGCCAATTGCGAGAGTATATGAAAAGAAAAGTTGATAATGTAACAAAAAATACCGAAAAAGAAGAAAAAAAGCTAAAGAAAAATGACGTAAACGGAGCTCCAACCGAAAAAAAACGCTTGAATAAAGCGCTTCTCATTTCAATGATAGCAGCTGCTGTTGTGATAGCGTCAATCGTTTTGATCGTCTCTTGCAGAAAAAATAATGATGACGGCTATGTTGAGGTAGAGGTTCCGAGAACAACGTACATATACGAAGAATTCGAATACGAAATTCTTGCGAACGATACCGTAAGAATCGTCGGCTATACCGAAGAGGACGGTGTGGTTGAGGATTTGGTTGTCCCAACCTCGATAGCCGGAAAGCTCGTAACCGAAATAGGTGACGGTGTCTTTGCGGAAACTTATATAAAAACCGCGCTTATAGGTATGTTCGTTGAAAAAATAGGTGAAGGTGCGTTTTATAAATGCGTTCAGCTTGAGTCGGTAACGTTACCCTCTCAATTAAAGAGCATTGGTGTTGGCGCTTTCTCATCCTGCGAGGAGCTTGATGAAATAACGTTTACGGACAAGCTTGAGGTAATATCAGACAGCGCGTTTTCGGGTTGTAAGGACCTTAAGAAGCTTGAAATTCCCGCCTCGGTAAAGCGTATAGGTGATTCCGCATTTTACGGATGCTCATCCGTTTCAAGCATCTCGTTTAACACAACGGCGCTTGAAGTGGAAGACAAAGCCTTTGCAAGCATCGGCGCGCTTAAGCAAATCGACGTATCCGGCGTTGCCTCGCTCGGTAACGGTGTTTTCTCCTCGTGTAAAGCCATCGAGCGAGTTGATATAGGAAAGGATCTCAAAAATATAGGAACAAACGTATTTGAGGACTGTAACTCTCTTAAGAACATTTTCGTTGACAAATCCAACGAGGTGTTCGAGGAATCTGGCGGAGTGCTTTGCAATAAGCGTGACAGAGTAGCGGTGAAGATGCCTAAAAAAGCACCGTTCTCATTTGTAACTCTGCCGAGTTATGTAAAGACGATTTCCGAGAATGCATTCACCGGCGTTGAAATGCTTTCCGAAATAACTCTTCCCGAAGGACTTGTTTCAATCGGCAAAAAGGCGTTCAGAAATTCCGATAAATTGGAAACCGTAAATATTCCTTCTACCGTTAAGGAAATAGGCGGTAATGCGTTTGCCAATACGCCTTATTATTCAAGTCTTAAGGACGAGCTTGTGATAGTCGGTGACGGCGTGTTGATCAAGTACAACACCCAGCTTGATAACTCAAGCAACGTTAAGGAAACCGGTTACGCAAGACCTGTTGAATCAAAGGACGGAGTAACGAATCTCGTTGCGCTCACCCTTCCTTCAAACGTCAAATATATATCGTCTGCGTTCGCGTATAACGGATATATCAATAAAGTAACGTTAAGCGAAAGCACAGAAGCAATATCGGAATACGCGTTTTACGCAGCAATGGCGCTCGAGGAAGTAAACTTCGGCGGTGTTAAGAAAATTGGTGACGAAGCCTTTTCGCAGTGCCGTGTCTTAAAGGAAATCAAGCTTAATTCCGGCACTGAATATATAGGCGAAAGAGCATTTGAATATTGTGAAAATCTTACTGTTTTAACGCTTCCGGGAAGCATTGGCAAGGTATATAAGGGCGCGTTTTACGAGTGTAAAAGACTTTCCGAGATAACGCTCGGAGAGGGAATTTATGAGATAGGTGATAAGGCGTTTTACGATTGCAAGGCGCTTGCAAAAATTACTATGCCGAGTACGCTTAATAAAATCGAAAATGACGTGTTCGTTCGTACGGCGTTCGTTGAATTTATTATTCCAAACAGTGTAGTTGAGATAGGAGAATCGCTTCTTGCGGACGCTCCAAAGCTCGTGAAAATAGTTTTTGGTTCCGGACTCAAGGAAGTCCCGGTAAGCATAGCTTCGGGAACGAAAATTGAATCCGTTATTATTCCTGATGGATACACTTCAATAGGAGCAGACGCTTTCAGACAATGCACAGAGCTTAAGAGTGTAACTCTTCCAAAATCCCTTAAAGAAATAGGATACGCTGCCTTTATAGGCTGCGCGAAGCTTGAGACTGTAAATACTGAAAACATTACTTACGTAGAAGATGAAGCGTTCAGAGCGTGTAGCGCTCTTAAAAATGTGACGTTAACCAATAAGCTTAAGCACGTAGGCGCTCGCGCGTTCGAGGATTGCTCGCTCATAAAGAACGTGGACCTCAGCGGTGTAAACAAGCTTGGTGAATATTCCTTTAAAAATTGTAATCTTATAGAAAAGCTTGATTTGAGATCGCTCGAATATTATATCCCCGACTATGCATTCTACGAGTGTAAGAGCGCAAAGGAAGTAAGACTTTATTCGGGCATTGAAAAAATAGGACGAAACGCCTTCGTAGGCGCGGGTGTGGAAAAACTCGTTCTCCCTGCGGAGCTGAAGGTTATTGAAGTGGACGCATTCCGCGGATGCCAAGCGTTAACCGAGTTATCCTTTGGTTCAAAGCTGACGGTGATAAAGGATAGAGCGTTCCAGTACTGTGAAAATCTTACGTCTGTTGCTCTTCCCGAATCGGTAGAGCTTATAGGAAACAGCGCGTTCGAATACTGTATAAGACTTCGTTCGCTTGAAATGGGAGATAACGTAAAGCTGATAGGCTCTCGCGCTTTTGCACGTTGCGAGCAAATAACGGTTGTTGAAATATCCGATTCGGTTACCGATCTTGCAGAGGAAGTTTTCCACGAATGCTTTGCTTTAACGAGAGTGGTGCTTCCGAAATCATTGCGAGTTATCGAAGATAAAGCGTTTGAATCTTGTGGCGCGCTTGTTACCGTTGAAGTATTCGACGAGCTTAACAGCGTCGGAAATGACGTATTTAAATCCTGTAGCAGTCTTAAAAACGTTTATTATTCCTTGTCAAAGGACGAATTTGCTAAAATAGCGTTCGGAGAGGGAAATGATGCGTTTGTAAAGGCTTATGAAAAGAGGAATTGATATGAAGCTGTTTTTAGCAGGATTGAATATTGAAGCAGAAACAAGACTTGATTTCGTAGAGAAGCTGACCGAGGATTATAGGTCAAGCGCCGAATCAACGGATTTCTCCGTTTCGGTTACCGATAGCGATATAGAGTACGAAGCAAGTATGTCTGACGTCAGATATGCTAAGGGTTACCTTGAAAGTATAGCTCTTTACAGAAAAATAGCAGAGAAGCTTCCGTTCTTTGATGCCGTTGTATTTCACGGAGCAGTGATAGCATACAAAGGAAAAGCGTATGCGTTCACCGCAAGAAGCGGAGTCGGAAAAACTACTCATATTCGTCTTTGGCTCGAGCAGTTTGGCGATAGCGTTCATATACTCAACGGAGATAAACCTATCTTGCGAGTTATAGACGGAGTCGTTTATGCATCGGGAACGCCCTGGCGAGGTAAGGAAGGCTACGGAATCCCCGAAATGCTTCCGCTTGAAGCAGTAGCGTTCATAGACAGAGCCGAAGAGCCGAGCGCAAACGAGATAACCTCGTCAGACGCGCTTATGAGATTTGCCTCTCAAATATACGTTCCAAACGAGCCACGCGCAGCAATGCTTTCTCTTTCGGTGCTGAATAAGGTTATTTCGGGAGTTAAGCTCTTTGACGTAAGAGCAAATATGAAGCCCGAATCTGCGATAGCATCGTTCGCCGCGCTTACGGGCGATGAGCCGGCTTCTTTATGAGAAGGCGCAAAGCGATTTAATTAGTTTTTAAAAATAACAAAATAAATAAACCTCAATTGAAAGGAATTTCCAAGATGGAAAACCAGAAGAAAGAAAAAGAAATAACCTTTGGATACCTTATGACCATATTTAAGAAGAGCTTCATTCTTATGGTTCTTGCCGGTATGATTTTCGGAATCGTCGGAATAGTTTATTCCAAGGTTATTGAGCAACCAAAGTATCAGTCAACAGCTACGTTCATCGTAACCAACAACTCACCCGAGGATTATACAACGTCGGGTCTTACCATGGCATCAACGTCGATAGCCGCAACCTGCGTTGAGTTTGCAACTCACGATTTGCCCATTCGTATGGCAGTTGAGAAGCACGAGCTTTGGAAGAAGCTTAATTATGATAACGAAGAGGATTGCATCAAGTCTGTCAGCAAGATGGTAACCGCTAAAAAGGCAGCTGATGAAACAACATTCTCCTTCTACATTGTCATCAAAAGCACATCTCGTGAAGCAACGTACGAGGTAACCAAGGCTATTCAGGACGTATTCCCCGAAGCAGTTAGACAAATATTCAGTAATACCGAAAAGGATAGCTCTCTCGTAGCTTCTACGAGTACCTTAACCAGCCCCGAAAGCGTTAAAATCGTAAAATCCTCTCCCCTTAAGATAGGATTTATCCTTGCAGTTCTCGCTGCCGTTGTAACGTACGCTATCTTCTTCGTAAAATCCTTGTTCGATAACTCGATATATAACGAGGAAACCGTTAAGGAAAACTTCAATTATCCCATCGTTGGTGTAATTCCTTCGTTCGCAACTGCAGAGGAGCAGGCGGAGCATAAAAAATACCAAAAGAAAAAGGGTGACAGATCCGTTGCTCCGAGACATTATGAGAATAAGCTTCTCACAGATGACTCGCCCTTCCATATGTCCGAGTCCTTCAATACGCTTCGTACAAACGTAATATTCGCAGCGGCTGCTGCTAAAAATCCTGTATTTGCAGTAACGAGTGATATTGCGGCAGCAGGTAAAACTATCGTTTCATCGAATCTTGCAATTTCTCTTTCAAATCTTGATAAGAAAATACTTCTCGTTGAGTGTGATATGAGATGCCCTGCGTTTAAAAAGCTCTTCGGCAAAATAGGTGAGTCGGGTCTTTCCGAACTTCTTGCAGGTATTGAAAACGATACTTCAAAGGTAGTTCATAAGTATGCCAATACGTCACTTGACGTGCTTCCTTGCGGTAAGATTCCCCCCAACCCCTCTGAACTTCTTTCAGGTTACCGTATGGCAGAGCTTGTAGAGGAATGGAAGAATTCTTACGATTATATCATACTTGATATGCCTCCTATCGGAGAGGTTTACGATGCAGGCGTTGTTTCTAACATCGTTAACGGATATATCATTACTATCAGAGCAAACCACTCTAATATAACAAACGTAAGAACTGCTACCGAAAGACTTGAGTCTGTAAGCGGAAACGTTCTCGGTTTGATTCTTAACGACGTAAATATGAAGTCAGGTAAGAATTATAAGAGCTACTATTACGGCGCTTCAAAGCAGTAATAAATATTTTAAAAGAAGTATTAAGAGCGAAGATATTTTTGAGGTATCTTCGCTCTTTTCTCATTTTTTCGATTAATAACAGAACTATTTTCGCGATAAATATTTTCGCATATCTAACGCGCACGCAAGAAGTATGATTAGACCCTTTATGATATAGAGAAGGTTTTGGTCAACCGAAAGGAAGTTTAACCCGACAAAAATTATCTGAAGAAGCAGAACGCCAATTACGATTCCGCCGATTTTTCCCGTACCGCCGACGAAGGAAACGCCGCCGATAACACAAGCCGCAATAGCATCGCTTTCATAGTTAAGTCCCGTATATGAAGCGGCAGAACCGATTCTCGCACCCTCAATGAAGCCCGTAATTCCGTACATAATACCCGCAAGAACGAAAACTCCGACAACCGTTAAAAATACGTTAACTCCCGAAACACGCGCAGCCTCCTCGTTTGAGCCCACTGCAAACATATTTCTTCCGAACACGGTTTTGTTCCATATAACCCACATGATAGCAGTGAGAATTACCGAATAAAGCACGTATTTCGGAACGGCTATTCCTCGTATACGGAATAGTGGACCTGCGATAAAATTGAGATAAGAGGAATCAAGTCCCGAAAGCGTTTGTCCACCGTTTGACCCTATCTGGAGAAATAAAAGTATTACTCCGTAAATTATAAGCTGTGTTGAAAGTGTAACGATAAACGGATGAAGCTTGAATTTAGCAACGAAAAAGCCGTTGACCAATCCCACGATAGCTCCGGCGATAACGACGGAAAGTATTACTGCCGCAATAGGAAACGTATTGAGATTAGGGAAGATTTTTGCGGAATATTCCGCGTTTTGCAGTAATGCCGCGCTGATACAAGCGGTGAGTCCTACCGCGCGTCCTGCGGAAATATCAGTACCGGTCAGTACTATAGCTCCACCGATTCCAAGTGCTATGGGCAGTCTTGCTGCGGTGAGAGAGATTATGTTTATGATGGACGCGACAGATAAAAATCGAGGCTTCATAATTGCAATAATTATAACTGCAAGTATTATCATTATGAACATCGCGTTGTTTAAAAACGCGTCGGTTACTTTCCGTCTTTTTTCTGAAGAGGAAAGAGAGTGAAACTCTTGATATTTGCTTTTTACGTTATTTCCCATACCGTGAAATGCGCCCTTGATTCTATCTCGGTATTTTTTATTTTCTTCCATAAAAGTCCTTTCTTTTGCGCGGTTATGCTTGATTTTGTAAACAAAAATTGTCAAACGTACTTGGTGGCAAGGCTCATGATTTCTTCTTGAGTTGCGCTGCTATCTACAATCCCCGCGAGCTTTCCTGCGCTCAAAACCATAATTCTGTCGCAAAGACCGAGAAGCTCCGGCATCTCCGATGAAACCAATATAACACCGCGCCCTGATGATGCAAGATCTGATATAAGCTCATAAATTTCATATTTTGCACCTACGTCAATACCGCGAGTCGGCTCGTCGAGAAGCAATATCGTCGGTTCAAGAAGAAGCCATCGAGAGAAAATGACCTTTTGTTGATTTCCTCCCGAAAGAGTACGAATTTTCGTGTTTTCGTTTGGAGTTTTAACGCCGAGCTTTTTTATATATTCAAGTGTTATTGTGTTCATTTTCTTTTTAGAAAGAAAAGGTCCTGCACGCCATTTTTTGAGTGATGAAATTACAGTGTTTTCACGTATTCCGAGAATCCCGAAAATTCCCGAAGCGCGTCTTTCCTCGGTAACGAATGCGAATCCGTTTTTTATTGCTTCCTCAGGAGTTTGGTTCAGTATTTCCTTGCCTTCGAGAAAAAGCTTTCCCGAGCTTCTCGTAGATACTCCGAAAATGTTTTCCAAAAGCTCGGTTCTTCCTGCGCCGTCAAGCCCCGAAATACCTAAAATTTCACCCCTTCGAAGAGAGAATGAAACGTTAGACAAAGAAGAGTATTCAGAGCTTATTCCTACTGCCTCAAAAAGTGTATCGCCGATCTCTCTATGCTTTTCAGGGTATCGTTTTGAAAGCTCTCTGCCAACCATAAGCTTGATTATTTCATCGGTTGTTATATCCTTGGCAGATTTCGTTGCTATATGCCTACCATCGCGCATAATAGTAACTTCATCGGAAATGCGTAAAATTTCTTCCATCTTGTGCGAGATATAAATGATACCGCATCCATCGTTTTTTAGTTTTTCTATTATAGCGAAAAGCCGTTCTGCCTCTTCGGAGTTCAGCGATGAAGTCGGCTCGTCAAATACGATAACCTTCGCATTGTAAGAAACCGCCTTTGCGATTTCAACCATCTGTCTTTGAGAAACGGACATTTTCTCCATTTTCATGTTAGGATTTATGTTAAGACCGAGCGAGATAAAAATCTCGCTCGTCATTTTAATCATTTCTTTCCGGCTTATGAAAGGTAAAAAGTTCGTGATTTTAGGAAATCTTCCGAGCCACATGTTTTCTGCAACGGTAAGCTTTAACGCCTGGTTTAATTCTTGATGCACCATTGCAACGCCATGCATCAACGCTTCCTTCGAGCTCTTAAATTCAACCCGTTCTCCGTTAAGATAAATATCTCCCGAATCCTTTTCATAGACACCGAAAAGGCATTTCATAAGCGTAGATTTTCCCGCACCGTTTTCACCCATAAGAGCGTGCGTGCTTCCGCGCTTAAGCGAAAAGCTGACCTTGTCAAGCGCGTTTACGCCGGGGAAGCTTTTAGATATATTATCCATTTTAAGAAGAGTAGAATTTTCCATATTTATTTCGAACTTTCCTCACCTGTATATGCGGAATAGGGAATGTTAATTCTCCACGTTCCAACAACGTTATCCTTGTCTATTCCGTCAAAAATCGTTTTACTGTCAAACAGATTTTTCGCAACGGTTACTATAGCCTTTGCCATTCCCTCGGAATCCTGCTTGATAGTTCCTGTCATAGAGCCGTCTTTTATTTTAGAAACAGCTCCGTCGGTTGCATCAACCCCGAAAATAGGAATGGTTTTTCCGCCCTTTTTGTTATATCCTGCCTCTTGAAGCGCAGCAAGAGCGCCAAGTGCCATCTCATCGTTGTTGGCAATAATAAGCTCCACCATCGTGTTAGAGGATTCGCTATATGCCGAAAGAATCGTTTTCATATAATCGTTTGCAGCTTGCGCGGACCAATTTCCGCCTTGGTCAACGAGATATTTACTTGAATTTTTAGAATCGTAAAATACGAGGTTGGGCTTTCCCGAAGCAGTAAGGATTTTATCCGCATCTTCAACTCCGTACTTTGTTCTTGCCTCTGCTTCAGCGTTTCCTTGCTGTCCTTTAAACATAACGTAGGAAATTTTTCCGTCACCGTTTAAATCAATAGCATTGTAATTCTTAAGAACGTAATTTCCGATAAGCTCGCCTTGCATGTGACCCGCCATTTCATAATCCGTACCGATGAAAACGCACTTATCATAAGACGATACCACGCTTTCGCTCACCGAACGGTTGAAGAATATCAAAGGAATATTGGCGTTTTTTGCCTTGGCAACAATGTTTTTGGCTGCATCATCCGAGCCTGTATCAACTATATTAACTATAAGAAGACGAGAGCCCTTTGCGATAGCCGTATCTATTTGTTCTGTTTGAGTTGTTTGATTACTGTTTGCATCGTAATTATTAAATTTTATTCCCGAGTCGCGCATAAGCTTGTCCATTGAGCTTCGCACGCCCGAAATATAGGTGTCACTATAGGTATAATAGAATACCGAAACCTCACCCTCGTCCTTTTTTCCGCACGATACGAGCGATGAGGATAATAGGCAAAGCATTACGAAAAAAATTAATAGCTTTTTCATATTTGTATCTCCCTTCAAAAAGCGTTAATCTTATGTTTGGCAAACTTTTATCCTTTTATGCAAAAGTAGGTTGCAAAATGCATGAATATATGTTAAAATAGGTTGCTAAATATAATGATTACAGCATATTGAAAGGAATACAAGCCTTTTAATAACTAAAAATTACAAAGGATAGGAGAGCTATATGGTAAAAATCGATGTCAAAGTACCTATTGATTATAATACGGAAAGAATAAAAGAAGCTATAGCTGATGCTTTTCCTATTGAAAAAAATGAAATAAAAGAGATAGTAATACTTAAGAAAGTATTAAAGATAGATAAGGAAAAAGAGTTTTTGTTAACCGTCGGCGCAGCATTTTCCCCCGAGCGAGAGGCAGGACTCTTGAAAATGAAAAAACGCGTATCCGAATGTCCCGATTATAGCTTTTCGGTAAAAGCGGTTAGCGATATGCCCTCACCGGTTGTAGTGGGCGCAGGTCCCGCAGGACTTTTCGCGGCGCTTGTTCTTGCTGAAGCAGGGGCAAATCCTATTGTCATAGAGCGCGGAGAAGCGGTAGAAAACAGGCAACGCGCGGTTGAAAGATTTTTTGCAAACGGTGAATTTGACTGCGAATCCAATATTCAGTTTGGCGAAGGCGGAGCAGGCGCGTTTTCAGACGGTAAGCTCAAAGTCGGCGGAATGGATAAATATAAGCATAAGGTTCTATCAGAGTTTGTTTTTGCAGGTGCAAAAGAAGATATTCTTTACACGGTAGGCGCGCATCTTGGAACAGATAAGCTCCCCGAATACGTAAGAGAGATTAGAGAAAAAATAAAAGCGTTAGGCGGAAAATTCATATACCGCGCAAAACTCGTCGATATAGGTATAAACGACGGAAAAATAATGTTTGCAGAGTATGAAAAAAACGGTAAGCGCGAGAGAATACCCACAAATCGCATCGTTTTGGCAATGGGCCATAGTGCGAAAGATAGCTTCGAATTATTGCTTTCTCATAATGTTAAAATGGAATCCAAGGGCTTTGGTATCGGCGTCAGAATCGAGCATCCGAGAGAATATATAAACGAGCTTGTTCTCGGTGAAAAGAATCCTCCAAGCGAAATAGGAACGGCATCGTATCATCTCGTAACTCACCTACCTAACGGTAGGAGCGTGTATAGCTTTTGCATGTGTCCGGGTGGAACGGTAGTTGCAGCGGCAAGTGAAAACGGCGGTATCGTGACCAACGGAATGAGTGAAGAAGCTCGAATGGCGGACAATTCTAATGCGGCTCACCTTGTAAGCTTTACGCCGAGTGATTTCGGTTCGGATTACGTACTTGCAGGAATTGAGCTTCAAAGGAAAATAGAAAAGGAAGCGTTCGTTTTAGCAGGCTCGGATTACAAAGCTCCCGCAATCAATATGGAAGATTTTATGAATAAAAGCAATCCAAATTCCATAAAAGGAGTTAAACCATCGTATCCGTGTGGAGTTTTGCCTGCATCACCGGATGAATATATGCCTAAAATCGTTTCTGAATCCTTAAGAGCAGGCATAAAAGACTTTGATGATTGGATGCGCGGATTTTATTATCCAGAGGCGGTTTTAACAGGGCCCGAAACCCGTACCACCTCACCCGTGCGAATTTTTCGTAATGAAAAATATATGACTCCGGATATTCAAGGACTATATCCCATAGGAGAAGGCGCAGGATATGCAGGCGGAATAGTTTCATCTGCCGTTGACGGAGTAAGATGTGCCGAAAGTATAATTTTAAGCTTTTTGGCGAATAATTCAAACTAATAGAAATCACTGTAAAATATCAAATAGTATTAAATAAAAAAACGAACAGCAATGCATCGCTCTTTATAAGCGAATAGCAAAACTGTTCGTTTTTTCTAACTTTTATTTACAAAAATTCTGCTTTTTGGACTTAAATTGATGTCGATTACGCGAAAATAATTCACGCTATCGATTTTAGAAGTGGCTTGAATTAGAACGCCCATTCTCCGTTTTCGAAGATCTTAACTTCCTTATCATTCTTGTCAATTCCAACGATAGAAAGATCGCTTGTTCCTATCATAAAATCAACGTGAGTAACGGAATCGTTAATGCCGAGCGCGTGTGCCTCGTCCTCGGTGTATTTCTCAAAATCGCGAAGCACGTTTGTGAAGCCCATACCTATAGCAAGGTGGCATGCCGCATTTTCATCATAGAGGGTGTTGTAGAAGAGAACTCCGCTCTTGCGAATAGGAGAAGAATAGGGAACGAGAGCGCATTCTCCGAGGTATGAAGCTCCTTCGTCTGCAGAAAGCATTTCTTTAAGAAGATCTGCGTTTTTCTCTGCGCCCGATTCAACAACCTTACCGCCCTCGAATCGCATATAGAAGTTTTCTATGAGCTGACCGCCGTAGGAAAGAGGAAGAGAAGAGTAAACGATTCCTTCAGCCTCACCGCGTTTAGGAGATGTGAATACTTCTTCGGTAGGAATGTTGGGATTGAAATAAACGCCTTCGGAAGTGTTTTCTCCTCCGCCGCAGAATAGCGCTTCGGGGATAAGACCAACCGAAAGATCGGTTCCGTTTGCGGAGTGATAAATAAGCTTTTTAAGTCCGAGCGAGTTTAAGTAGTTGCAACGCTGTAAAAGGTCCTCGTTGTGCTTGTCCCATTCCAAAGCGGGATCGTCCCAAACGCGCGAGGTATCGAGAATAGCTTCCCAAAGCTTTTCAATAGCAACGGAAGCGCGAACGCCGGGGAATACCTTCTTTGCCCAAGCCTCTCCGGGAACGCCTGCAATACACCACTGATAGTGATTTTCCATTTTGCGTCTTATTGGCTTGATTGCTATGGAGCGAGCAGCTCTTGCCTTTGAGTATTTTCTTTGATCAACGCCCTTAAGACCGTCAGGGTCTTCAGAGGTGAGATATATCTTTGCGGGAAGAACGTCTAACTGATGCTCCCATTTTTTCATCTGCCAATCGTCAAGAGTGGAAAGAGTCTTTGTGTCTTGGTATTTAACCGCAAGCTTTTCGAGAGGCTGATAGGTCCAATCAACCGTAACCTTCTTTGCACCGAGCTTGTAGCATTCCTTGACGAGCATTTCAACGAATTCGGGCTGATCAAGCTCTGCGGTGATGAAAACCTCCTGGTTTTTCTTAACGTTTGCCCCTTTTGAAGCAATGAGATATGCGTATTTTCTAAGTCTTGTTTTATTCATTTTGTAAATCCTCTTATATTTCCTTTAATACGTTTTTTAGGAAGTCCCAAACTCTTGCAGTTGAAGAGATTGAAAGATGCTCCTCTGTTGTATGAATATCATAGTTATCGGGACCGAGCGAAATGCAGTCAAGGTCCTCAATTTTGTTTGAAAAGATTCCGCATTCAAGACCGGCGTGAATGGTTATAACCTTTGCGTCTTTGCCGTACATATCCGCAAATACCTTGCAAGCGGTATCTCTTATGTGCGAATCCTTTTTATATTCCCACGCGGGATACTCACCGCGAACCGAAACCGACGCGCCGTATTTTTGAGCGATATTTTTGAGATTTTCAATAAGCTCCTTCTTTTTATCCGCCTTTGAAGAGCGTACGGAAACGGTAAAATCAAATTCGCTTTCGGTAAGCTTTGCAATACCGAGATTCTCCGAGCTTTCAACGAGTCCCTTGATGTCCTCGCTCATAGCGATAACACCGGACTTGATTTCGTCGAGAACCGCAATAACCGTCTTGCTCGACTCTGCATCAAGAGCTTCCGTTACGCACTCGCATTCGGTGAGTTTTGCTTTAGCGTAAGGCTCGATATTCTTATAAGATTTAAGCGCGTTTGCTTTCGCTTCCTCGAAAATTCCTTCGATTCCGAAGCTCGTTACGATTTTTGCGGTAAAATCTCTCGGAATAGCATTGTCTTTAGTTCCGCCGCCAAGAGAAACGATACGAACGTCACCGAGCGACGAAAGAATTCTTGCACCGAGCTTTATGGCGTTTGCGCGGCATTTGTCGATTTCAACTCCGCTATGACCGCCGAGAAGCTGTGAAATTGAAATTTCATAGCACTTTCCGCTAACGGTGTCCTTTTTGACAGGGAGCGAAAAATCAACTCTTCCGCCGCCTGCGCATCCAACGGTGAAGATGCCTTCATCATCGGAATCTACGTTTATCATAATTTTTCCTTCAAGAGAAGAGGTATCAAGCGCGTCCGCGCCAAGAAGACCAACCTCCTCGTTTGAGGTGAAGAGCATTTCAAGTGCAGGATGAGGGATATTATCCGACTCCAAAAGAGCGAGCATATAAGCAACCGCAACTCCGTCGTCACCGCCGAGAGTGGTGTCTTTCGCCTTAAGGAAATCTCCGTCTGCGTAAATTTCGATTCCTTCCTTTTCAAGATCTCTTTTTGAATCGGCGTTTTTTTCCGCAACCATGTCGGTATGACCTTGAATGATAACTGTAGGACGGCTTTCATAGCCCGCCGTAGCAGTTTTTTTGATGATTACGTTATCCGCAGTATCGCGAGTGTAATCAAGCGAATGAGCTTTTGCGAAATTTTCAAGATAATCAGCTATAGGAGCTGTGTTGAATGAGCCGTGAGGTATCTTTGAAATCTCTTCGAAATAGAAGAAAACTCTATCGGCGTTTGGATATTGATTGAATTTTAACATATTTTTCTCCGATTTTATGTTTTTCACCTTATATTTTACCTTAAAAAAATATTTTTTTCAACACTTTCAAGAAGTTTTTGCATAAAAAGTTGACTTTTTTGAAAAAAGGTTGTAATATATATATGTAAAAATATTTTTAGAGGACATGAAGATGACCAAAAACAGCAAAAATCTTATTGATTTTTTGAATTTGTCTAAAACTGCATATCACGCCGTTTCGAATATAGCGTCGATTCTCGAGGATAACGGATTCGTTCGTCTTTACGAAAACGAATCGTGGGAGCTTGAGATGGGCGGTAAGTATTACGTAGTTCGCGCAGGCTCTTCCGTGATTGCCTTTGTGAACAACGGCGGAGGCTTTATGGTAGCCGCTGCACACAGTGATTCTCCTTGCTTCAGAGTAAAGGACGATTCCGCGCTCGGCTCATACGTTAAGCTTAACACGGAGAGATACGGCGGCGGTATAAATTATTCCTGGCTCGATAGACCTTTGACGGTGGCGGGAAGAGTTACCGTGAGAACGAGCTGCGGAGTCGAATCTCGTCTTGCCGATATTGGTGGAAAAACGCTCGTTATACCGAGCCTTGCAATTCATATGAACAGAACGGTTAATGAGAGTTGTAAGTTTAATCCCGCAAAGGAGCTTCTTCCTCTCGCATCGCTTTCGGGTAAATGCGGAGGGCTTATGGAAGAGGTCGCAAAATCTGTAGGCGTAGCTAAAGACGATATAGTAGCTCATGAGCTTTATCTCGTAAATGCAGATAAGCCCGTATTCTTCGGACTTGAAGGAGAGTTCCTTCTCTCCCCGAGAATAGATGACCTCGGATGTGTATATTCAATGCTCGATGCTTTTGTTTCGGCAAAAAGCGCCGATGCAACTCCCGTTTTTGCAGTCTTTGATAACGAGGAAGTTGGCTCGGAAACCCGTCAGGGCGCGGCTTCAACGTTCTTGTTCGACGTGCTAAAGCGCATAGCGAACGGAGAAGAGGACTATCTTCAAAGACTAGTATCTTCGTTTATGGTTAGCGCTGATAATGCTCATGCACTCCATCCCAACTATCCTGAAATGTCTGATAAAACTAACGCTCCTACGCTTGGTGGCGGTGTAGTTATAAAATATAACGCTAACAAAAAATACGCGACCGATGCTGTATCAGACGCTATCTTCCGCGAAATCTGCAAGCGCGATGCCGTAAAGCTTCAAAGCTATTTCAACCGTGCAGATCTCCCGGGAGGCTCAACTCTCGGCTCAATTGCCGATACGAAGGTCTCTGTTCCAACGGTGGATATAGGAATACCCCAGTTGGCTATGCATTCATCAAACGAGTGCCTTGCGCTTTCCGACGTATATGAAATGACCAAGGCTTTGAAGGCTTACTTCTCTTCATCCCTTTCTGTAAAGGGTGAGAGCGTAGCTATAAATAAGGCTGACTAAAACCTATTTGCGAGGCGAAAAGGATAATTCGAGTTATCTTTTGCCGCCTGTTGAAAGGAAACGAAATGAAAAAAGCATTGATTCTGCTTCTGCTTTCGTTCGTACTGTTGAGCGCGGTATTCGCGCTATCCTCGTGTGGCGTGCTGTTGAAAAAAGTAGGTCTTTACGATGATTTTGAGTATAGTGTTGAAAGCGGGCATGAAATAACTCTAACGGGTTATAAGGGTGATAGTGCCATAATTGAAATTCCGTCTTGGATAGACGGTTATAAAGTAACAGCTATCAAATTTAATGAAGGCGATTCGTCGCTTGATAAAATCGAAAGCATAAAGATACCGAAAACTATTATATCTATAACCCCTGAAGCCTTTCAGCCTTTCAAGAACTTGAAGGAAATCAAGGTTTCAATAGATAACCCTGAATACAAATATTTTCACGGTGTTCTTTATACCAAGGATGGCAAAAATCTGATATGTTATCCGCAAGGCAGAGATGACGAAAACTTAACTCTGCACAGGCGCGTAACTAAAATCGGTGAGCGTGCCTTTTTGGGTGCAAGAAATTTGAAGAGCATAACGCTCGTTGGTACGGAGCAAATCGGAAGCGGCGCGTTTCTCGGATGTAATTTGCTTGAATCGGTAGATTTTGGCACGAAGATAAAAAGCATAGGAGACGGCGCGTTTGAGGGTTGTTCTCTTATCAGCTCCGTTACGATTCCCGATACGGTAGAGAGCATAGGAGCGTTTGCGTTTAAGAATTGTCCTTTAACGTCAGTAAGCGTTAGCAGTAATGTTAGCTACGTAGGTGCTGAAGCCTTTGGAAATTCCGATGGCTTAACCTTTGCAAACGAGTATTGCGGAGCGTACTATCTTGGCAACCAAAACGACCCTTACGTAATACTGTTAAATACAGAAAGTAAAAACGAAACCGAGTATATCGTTCACCCCGAGGTTAACGCAGTATATAGCTCTGCATTCGAGGGATGTGAGAATTTGGCATCAATAACTCTGCCTAACTCGCTTTCGTGTATAGGCAGCAGAGCCTTTTACGGCTGTAAAAATCTAACCTCGCCCCACATACCCGAAAACGTTGGAGTAATTGAGGAATACGCCTTTTACGGTTGTGTTTCGATAACCGAAATCGCTCTTCCAAGCTCGGTTGTGGAAATAGGGAATTTTGCTTTCGCTGAATGCTCTAATCTTGAAACTGCCGTTCTTTCGGAGAGAACTCAAAAAATCGGTGAAATGGCGTTTGAGCATTGCGAAGCTCTTTCGGCGGTGGAAATTCCCGTCAGTGTGAGCTACATAGGTAAATCGGCGTTTGCAAATTGTTCTGCGCTCCTTTCGGTAACCTTTGCCGACGCAGATAACTGGACAACCGATGATAAAGCGGTTGAAGCATCTATTCTTTCAAATGCTTCCTCGGCAGCTGAGCTTTTAAATAATCAAGATAAGGCTATGATAAAGCTTCTACCCGAAGAGTAATAAAGTTTTTAAAATCATTAAAATAAAACAAAAACAGGAGAACTAAAATGGAAAAATCCTCTTTAGTATTAAGAGCGCTTGTATGCGCGGCACTTTTGGCAGTAATTTTTATATCGTTATTCCTTCCGGTTGTAACGTTTAATTCCGCAGAGAAATTTGACGATGAAGAAAAAATCGGATACTACCACGTTGACGTTGAGCATGCGGGAAACGTTAAGGTAAGCCTTGCATCTGCTATTTTCTCATCGGGCAAGAGCGTTAATACGCTCTTAAAGCTTTATAAACTTGACGCTAAAATAGCTGAAACAACAGAACTTAAAACCGCAAAGGAAGCGGATAAAGAAAGAGCTCTTAAGGCAGATAAGGAAAAGATACAGAACGAAATTGATCTTATTCAGGCTGATATAGATGAATTGAACGCAGAAAAGGAATTAATAATCGAAGGCATCAGCGAAAAGGAAGATGCAAAGATTCAGAAGAAGCTTAACAAAAAGAGCTTCTTGAAAAAGGTAGCACTCCGCATATCGATGTATAACGAAAAGAAGGATTCAAGCTATCTTACGTTCGCGCTTGTTCTTACCGTTATATCCCTTTTGGTTCTCGCTTTTGATATTGCTCTTAAGGCTATCGCGTTTGTTAAAGCAAAGTTTGAGATGGATAGCAATGTCGTAAAAGCGTTTATGGACTTTAGACTTCCTATAATAGCTTTCATTTTGCATATGTTCACTGTTCAGCACTTCGTTTCAAAAACTCGCGGTATAGTGAGCCTTGGAGCAGGTATAATAATAGGACTTATAGCTATGTTAGCCTTTGCCGTTGTAAGAGGAATGGGACCCGTTCTTGAAGCGAAGAACGAGGGCGGAGATAAGTATAAGAAGACTCTTATCAAGCAGGGAATTACAGTAGGCGTTCTTCTTGTTACAGTTATCATAGCTCTTCTCGGTATGAAGATGAGCGTAGCTATGATCAGCAATATGAACGATCATTATTCCGATTTCTTAATCAGATACCGCACTCTCGCAAATAAGATTACGGTAACAGAGGTTAATAACAAGGTTTACGAGTCTATGTCTATCGTAGTTTCGATCGTTGCAACGTTCCCGATTATTATTTACGCTGCGCTTGGATATATGCTTGCGCGTGTCGGTAACGTAGAAAAAACGAGAACGAAGAAGAGCAGAAAGCCTAAAACTCCTCTCGGAAGCTTCTATATAGGATACATTTTCGTTGCCGTAGCGTACATATTAACGCTCATTCTCTTCACAGTAGATAGCCCCGCAAAGCGCCATGAAATGTATTCTAACTGTCAGATGTCCATAGTATTCAACGAATATGAGGAAGAGGGTAGTTTGGATAACATCAATTATAATCTTCTCTCTACATATAAGGATACTCTTAACGAGCTTTCCGATGCATATAAGGAAGAATACAAGAATAGCGACGATAAGCAGACTAAGGAAGAAATCAAGTCTGACCTTGCAGACGTTAAGCTTGAGCTCGACGCTACGAATAACAAGATGAATAGAATGGAATCCTGCAAAAAATCCAATATGATATTCATAATTACGATGGCAGCGTTTGCAGTAGCAGCCGAGATAGTATTCAAAAATATTAAATTCGATGCAGAAAAAATTGCCGAATCTGGCAAAGAAAATTAAAACAATATCGAATCTCGCAATAAATTGGAACAAGTAAAAAAATGACGAAGGATTTTTAGTCTGTCTCTTGACAGGGGGCACATTATTCCTTCGTCATTTTTATCATTTTTATTTAGTTAATTTTAATAACAGCTAAACGAAACCGTTTTTTATTCTTGCCGCGAGATTAGTTATAAATCCACTTTATGTGGAAATGGGATTAACCTCTGTAAAATAACATTACTTTTCTTACTTATTTTGCGCTACCGATTTACCTTAATTTAATATCGGTAACCGTGAGTGTCTTTTCATCTGCTTTGAACGAAATTTCGTAGTTTGCAAAATCGAAGGTGTATATGCGATCTTTATCAGCGATATAGGAGGGGCGAGGATCGTTCTCGAGTATCGTAATAAGACCGCTTCTTTTTTTCTCGTCAACGAGCGAAAGAAGCTTGTCGGGGCAGTTAACGGTCAGCGAGTAATTCATAACTCTGTCGGCAAATCCTCCGGTAGCATCGGGGTGACTGTCAGTGTATGCAAGATACGGCTTAATGTCATAAATAGGTGTTCCGTCAAGCAAATCTGCACCGCTTACAATCAATACAGTTCCAAGGTCTTTATTGTCCTCAATCGAAAGAAGCTTGACAGAAGAAAGGCCTATCGGATTTGGTCTAAAAGGAGAGCGCGTTGCAAAAACTCCCATTCTCTTGTTACCGCCAAGACGAGGCGGTCTGACAGTCGGTGACCAGGTATCGCGTTCGGATTTTGAAAAGTTCCATATAAGCCATAGATGCGAATATCCCTCAATACCGCGAAGAGCTTCCTTAACTCTGTATTCGGGCTCGAAAACTATCGTAGAAATAAATTCGTCTGTGATACCGCTTTGACGTGGTATTCCAAACTTTTCCTTAAAGTCATTGCGTATTCGCGCGATAATCTTCATGTCAGAAGTTTTCTCCGGCATATCCCCAGTGAGTAAATTCTCCGTACTTAACGTAGATTCTGTTGAAGGGAACTCCAAGCACATAGCTAACGGTGGTGCAGATTGCGTGCGTCATATCGGCATAAGCCTTATCAGATGCGCTTCCAAGAAGGTCAACGGTGATGAAAGCGGTATCGTTTTCGGAGTCACCTCTAAATGCCATTCTGCATTTGTCCTCAAAATTTAGCATGAGCCAAGCTTCTGTTTTTCCGGGAATAAGAGTGATGATTTTTCCAAACTCTTTAATAAGTGTAGCTTCGTTTTCCGCGCTGATTTTTGCGCTGGTTTTTAAATTGATAAAAGGCATAATAGTCCTCCCAAAAAGAAAAATATAGTAAAATGTAAATAAAAGTTTGCTTACAGTGCTATTTCTTCAAACATTCTTCCGAAAAATCCTTGTACAAATACAAAGAACCGCATATAACAGTGAGCCTATTTCTCAAAAGAGCTTCGCGGTATGCATCGCCTATATTTTCGAAATACACACCGTCAAAACCAAGCGAAGACGCCCTCTTGTAAAGCTCCTCTGCGCCCGATGCGCGAGGGTTATGTTTGACGGTTGTGAATATGAATTCGGTCTGCGAATAGGATAGCATTCTTAATGAATCTTTAATATCTTTATCTCTCATGCAGGCGAAAATTACGGTTTTTGGAATGTCACCAAAGTATCTTTTCAGTGATGAAACGAGTGCTTCAATTCCGTTTTCGTTGTGACCGCCGTCGTATATAACGGTAGGGCTTTCTTGAACAAGCTCGAATCTTGCGGGATTTTTAGCGCGCAAAATTCCGCTTTTAATATGCTTTTCGCTGATACCAAGTTCAATTGAGGCAAGTGCAGCCAGGGAAGCGTTTTCTATTTGATGATATCCCGAAATACCGCATTCAATATCATTGATTTTTGCAATGTTAAATATTTCGTGAATGCCGTTAACGCTTCGCGGAGTTGGATTTGCAACCACAACCTTTGAGCCCTTTTTCGCAGCAACCGCATTTATTATGTCAAGTGCCTCGTCGCCTTGATTTACAGTTATAACCGCTTTCGTTTTGCAATCTTCTTTTATTATACCTGCCTTTGCAGCGGCAATTTCGGAAATCGTATTTCCGAGATATGAGGTGTGGTCTATGCCGAGTCTGGTAATTATGGCAATCTCGTTTTTTGGAATTACATTAGTTGCGTCAAATTCTCCGCCAAGTCCAACCTCAAGCACCACTATATCGCACTCTTTTTTTGCGAAAAAGTAAAATGCAGCAGCAGTCCAAATTTCAAATTGTGTCGGTGGGATTGCGCATTCCGCCTCGACCTCTTTTGATAATGGCTCGATAACAGATAAAATCTCGGTAAGCTCACCGTCCGTAATGTCTTCACCACAAATGCTGATTCGCTCGTTAACTCTTATAAGATTGGGAGAAATGTATTTTCCAACCTTAAGTCCTGCGTCTTCTAAAATACAAGCCATATTTGCAGAAACAGAGCCTTTGCCGTTAGTTCCTGCAATATGAATGAATTTTAACTTTTTTTCGGGATTTCCGAGCTTTTTCAAAAGCAATGTTATTCTTTCAAGTCCGGGAATAGTAACGGCTTGAAAGCTATTGGCGTAAGTTTTAAAATCGTTGTTTTTCATAATAACTGATCCAGTGGATTTTTGATAGCCTTAAGAGTGAAATAATAGATGAAAATTCTTATAGGAAGATTTATCAGCGCGTTTATCGTTCTCGTTGTAAACGTAAATTCCCAAGTCCAAGCGTACATATAAACGAAAACAGGGGATTTTATCAGTATCTCAACGAAAATTGCGATAATCGAAAAGCAAATAACCGTTCGCGGTAACGAATGCTTTCTTTTAAAGAAAACGCCCATCAAAATTCCCGATAAAACCTGCGCCGCTGTAATCCAAGGATTGGGCGCGTATCCGGAGAAGAACGAGCCGATAACGTCTGCTGTGAAATATGCCGCAGCGGAATAGAAAGGCCCTGCAACGTAAGCGGCAATAGCGATAGGCAAAAAGCCAATCTCAAATCTAAACGGAGTTCCCTCTGCAGAGAATCCCAAAAATCTTGTAAAAACTACGGACAAAGCCGCCATTGCAGCGCTGAATGATAAAAGCAGTAATTGCTCTTGATTTTTGCTTCTCAAAATAAAAACACCTCCATAGTACAGAATGACATCTTCCGAACCATAGAGGAAGGTGGATAAATTAAAACGAAAGAAAGAGCAAAATCTTTCGGTATTTGAAACGATACCGTTGGTTTAAAAAACGGTTAATGCGAAAAGCATTTTCTCTTCTTTTGTTTTATTTCCGATTCCTTGCGGAACAGTGGGATGCGGCAGATAAATCGCAGATTAAAGATATAAGCGTCAAAATATATTTTTATTCATAGCTATTGATTTGCCCGAAAAATTAAATGACGGTTAAAATTAAAAACCATTCGTCACTGCGGCAACTCCCCGTCCGCAGAGCACTAAACGCATATCGGCCTACTCTGTTATATGTATGAAATTGTACCGCGAAAACGCGGCAGTACTATATTAGTATGTACATATTTTATCACAAAAAAACGAACAAATCAATACCTTTTTATATATTAATCAAAATAAATTTAAGTATATCCGTCTGCTCTTTTAAACGAAACTAAACATCGGTTTATCACCTTTATATACAGCTGAATTTTAAAACGCCAAAATATAACTTTTTTCGCCATCAATATATAATTTCGCTCACAAACTATTAAAAAACAAACATTTGTACCGTAATGGTACACGTGAAAATAAGTCTAAAATTCAAAAAACAAGAAACCGCTTTTTTAAATCGCTTGACTTTTTTCGTAGCTTATGATAACATTTTGAATGAAGGTGAAAAAATAAATTTTGGAAAAGGAGATGCTATGAGATACATCGTATCCGATTTACACGGAGAGTATGACCTTTTCGTTTCGATGCTTGAAAAGATAAGATTTTCAAATAGCGACGTTCTCTACGTGCTCGGAGATATAATTGATAAGGGCGACGAGTCTGTTAAGCTTTTGGAGTATATAGCTTCTCGTGACAACATCAAGTGTATTATCGGAAATCACGAGTTTGCTTTTTTGAAACGTTATCACGCCATGCTCGAATCATCGCCCGCGAATTTTGATGAAATTCTTGAGGCCTTGAAAGGTTGCTTTACCGACGGCTATCTTCTAACATGGGAGCTTCTCGATTATTTGGATTCCTTGCCATCGTACGTCGAGGATGATGATTTTATAGGAGTTCACGCGGGAATCCCAATCGACTCAAACAAAAAACTTCTTCCACTTTCCGAAACCGGCATAGAAGAGCTTGTTTACGATAGGAGATTTAAAGCCCCCGAGCTTGTTCACGAAAGCTCGAAATGTGTATTTTTCGGTCACACTCAAACCGACGTAATATGCGGAGAAAATAAAATTATAGGTTATCAAAGAAATGTTAATACATCGCCGAAATCAATTAGAGATTTTTATAAAATCCACTTGGATACGGGAACGTGGAGCAACGGCGTTCTGGGTTGCTTTTGTATTGATACCCTTAAGGTGTTTTACACCAAAAAGCGAAAATAAAAGGGCTCTTTGGCAAAAGCCTTTCTAAAGTAAAAATCGAACAAAGTTCAAATTAGTGAAAAGGTAAAAAAAACGAGATAGCGCGGAATAAACCGTTGTTATCTCGTTTTTGTTGATTTTAGCATTTGTTAACGAAGCGATTAATTAATCTGTAAAGCGCGTAAGAAACGGTCGAGAATATAGTAGTTACTATAAATACCCCGAAAACATATACGGTCTGACCGAACGCCCAACCGTGGTTTTCTATTATCGAGAGTCTAATATTATCCACAAATTCAGCTGCGCAATAATAGAAATTATTAAAATTGCATTCAAATATCTGAGCGGCGGTACCACCTATAAGGCAGTATATTGTTAATCCGATAAGCAAGTGCTTGAAATCGGTTTTGATATTCGGCTCGTATAATCTCAAAGCAATAATCAGAATAAAGGTGAAAATTACTATACTGTGAAATGTAACCGTGTGGAAGGAAAAGAAGTCTTCGGTGAAGATGTGTATTCTTTCATCGGTATAAGCGTAGTACGGGCAAACGAGCATAAACAGAAAAAGCGTTGCGCTCGCGATGGTGGTGAATGGAAATAAATATCTTCTCATTCCTTTAGTGCAAAAGGCGCAAAGAGGAATGAAGAATACGAAAATAGAGCAGAAGTGGAATGGGAGATTATAAGTATCATAGCCAACGCGCATGGATATTGTTTGCTTCGCTATCTCTAAACCAAATATTATGAGTGACAGAATTTTATAAGGTATAAGCCTTATTTCAATTGGCTTATACAAAAGAAGCTTTCGCAAAAGTATAGCGACGGCAATTATAGCCAAAAGCGTCGGTATATAGGTTATAAAATGCGCATAAGTCCATAGCTTCAACGAAAACACCCCCTCACGATTTTCAGATGGACTATAATACTATACCAAATTTTCGTCATAAATACAATAGCTGCAAACAAAATATTTTCTAAATATTTTTTTGAGTTTAAGAGCCGCAAAGGTATTTGTGAAAAAGTACCAATTTTTCTTTTAGAATATAGAAAAAATGTCGGTAGAAAAAATATAAAATAAATATAAAATGCTTTATTGATTGACAGTGAAATATTTGTATGCTATAATTTTCTTGAAGCAAATAAAATACAAAGGAGAAAAAACATGCTTAAAAACAACAAAAAATTGCGCGCATCAATAACCATTGCGTCAGTGATGCTTGCGCTTCTCGTTATGTTCTTTGCATTTGCGGTTATAGGCAGCGCAAATGACGAAGTACAGAACGCGGCAGAAAAAACAGAAATTAACGTGTGGCTTATCGGCGGTCAGTCAAATGCCGTTGGTTACGCAGCGGACGTTACACCCGATCAAGCCCAAGATAACCGTTATTTCGAAGGATTTGATAACGTTCTTTATTACGGTTATTCTGAAAAGTTTGTTCCTGAAATCGAAAAGGTAGCTTTCGGTCAAGGACAGGGACTTAATAAGGCAGGCGCCGAAATCGGTATTGCTGAAGCTCTCGGTGATTCCGGAACGATGAATATTGTTATTAAGTACGCACAAGGCGCTACGTACCTCTATCCCAACACTACTTCGAAGTATTCCGTAAATTACGGTACTTGGACATCTCCAACGTATATCAAGAATCACAACATTGATACAAATGGAACGAAAACCGGTCTTCTTTACACCAATTTCCTTGATACTATCAGAACCACCTGCGATATGCTTGACGAAATGGGTTATAAGCCCGTTGTTCGCGGTATGTGGTGGATGCAGGGTGAAGCAGAGTGCGGAAACGCAACCGAAGCCGGCGCATACGCGGAGCTTCTTGAAACTCTCATTCTCGACGTAAGACGTGACGTTGGTGAAATCGTTGGCGCGGACCTTTCGAATATGCTCTTCGCATTTGGCAAAATTTACAGAAATCCCGACCCCTCATACAGCCAGCCCGCATATCTTAGCACGGTTACCGCTTGTCAAGAGAAGGTTGCCGCTAAAGAGGGCTTCAATGCAGTTCTTGTAGATCCTACCGATTGCGCGGGTCTCGGTCAGCATGACGGTTGGCACTTCAATGCAGAAACACAAGCCTTCTTCGGAAAAGCTCTTGTAAACTCTACACTTGAGAGCCTTGGTCTCTCAACCGTTGACGTTGCGGGAACTAACGTAAAGCTTAGCGGCGGCGGATTCCACAAGGCAGGCGATAGCGTTACCGTGACGTTAACTGCTCCCGAAGGTTACACCATAACTAACGTAACAATGAGCGTTGACGGAGCAGAAGCAACAGCTATAAATCTCACAGAAGGTAAATATACGTTTACATCTGAAGGCAAAAACGTTGTATTCGCAGCAACAACAACCGCTGAAGATGACGTTACACCTTACGGAACAATTCCCGCAGAATTTGACGTTGACAATTATCCCTTCGCAGTATTTACCGATAACTTCGTAGGCGCATACACCTACTATGGCGCGGCTATGGAGGCAGCAAAGGGAATCCTTTACGGAGCAAACGGCGAAGGTAAGAGCGCAACAGTTTATATGCGTCGTGACTACTCCAGCGGTAAGAAGGATGCAACAAGCGAGATTGTTACTCACTTGGGCGGCGTTCTTAATATCGACCTCGGCGGTAATAGCTTCACAAGAACGAGCAAGGGTTACTTCATAGACACCTTTGCAAAGGCAACCAACGGCGTTCTTTTCACAACCACTGTTAACACCAAAAACGGTGAGCTTGTATATACGGGTTCTCCCATAGTAGGTATCAACCACTCCGCAGAGTCGCTTCTTAACGGTGAGTATAAGAAAATTGCTCTCGGTTTTGAAAACGTAACATTCACCGTTGCAGAAGGTGCTACATATTACGATGGCGGTGGAGTTATCACTGCTTGTTGGGAAAACGGAGCAAACGGAGCAGATTTCGATCTTGATTTCGTTAACTGCACGTTTTACTTGACAAACGCTCCCGCAGGTACTGTAGTTCTCAATTATTCCGGTTCCGGTAAAACTTTATCCAAGGTTGATTCCGAAATCTCGGGCGGTACTATTATCATCGGCGGCAATGAGGTTAAGTTTGTAAAGGGCGATTCTCTTGACAAGAATATCTACACTGCTGACAGTGAAGGTAAATACACAACTCTTAAAGCTCCCCAAAACGCATCAATAAAAGGCTTTGATGACTACTATTCCAACGGTGTGGCAGGGGAGTATGTAAACTTCGTATTCTCCGAGAATGACGGCGAATTTGACGTATATGCTCTTACAGTTTGCGATGATAACTTTACCGAAGAAACGCCTTACGGCTCTATTCCTTTGAATTATGTGTCTGCAGCAGAATATCCCTTCGTAGTATTCAAGCAGGATAGCAAGGAATTTGTAGGCGGATACGCAGACTTTGGCGCAGCGCTTAACGGTATGAAGGCTAATAGCAGAACTGCTGACTTCGTTATTCTTATGCGTCGTGATGCGGAAATGAACACCAAGACGAATGTTGACGGAAACCTTTGGGTTTACACCGGAAAGGCAACCATCGACCTTGGCGGATATAACCTTTCGCTCACAGATGCAGGTAACTACCTCTTCGACCTCAGCGTTCAGAACAACGCCTCCGCTCCTCTTATAGACGGATATGACGTTCGTGCAAGCTATACGGTTATGAACGGTTCTATCACCAAAAACGGCGGTCACTCGCTCATTTGTATGAACTATGGTGCAGCGTTTGTAAACAGCGCTAAGTTCAACTTCCACTTCAAGAACGTAACCTTTGCATCTACAACGAACGCAAAGATTCCCGGTGTTATCACGAACACTTGGGAAAACGAGGGCAGAGACGTTACATCCGGCAACCCCTCGCTTATTACCAATATGCTCTTCGAAAATTGTACCTTTGATTACGCTAACTCTGTAGAGGGCGTAATAATGCTTCCCATGAGAGCGAACAAGGTTGAAAACGATAGAGTTGTATATAACATCGAAGTGAAGGGCGGTAAGCTCGTTTCGGATAAGCTCGTCGGTGTAAATAACATATACAACACAAACGGCAATGCAAACGGCAGAGCAGATAGCTTCACCTTCGTTGCCGATGAAAACGGCGAATACACAACGCTTGAGCTTCCCGAGGGCATCAATGCTCCCGCAGCACTCTTCAACAAGAATACCCTTGTATTTGAAGAGTATTCCAAGGTTGACGGTGTTGTAACCTATAAGTTAAAGGTTACCGAAGTAGTTCTCACTCCCGAAACTACTCCTTACGGCGAAATTCCCGTTGCATATCTCGATAAAACATCGTATCCCGTAGTTCTCTTTAAGGCTGACGGAACGTTCGTTGGCGCGTACGCCGATTTCGGTGACGTAACCGCAGATATGATTACGAAAGCTCCCAACGCAGATTACGTTGTCTTCTTGAGAGCAGATACTCCCCGTAACGTAAAAACATCCTCTCACTACAAGCTCACAGGTAATATTACCATAGACCTTAACGGCTTCACTCTTTCGAACTCTACCAACGGATATATGTTTGACATTTACGTTGGCGGTAACGGAAGTGAAGGAACCGACGTAAGAGCAACCTATAACTTCAAGAACGGTAAAATCGTTACGAACAAGGTTCTCTTCTGTGTTAACTACGGAAGTCTCACTCGCGATATGGAGGTTTACTTTAACTTCGATAACGTGACCTTCGTTGCGAACCATACAGGAAACGTAATGTTCCAGACTTGGGAAAACGGATACCTTGCCGGCAGCGTATCACTCTCCGCAGGCTTGTCACAGACAACCTTCGCAGCATTCAACGATTGTACCTTTGATTATGCAAGCTCCAATTCGGGCGCTATATTCTTCGATGCATCTTACACCTCGTCGGGCTCAACAGGTGACATTAGCGTAGTAAACGCAACCATCAACGGTGGTACGTTCATCGCAAAGAACGCGTCGAGCATGAATAACTTCATCAAGTTTAACGGCAATGAAAACGGCAGAGCAGACAGTCTTCGTTTCGGCACTAATGCAAACGGAGAATATATGAAGCTTGTTATTCCTACAGGCGAAACCGCTCCTACTACCGAAATCAAGAACCTCTTGAACGGCTCGATGTACACCCTTTACGGAACCGACGGCAGAGATCTTGCCTTTGTTATCGTTACTACCGGTGAAGAAACCGATGAATACGTTCTCGCATTCAACTGCAAAGACGAAAATAAGGACCATATCTGTGACGTTTGCGCGCTTGTAGCAACTGTTTGTGTTGATGAAAACAAGGATCACGTTTGTGATATTTGCGATGAAACCGTGTCTAATTGTTTAGACGAAAACAATGATCACGCTTGCGATATATGCGGTAAGATTTCCGACTGTATCGATGAAAACAGAGACCACGTCTGTGACGTTTGCGCTGAAAAGATGAGCGAATGCTTCGATAACACCAACGATCATCACTGCGATTATTGCGGAAACATTGCAAGTAAGTGCGTTGATGAAAATAACGATCACGCTTGTGACATCTGCGGAGCAGTTTCCGAGTGTTATGATAACGATGATCACATCTGTGACGTTTGTCAGGAGAAGATAACCGATTGCTATGACAATACAAAGGACCACAAGTGCGACCTTTGTAATGCTGACCTCGGCGAGTGCAGGGATGATAACAATGACCACAAGTGCGATATATGCACAGTAGTCCTCACCGCTTGCGCTGATGAAGATAACAACCACAAGTGCGATATTTGCGGTAAAACTCTCAGCGTTTGCATTGACGAAAATAAGGACCATAATTGCGATCGTTGCAGCGTAGCTCTCACAGAGTGTGCAGATAAAAACAAGGATCACTCTTGTGATATTTGCACCGCTAAATTGAGTGATTGCGTGGATGAAAACAAGGATCATAAGTGCGATACTTGCACCAAGATTGTCAGTGAGTGTACAGCAGGAAATAAGAGCCATAATTGCTCTCTTTGCGGTGCTACTCTTACTGCTTGCGCTGACAACGATAAGGATCACAACTGTGACGTCTGTGATGCGACAATGACTGAATGCACAGATCGTAACAAGGATCACTACTGCGATATTTGCGCAGTGTCCCTTGGCGGTTGCGTGGATGAAGATTGCGATCACCTTTGCGACGTTTGCGGCACAAAGAGCCTCTGCGAAGATAAAGATGGAAACAAGGCTTGCGATATTTGCGGAAGAACCCTTGAAACCGACGAGCCCGAAAACAAGAACATCTTCACAAAAATCGTAGATTTCTTTAAGTCCATAATCGAAAAGATTAAGGAAGCATTCTCTTCCATGCTTGGCAAAGGCGGAAAAGAGGAGTAATCCTAAATCTGACTCGCTAAAAAACAGATTTTAAAACAACTGCTTGTCTTAAAATCAAAAAACAAAAAGGGGCTGTCTCATTAAGAATTCAATAAAATCAATGCCAAAACGAAGAAAATGCAGCAAGAAATGTAGATTTAGCGAATTATTAATGAGACAGAACCTCGGGGGCGAACGAATTTAGAGCAGAAATCCTTGGCTGACGAGCGAGAAGCGTACAAAGGTACGCTGAGCGAGGAAACGAGGATAAAACAAAAAATATAATCAAAACGGAGAATTTCGGAGAAATTC
>JAZRDI010000048.1:0-56139 GCA_045660185.1 Eubacteriales bacterium | reverse complement strand
AGCATTGGCTACAATGTAGTTATTGCTTCTCGGCTGAATTCCGTTTTCTGCCGCAAATGCTGACAACGAAAATGCAGTGCAAAGCAATGCCGTTAATAAAACAAACACTAATATCTTCTTCATAATCTTTCCTCCATAGTTTCCCCCTTAAACCATATTTTGTTTTTTGTTAATACGTTAATCCCAAAAAAACGGCAAACCGAGCGCTAAATTACAAGATTTTGCTTACAGGCATTTTTTAGAACCGGTTTTGTCATTTTTTGGAAATTTTGGACGCAATTTGGCGTTTTTTTATTTTCTCTCATATATAAATACCCCTGAAAGAGCAAAAACGTTTCAATTTTTTAGAAAAAAATTTATTTTCAGCGTTTTGCACAAAAGGCTTTGTGCATTTTGACGGTGGTTTTTTAGCCTTTTGCAGCATTTTTTCTTCAATGGCTCAAATTAGCGCAATTTTGATTTTAAATCAAAAATTTCAATCAATTTTAAATTAAATTTCAATCATTCTCAAATGTTTTCAATTAAAATTCCAATCCAGGTTTCACTTCTGTTGACAATTAACTCTTTTAATGGTACAATATTTACCATTACTATAGGAGGGATTATATGCTTTCAATATACATGTCGCTTATCAGCGATGATGACGATAAAATCAAGCTCGAAAATATATATCACGAATATCACGATTTGATACTCGCTATCGCTTACAATACAACAGAGCATCAGTATTATACCGAAACGGCTATGTCCAACGTTCTTTTAATTCTTACGAAAAATATACGAAAAATAAGAGTTGAAAACAAAGACGAGCTTAAGGCGTTTATAATTACGATTACCAAAAACGAAGCTGCAAATGCTTTGAAAGAAAAGAATAAAGACTTAAAAAATATTTCACACCAATCGCTAAAAAAACAACCTCGCGAGTCTGTTATTGAACGAGATTTGATAATCAAAGAGTCTTATTCCGAAGCCTTAAAGTCGATAAACAATATACCTTTGGAATACGGACAAGTTTTGATACTTAAGTACGTTAACGATTTATCCGTTTACGAAATATCAAAGATACTAAACAGAAAACTAAGCACGATTCGCGTGCAGCTAAAACGAGGAAGGGATATACTCCGTGAAATTTTGGCGGACAGTGGTTTAGACCTATGAAAAACGAAAAAGATAAATTTAAAAAACTGCTCCTTGCTGCTTGTCTTTCCGATTCCGAAAATATAAGCTCATATCCAACATCCGCATTTGAACACTCAGCAGAATACAACAAGAGAGTTCAAGAAATTCTTTCGGGAGCGATATTAACTCCAATCTCTCACCGCCGAGTTGTTAAAATCATTTTAATTTCGGCATTGATTTTATCTTTGATGTTATCTGCGTTCGCTTGCATACCGATAATAAAGAAATATATCATACAGCGAAATGAATCCGATTACTCCGTTTCAATCAATCCGGATATTAAAGAAGATAAAAATGAAATCGTCAGAACCACGATAGAGACCGCATATATACCCTCATATATTCCCGAAGGATACGTTGAAATTCAAAGCACAAACGACGAATTTACCGTCTCTTTCCTTTGGATGAACGAAACCGACGTGATTACATACGATCAATGGGGTAACGGCGGCTCGTACTCCTTCGATGCTCAAGCCGAATATACAACTGCAAAAATCGGCGGTTATACGGTAAAATACTCTATCAAGCACGGTTGCAAAAATATGTTCTGGGAATATGACGGATATATTTTCATCTTCACTTGCCCCGATACGATAGGTTTTGACGAGGTTGAGAGAATAATTCAAAGCGTTCATAAGGCATCTTAAATATCCATTTTTAGAGGACTGATTTTAATTTTCAGTCCTCTTTTTTCGTAATATTTTATAAAATATACCTTTTCCACAAAAGCAAGCTGACAAAATCCGTCAAGTTTGTAATTATATACACTTGACAAAAGGATTGAATAGTGATAAAATATATAAAATAATTATTTGACAGAACGATTCTAAAGGATGAGGAGTTAAATATGAGAAGAATTAACGGAAATCTTATATGCAGTGACAAAATTGCCAAAAACGATATGGGCATTTTGTCCTCTTTTTCTAATTCTCTCCCCGCTTCCGAACAATATGTTTCTTTACTCGGTTTTTGCGATGTGCACGTTCATTTTCGCGAACCGGGTTTTTCTTATAAAGGAACGGTTGCGACGGGCTCTAAAGCCTCGGCGAGAGGCGGTTATACCGCAGTTTTCACTATGCCAAATCTCAATCCCGTTCCCGATACTCTCGAGAACATAAACAAAGAAATAGAAATTATCGAGCGCGATGCGATAATAGATGTTTATCCTTATGCATCTATTACAAAAAAGCAAATGGGCGAGGAGCTCTCCGATATGGAAGATATGGCTCCTGTGGCTATCGCATTTTCGGATGACGGTAGAGGCGTTCAATCCGCAGAAATGATGGAAGCCGCTATGCTCCGCGCAAAGAAGCTTGGAAAAATCATAGTTGCTCACTGCGAGGACAACTCGCTTCTTTACGGCGGATATATTCACGACGGTGAATATGCAAAGGCTCACGGTCACAAAGGAATTTGCTCCGAGAGCGAATGGGGACCGATTGCCAGAGATATTGAGCTTGTAAGAAAGACCGGTTGCTCTTACCACGTTTGCCATATCTCAACAAAGGAAAGCGTTGAGATAATCAGACGCGCAAAGGCAGAGGGACTTGACGTCACCTGCGAAACCGCACCGCATTACCTTATTCTTGACGACTCGTGTCTTGAAGAGGACGGAAGATTCAAGATGAATCCCCCGCTTCGCTCAAAAGAGGACAAAGAAGCTTTGATTGCCGGAATTCTTGACGGCACTATTGATATGATTGCCACCGACCACGCTCCTCACTCGAAAGAGGACAAGTCAAAAGGACTTATGGGCAGTGCGTTCGGTGTTGTTGGAATTGAAACAGCCTTTCCCGCGATGTACACCTACTTCGTTAAGACGGGAATGTTGAGTCTTGAAAGACTCGAGGAGCTTTTGGCAATTGCTCCAAGAAAGCGTTTCGGCTTGCCCCTTGAGGATGCGGGCTTCTCTATTTGGAAGCTCGATGAGGAATTCACGGTTGACCCCGAGGAATTTCTCTCCCTCGGTCACGCAACGCCCTTTACGGGTATGAAACTCTCTGGCAGAAACGTACTCACTTACCACCGCGGAAAAGCGGTTTACTCGGTTATTTAATTTTTCGGAGGATATAAATTTATGGCAAAGAGAACAGATCTCAAGAAAATTCTCATTATCGGTTCCGGTCCTATCATCATCGGTCAGGCGGCAGAGTTCGACTATGCGGGAACGCAGGCGTGCCTTGCTCTTAAAGAGGAGGGCTACGAGGTTGTCCTTGTAAACTCAAACCCCGCTACAATTATGACGGACACCACAATTGCAGACAAGGTCTATATGGAGCCCTTGACTCTCGAATACATCGCTAAAATTCTTCGTTACGAGCGCCCCGACGCTATCGTTCCCGGAATAGGCGGTCAGACAGGTCTCAATCTCGCTATGCAGCTCGAAAAGAAGGGCGTTCTTAAAGAGTGCCACGTTGAGCTTCTCGGTACAAGCAGCGAGTCAATCGAAAGAGCTGAGGACAGAGAACTCTTCAAAGAGCTTTGTCAATCAATCGGCGAGCCCACAATTCCTTCCGAAATAACCTACAACATTGAGGAAGCAAAGAAGGCTGCAAAAAATATCGGTTATCCCGTAGTTCTTCGTCCCGCTTTCACCCTTGGCGGTACGGGCGGCGGCTTCGCAGCAAACGAAGAAGAGCTTGTTGAAATCGGTATGAACGGCTTCGCTCTCTCCCCCGTTCACCAGGTACTTATTGAAAAGAGCGTTAAGGGATACAAGGAAATCGAGTTCGAGGTTATGCGTGACTCCAAGAATAACGCAATTACTATCTGCGGTATGGAAAACATCGACCCCGTTGGAGTTCACACAGGTGACTCCGCAGTTGTAGCTCCCATTCTTTCGCTCAATGATCACGACCTTAAGATGCTCAATGATTCGGCAATTAAAATCATCAAGGAGCTTAAAATTGAGGGCGGATGCAACGTTCAGTTTGCATTAAACCCCTATACGAGCGAATATTATCTTATCGAGGTTAACCCCAGAGTTTCCCGTTCTTCCGCTCTCGCTTCGAAGGCGAGCGGATTCCCCATCGCAAGAGTTACTGCTAAAATCGCAGTTGGTATGACTCTTGACGAAATTGAGGTTGCAGGAACAACCGCAATCCACGAGCCCAAGCTTGACTACATCGTAGCCAAATTCCCGAGATTCCCCTTCGATAAATTCACCTCCGCATCTAATGTACTCGGTACGCAGATGAAGGCTACCGGTGAGGTTATGGGTATCGGTTCAACGCTTACCGAGTGCATACTCAAGTCGGTTCGTTCGCTTGAAATCGGCGCAAATCACCTCTATCTTTCAAAGTTCGACCAGATGAGCAATGACGAAATTCTTGAGTATATCAAAGAGTTTAAATCGGATACACTCTTCGCTGTTACCGAGCTTATCCGCAGAGGATTTTCTCTTGAAAAGCTTCACGAGCTTACAATGATAACTCCCCTCTTCCTTGAAAGCTTCAAGTCCATTGTAGATATGGAAGCAGTGCTTAAAGAAAATCACGATATTGCAACCTTGAAGGCTGCGAAAGAGGTTGGCTTCTCCGATCCCTTCATCGCAAAGCTTTGGGGCGTAAAGGAGCTTGACGTTTGGAATATGCGCCGTGAAAACGGCATTAAGCCTCAGTTCAGAATGGTTGATACCCTTCACAGCGGAGCTTACATTCCCTACTTCTACTCATCATACACCGGCAAAAACGATTCTATCCTTACAGATAAAAACAAGGTTGTAGTTCTCGGCGCAGGTCCTATCCGTATCGGTCAGGGCGTTGAGTTCGATTACTCCACCGTTCACGCGGTTACCACGATTAAAAACTCCGGATACGAATCAATAATCATAAACAACAACCCCGAAACAGTTTCCACCGTCTACACCACGGCGGACAAGCTCTACTTCGAGCCTCTCACTCCCGTGGACGTAATGAACATTATCGACTTTGAAAACCCCGACGGAGTTGTTGCTTCTCTCGGCGGTCAGACCGCTATCAACCTTGCCGCTCCCCTTATGAACCGCGGCGTTGAGATAATCGGTACAGACTGCGATGCTATAGACAAGGCAGAAAACAGAGATATGTTCGAAAAGCTCCTTAAAGAGCTTGGCATTCCTCAGCCTGAGGGCAGAGCCGTTACCAAGATTGAAGACGGCGTTGCAGCTGCGGCTAAGATCGGTTATCCCGTTCTCGTTCGTCCCAGCTTCGTTCTCGGCGGACGCGCAATGCAGATAGTTTCATGCGAAGAGCAGTTAAGACATTATCTCAAAACCGCCGTTGAAATCGATGAGGACAAGCCCGTTCTCGTAGACAAGTACATCATCGGTAAAGAGGTTGAGATCGACGCGATCTGTGACGGACGCGACGTTTTCGTTCCCGGCATTATGGAGCTCGTTGAAAGAACCGGTATTCACTCCGGTGACTCAATAAGCGTTTACCCCACTTTCAGTATTTCGGACAAGGTTAAGGGTACTATTCTTCAGTATGCAAAGAAGCTCGGTATCGGTATCGGTATCAAGGGTCTTTACAATATTCAGTTCATCGTTGACAAGGACGATAAGGTGTTCATAATCGAGGTTAACCCTCGCTCCTCGAGAACAGTTCCCTTCCTTTCAAAAGCAACCGGCTACAGCCTTGCAGACATCGCTACAGAGGTTATCCTCGGCAAGTCCTTGAAGGAACAGGGTATCTTCGATATTTATCCCGATGAGAAAAAGAGATGGTACGTTAAGGTTCCCGTATTCTCCTTCAACAAGATAAGAGGTCTTGACGCTTATCTTTCCCCCGAAATGAAGTCCACCGGTGAAGCAATCGGATACGACGATAAGCTCAACCGCGCGCTTTACAAGGCACTTCAGGCATCGGGTATGCACCTTCAGAACTACGGTACCGTGTTTGCTACTATCGCTGACAGAGATAAGGAAGAGGCCCTTCCTCTTATCCGCAGATTCTACGATCTCGGCTTCAACATCGAAGCAACCGAGGGTACTGCTAAATTCCTTAAAGAAAACGGCATAAGAACACACGTTCTCCGCAAAATCGGCGAGGGCAGCAACGAAATCAACGAGTCTATCCGTCAGGGACACATTGCTTACGTTATTAACACAAGCGGTATCGGCACGGGCGGAATCAACTCCGACGGCTACTCTATAAGAAAAGCCGCAACCGAATGCAACGTAACTATATTCACTTCTCTTGACACGGTTAAGGTTCTTCTTGACGTTCTTGATGAAACAACACTTCGTATCTCCACAATTGACGCATAAAGGAGATCGTAATGAAGCAGTCATTATTTGAAATAATTGAGAATCGCCCTCTTACGAAAAGCGTATATCTTATGCGCCTTTCGGGCGATATCTCCGATATAACCGCTCCCGGTCAGTTCGTAAACCTTAAGCTCGACGGATTCTTTCTTCGCCGTCCTATCTCGGTTTGCGACTCCGAGAATGGCGTTTTAACTCTCATTTATAAGGTTGTCGGCAAGGGTACGGAATATATGAGCACGCTAAAGATTGGCGAAAAGCTTGATATTCTCACCGGACTCGGCAACGGATATGACCTCACGGCAAGCGGAGATAAGCCGCTTCTCGTTGGAGGCGGAGTTGGTGTTCCACCTCTCTATAAGCTCGCAAAGGAGCTTATAAAATCAAAAAAAACCGTAACCGTAATACTCGGATTTAATACCGAAAACGAAGTTTTTTGGGAAGAAGAGTTTACAAAAATCGGTGCAAAAACAATCGTAGCGACTGTTGACGGTTCTCGCGGTGTTCGCGGATTCGTTACCGACGCTATGAAGGATGTTGATTATACTTATTTTTACTCCTGCGGTCCCGAGCCCATGCTTAAAGCGCTTTACAATGCGTCGGTTACAAGCGGCGAAATGAGCTTCGAGGAGCGAATGGGATGCGGATTCGGAGCTTGTATGGGATGCTCTTGCAAAACCGTTACCGGAAACAAGCGCATATGCAAGGAAGGACCCGTGCTTAAAAAGGAGGATATAATATGGTAGATTTAAAGGTTAATCTTGCCGGAATTGAAATGGATAACCCCATAATTCCTGCAAGCGGAACGTTTGGCTACGGCTACGAATTTGCCGAGCTTTACGACATAAATATTCTCGGAACGTTCTCCTTCAAGGGCACGACCAAGGACCCAAGATTCGGAAATCCCACTCCGAGAATAGCGGAGTGCAGAGAGGGCATGATCAACGCAGTTGGACTTCAGAACCCCGGCGTTGAGAAGGTTATATCCGAGGAGCTTCCGAAGCTCAAAAAATGCTTCAACAAAAAGGTTATGGCAAACGTCAGCGGATTTTCCGTTGAAGACTATGCATACACCTGTAAGATGCTCGATAAGTGCGACGAAATCGGTTGGTTCGAGGTCAACGTAAGCTGCCCCAACGTTCACGGCGGCGGTATGAGCTTTGGCACTTCGCCCGAGGCTGCAGCAGAGGTTACGCGCGCAGTAAAAGCAGTTACGACCAAGCCCGTGTTTATTAAGCTCTCTCCAAACGTAACGGACATCGTTGCTATCGCAAAGGCTTGTGAGGAAGCCGGAGCAGACGGAATAAGCCTTATAAACACCCTTCTCGGTATGAGAATAAACTTAGGCAACAGAAAGCCTATAATCGCAAACAAAATGGGCGGATTTTCCGGCCCCGCTATATTCCCCGTCGCAGTGAGAATGGTTTACCAGGTTGCTCACGCGGTTAAAATTCCCGTAATAGGAATGGGCGGAGTTAGCACGGCAGAGGACGTTATTGAACTTATGCTCGCGGGTGCTACCGCAGTTGAGGTAGGCGCGGCAAACCTCACAGACCCCTACGTTTGCAAAAAGATTATTGAAGACTTACCCGCCGTTTGTGAAAAATACGGCATAAATTCGCTCTCCGAAATTATCGGCGGCGTTAAAGATTAAGGAGATTAAAATGGGAAAAGACGTTATAATTGCGTGTGACTTTGACAGCGCAGAAAAAACATTTGCATTTCTTGATAAATTCACGGGAAGAAAGCCTTTCGTAAAGATTGGTATGGAGCTCTACTACGCAGAGGGACCTTCGATAGTCCGCGAAATTAAGGCAAGAGGACACAAGATCTTCCTTGATCTTAAGCTCCACGATATTCCCAATACCGTTAAAAAGTCAATGGCGGTTCTTTCAAGACTCGACGTTGATATGACAAACCTTCACGCAGCGGGAACAGGCAGAATGATGGAGGCTGCAATTGAAGGTCTTACAAGAGAAGACGGAACACGCCCCCTTCTTATCGCAGTAACACAGCTTACTTCCACCGACGAAGAAACAATGAAGCGCGACCTTCTTATTGAGAAGCCCATCGCAGACGTAGTTATGCACTACGCTGAATGCGCAAAGAACTCGGGGCTTGACGGCGTTGTTTGCTCTCCCCTCGAGGCAGGCAAGGTTCACGAAAGATGCGGTGAGAAGTTCCTTACCGTTACCCCCGGCGTTCGTTTTGCAGACGGTGACGTTGGAGATCAGAAGAGAGTTATGACTCCCGCCGAAGCAAAGAAGATCGGTTCGGATTATATCGTTGTCGGCAGACCTATCACCGCGGCAGAAGATCCCGTAGCGGCTTACGAAAGATGCATTAAGGAATTTGTTGATTAAGGAGAACGATTATGGAAAGCTACAAGAGAGAATTTATTGAATTTTTACAGAACGCAGGCGTCCTTAAGTTTGGTGACTTCACCGCCAAGAGCGGAAGAAAGATTCCCTACTTCATCAACGCAGGTATGATAAAGACCGGTGCTGATATTGCAACCCTCGGTGAGTTCTATGCAAGAGCTTACTTTGAAAAGCTCGGCAAGAAGCCCGCAGTTCTTTACGGACCGGCATATAAGGGAATTTCCCTCTCCGTTTCCGCAGCAGTTGCTCTTTCCAAAAACGGACTCAACGTTCCCTTCTTCTTTAACAGAAAAGAAGTTAAGGATCACGGTGAGGGCGGTGTTTTCGTAGGATACGTTCCCACCGCAGGCGAGGAAATCGTTATAATAGAAGACGTTATCACCGCAGGAACGGCTATCCGCGAAAGTATGGATATTCTTTCCCACCTCGAAGGCACTAAGGTTGCGGCTACGTTCATCATGGTAGACCGCAAGGAAAAGGGTCAAGGTGAAAAGGGTGCTATGGTTGAGATTTCCGAGCAGTTCGGATTCCCCGTATATTCTATAGTAGATGTTTACGATATTATTGAGTACCTTGAAGCAGATCCCGCAAACGAAGAGAACGTTACAAGAATAAAGAATTATCTTGAAGTTTACGGAGCAAAGGCATAATATGAGAAGCCTTATAGATATAGATAACTTTACAGTAGAAGAAATTGATGAGCTTATCGCAACCGCGAAGGATATTATGGAAAATCCCGATAAATATGCCGATGCGTGTAAAAGAAAAAAGCTCGCAACACTCTTCTTCGAGCCTTCAACGAGAACAAGACTCAGCTTTGAAGCGGCTATGCTTGAGCTTGGGGGCAGCGTTATAGGATTTTCCGAAGCGAGCAGCTCTTCCGCTTCTAAGGGCGAAAGCATTGCAGATACGGCAAAGGTAATCAGCGCTTATGCAGATATCGTTGCTATGCGCCACCCTCTTGAGGGCGCGCCTTTCGTTGCTTCTCTTAACGCATCTATTCCCGTTATCAATGCGGGTGACGGCGGTCACTGCCACCCCACCCAAACGCTCACCGACCTTCTTACAATCTCTGCAGAATGCGGCAGACTCGATAATATGACAGTCGGTTTTTGCGGTGACCTTAAATACGGAAGAACCGTACACTCACTTATAAACGCGCTCTCCAGATATAAAAATATAAAGCTCGTTCTTATCTCTCCCGAGGAGCTTAAAATACCGAGCTTTGTACGATATGAAACTATAGAGAAATGCGGTATGGAATATGAGGAAACCGTTTCGCTTGACGAAGCACTTCCCAAGCTTGACATTCTTTATATGACCAGAATCCAAAGAGAACGCTTTGCGGATACCGACGAATACGAAAGACTTAAGGACAGTTACATTCTCACCCCCGAGAAAATGAAACTTGCAAAATCCACCTGTGCAGTGCTTCATCCCCTGCCCAGAGTTAACGAAATAAGCGTCAAGGTTGACGATGATAAGAGAGCTTGCTACTTTAGACAGGTTAAATACGGAAAGTACATTCGTATGGCTCTTATTTTGAAGCTTCTTTCCGAGGCGAACACACCTAAAAAGACAATTTCGTTTGATACAGACGAATACATCAAAGACAAATTCTCCTGCGCAAATCCTCGCTGCATCAGCAAAACCGAGCAGGAGCTCCCAAAGATATTTAAAATTACAGACAAAGACGCCGGAATTTGCAGATGTGTATTCTGCGAAGGAAAAATGCGTTTTTAAAAGGAGAAAAGAAAATGGCTAAGTTTATTAACGAACCTTCACATACTTTTAACGAATACCTTCTTATTCCCGGATACAGCTCTGCCGAGTGCGTTCCGGCGAACGTAAGCCTTAAGACTCCCCTTGTTAAGTTCAAGAAGGGTGAGGAAAGCGCTATTACAATGAACATCCCCATGGTTTCCGCTATCATGCAGTCGGTATCGGGTGAAAAGCTCGCCGTTGCTCTTGCAAAAGAGGGAGGCGTTTCCTTCATCTTCGGCTCGCAGTCCATCGAGGACGAGGCAGCTATGGTTAAGCGCGCAAAGAACACCAAGGCAGGATTTGTTATCAGTGATTCTAACATCACCCCCGATGCTACAATGCGCGACGTTCTTGCTCTTCGTGAGAAGACCGGACACAACACTATCGCCGTAACAGCTGACGGTAAGCCCCAGGGCAAGCTTCTCGGTATCGTTACAAGCCGCGATTACAGAATTACGAGAATGGATCCCGATACAAAGGTATCCGAGTTTATGACTCCTATGTCAAAGCTCATATACGCTCCCGAGGGAACCACACTTAAGGAAGCTAACGATATAATCTGGGAACATAAGATCAACTCTCTTCCGATTGTAAATAAGAAAGGCAACCTTCTTTATATGGTATTCCGCAAGGACTATGATACACATAAGCAGAACCCCAACGAGCTTCTTGACAAATCCAAGAGATACGTTGTTGGCGCAGGTATCAACACCCGTGACTACGCAGAGCGTGTTCCCGCGCTTGTTAAGGCGGGCGTTGACGTTCTTTGCATCGACTCCTCCGAAGGATTCTCCGAGTGGCAGAAGCGCACTATTGAGTGGATCAGAGAGAAATACGGTGACTCCGTTAAGGTTGGTGCAGGTAACGTAGTTGATGCTGCGGGCTTCCGTTTCCTTGCAGACTGCGGTGCTGACTTCATCAAGGTTGGTATCGGCGGCGGGTCTATCTGTATCACAAGTGAAACCAAGGGTATCGGGCGCGGTCAAGCTACCGCGCTTATAGAGGTTTGCGCAGAGCGTGACAGATACTTCGAGGAAACCGGCGTATATATTCCCGTATGCTCCGACGGCGGTATCGTTTACGATCACCACATCACCCTCTCTCTTGCTATGGGCGCTGACTTCGTTATGCTTGGAAGATACTTCGCAAGATTTGACGAAAGCCCCTCTAACAAGGTTTCTATCGGCGGCACTTACTACAAGGAATACTGGGGCGAAGGCTCCGCCCGCGCAAGAAACTGGCAGCGTTACGACCTCGGCGGTGACAAGAAGCTTTCCTTCGAAGAAGGCGTAGATTCCTACGTTCCCTATGCGGGAAGCCTTAAGGATAACGTTGCAATGTCACTTGCAAAGGTTAAGTCCACAATGTGCAACTGCGGAGCTCTCACAATTCCCGAGCTTCAGGAAAAGGCAGTTCTCACTCTCGTTTCCGCAACGAGTATCGTAGAAGGCGGCGCGCACGACGTTATTCAAAAGAACCAGAGCGAAACTGTAAAATAACAACAATCGAAAAATACGATAGGGGCTCACCCCAATAAAAACGGCAGAAGCGTTTCAATTAAAGCGCTTCTGCCGTTCCTTTATTTAAACGTAAAGTTAATCTTCAAAAAGCTCCTCGGTGAAGAAAGCTCGCGTTCTGGCGTATTTTCCGTTCTTATCCATAACGTCAATGCGAAGCCATGAAATATGTCCCTTTGGAGCGTTTTCGATATGCTCCTTAAACGTAGCAAGCGAAAGCTCTGCCTCGGTTAAATCATCATTATCGCTTCTCTTGCTGATTATAAGTCTGTGATCGGTTACGAGAGAGATTCTGCATGCGTTTGACGTCTTTATATGAACAATTCCGTCATCTACGTAAAGCTCTTTTATCTCCGGTCCGTTCGATGAATAGAAATCCCCCTTCTTAAGCGCTTCAAAAATCGTATCGTAATCAAGCTTTTCGGCTTTTATCTGACACCACGACTTTCCAAGCTGCTTCATGCTGTGAATATCATCGGTTGCCAAGGGATAGCACATTCTCTCACCCTCGGAAAGCAGCTCTGCAATAGGTTGCATCGAATCAATGTATCCTGACATATCACAACCGGTATTCATCCATTCGACGCCGAAAAATCCTTTAAGCCCAGAATAATCATCACGTGTGTTCAAGGACCAAACCGGATGATTTAAGCTGACAAGGCATCCCTCATCTGTAGCTATATTTATCATCTTTTGAGCAAACTCTTTAGTAAATTTACGGCTTTCCTGCGCCACGGCGCGCATTTCGTCAGTTATCATCGCCTTCGTATGCTCATATCTCGAAGCGTTCGCTTCGCAAAACGTAGCACTGACACTTCTGTTGACCTCGGGCGCGTAAATGTTAAGATGATATGTGTTCTGGTAGCTTTTCCAGTTTTCTCTTTTGTCTATCGCTATTTCCATACCGGCAATCGGAACGAAATTCTCGTCAAGAAGCTCGGGGTGAGGTATCATAATATCGTGATCGGTATATGCAACAACCGAATAACCAAGATTCATATATTCGCGCTTAAGCTCCGCGGGCGTCAGTTTTCCGTCGCTGACTGTTGAATGGCAGTGCAATGCCGCCTTGTAAAACCGCCCCTTTTCCGGTATCAAATATCTTTTCATATTTTTCTCCTAAAAATCTATATACTCTATTTTACTACTATAAGATAAGCATTGCAATAGTTTTTCAAAAAATAATATCTTTATATTATGCGAGCATTCGTTTCTAAAATTCTTGTTTTTGAGTAAAATATAACATCAAAGGACCGAATTGATTTCTCTCTTCGGTCCTCATTTTTATAAGATTTTGCAGAACGACTTCGTATGAATTTGAACTTTCAAGTTTTGCGATTTGCTTGTATCTCGCTATTCACTCTTCGCCATTTCTGTTTGCTTGTTATGGTGTTTAGCAATGGATTATATTGCCGTTCGATTACAGTAGTTCAATCTGTAACTTTTTAGTTACGATGCTTCGCAATTGATTGCTTGCACTTTTCAATTACGAAATCGCAGCAATAGACTACCTATTGATTTTTGATCACGGAATTGCGGTATGCTGCTGCGCTTTCGGTGTATTTAACGAATGCTTTTACAAGCGCTTCGTAGTTTGTTCCGGCTGCGCCTTCGATGAAGCTTGAAACGTGGTAGCTGCCTCCGTTTCCGTAAGTAATCGTTTCCGAGAGCGCGTATGCATAAACGTCAAGCTCAACGTATGTGCCGTTTTCATCTGTACCGCTTACCGTGTTAAGTTTTTTACCGTTCGCATAGAACTCTACGCTTGTATCGGTAACGTAGAAGCGAATCGCGGGCTTTGCATCAAGATTAAGTGTTACACTCGTCACGGGTGCTACCGTATTGGTGTCACCGCTTGACACGGGTACACCCTTATAATCTTCGCCTATTATTGAATCAACCAAAGCAATTACTCTTTCAATTTCCTTCGAATCATTATGATAGGTGAAATACTTATAGGCCTCTCTTACGTAGAAAAGGACGTCATTAGCGAGTGTTTTTTCAATATCTGTAGACTCACTATCCGAAATAACCTTCGAGGCGTATTCGGGTATTGATAACGTGTACGTCGCCTTAAAATTGTTTTCCATAGCCTCAACCGTTGCCGCAAGCTTTATATCCATTGCAGCCTCCGATGAACCGAGAGCTATACTTATACGATAATACTCATTGCCATCTTCGAGACTTATGACATTTCCGCCAAAACTATTATTTGAATCATATGTTTTGCCGTTTAATGTAAAGTTTTGTGTACCATTTACGGATACAAAAACATTTAACACGAGCTCGCTACCGAGCGTTATGCTCATTTTAAGTGAATTCCAAAGCGAAGTTTTTTCGAATAGAGTATAGATGTCTGTAACCGAATTTTCGGATTTTTTCACAAACACAAGCGCACCTAAATCGGTGTTGATTGCGGGAAAAAGCGAACCCTTCGGTACGGATACACTCATATACGACAAATTATATTTTCCAAATGCAAGAGTTGATTTTTGATTAGCTCCATCGGTATTTGCGAAAACAATTCCATTATCTGACGTAATAATATTACCGCCGTTTATTTTAGCGTTTACCTTACAACGCGCCTCGGTCATATCAAAAAGAACTAGGGGCTTGTCAGCTGTGCTCAAATCGAAGGTGCAGCCGTTAAAAGTAAAGTTGCAGAACTGCTCCGGATCGCCGTTTGCAAACGTGTTATAACAAACCACGGTACCTGTGCTCGCATCTTTCAGAATGTCTATTCGAACATTCTCAAAAGTGAAATCAAATCCGTTATTTCCGTTATACACCGTTGTTCCGGATTTAGTGCTCGTATCCATTCTGACGAGCGCATTCGTACCCAAAGACACGGATCCGTTTTTAATAACAAACGAAGTGTCGGTATTATTCTTTTTCTGTGCCATAAACATTGATCTGTTGACACACTTAAACTCAAAACCGCCAAGATCAATTAATATTTGATTGCCGGACTGACTTAAGTTATTATACTGTGACGAGTAATTATATTCAAAATCTCGACGCATGAGTATTACCGAACCGCTTTTTTTAGAGTTGTTAAGCGCACTCGCGGTAGCGTCAATTCCCCACTCGGAATATGCTCCGACAAATTTTTTCTCGCTATCAAAAACCGCGAACGGATACTTATGCTTATCCGCAAATTCCGCAGGAACTGTTCCGTATTCGGTATTTTCGGGACTTGCCTTTGAAGAAGAAACAGTGGGATTTGAAGTATTTGAAAGCGCGTACGTATCGGTATAAAGGTCCTCGCCCCTCTTGTACGTTACGGTGACGTTCGTATTTCCTTCATCATCCGTTTTAAAACTCACACGCGGCATGCTTCCGTCGGAATTTTCTGTTATATAAACAATGAGCTGATTATGTGATACCGCGTTGTTCGTAGTTACAAGCGCATTAGTTTCTGAGCCAGCTGATACGGAAAACTCTGCACCCTCTTTTGAATAAACGAAGGCATACGCCACCGCGCCTACATTTCCACCGATAATTTTCGCCGTATTTGAGTTCACAATCTCGATTTGCGATACTGTGTCGGTATAGAAATTGGTGGTAAATTGATGTGAAGACGCGTCTTTTTTTGCATGATCAAATGCTATTACGTAAGGCGTTTCACCGCCCATATATATCATTTGACGCGTACTTTCGGTGAGTACACTGTCATTATACGAATCCGTGTTATCGCCCTTAAGATAAAGCGCACCGTTTCCGAGCGTTTTGTTTGCTGTAATTTTACCTTCCACCATTGACGAACCGCCCTCGTATCTCATTCCGACTCCGTCAACTTGAACAACATTATGCTCCGATGATTTTTTGAAATTTGCGCCAAGATCAATCACAAAGCTTTCTCCATTGGCAAAGAAGGTAAACGTGTTATTATCCGGATGATTCCAGCATCCGGAGTAGCCGTATCCCGACGTAAAGGTCATCAAGGAGCTATTCCTTTCCCAACCGTCAATTGCCACCACTTGACCCTTTTTGTAAGTAACAGTCAGAGGAAAAGACGAATCAGGTGCTTTTTTCTCAAGCTCTTGGTCTTCATAGAAGATAACCGCGGGAACATTCCAGCCATTACCCTGATAATCGCTCGTAAAGCCTTTAACTCCGTCAAGATTATACGTTCTGTCAAATCCCCAGAGATTTACGCTTTGCGAGTACCTGTTTATTATGTAATATGTAGCAGCTAAATTATCAAGCTTATTGCCCTGACCTATGGCAGTCTGCTCGTTTCCGTAAGGAGCTGTCATCATCATACTCCAATACGGAAGCTTTTGCATATTTGGATAGTAATCAAGAAGCTCTACACCGGTATAATCCTTTATTACGTAATCCAACGGAGCAAGTGTATTCATCGCGTAGCCGATATAATGTAACCCCTCCATTGCAGCACCGGTCGAATCAACTGCATATGTATAATACCCCTTCATTCGCTCTATCGCGAGAGAAAGCCAATCTGAATTCTCACCAAGAGATAGCGCAATCATTCCGAGAGCACCGTGAGTTACGGCATTCCAGTTCCACGCCTGACGTCGTTCTTCAACGCTTCCCCAAGTATTAAGCGATGACGAATTTTTGTAAATGTAATTTCCGATATCTTGCATCTCTTTTTTAAGAAGAGTTCTTTCTGAATCGGTCATATAGCCATATAGCCAATCGTACGCAAGAGCATATGCATAGCCAAAATCAGAAACCGAAAGTGCGCCGTTTATCGAATCGTATATATCAATGCTTCCCTGCGATACAGCGGTATTAACAAGCGATACAGCTTTTTCAAAATACGTGGGATTGTCGCTGATCATACCGTAAATCGAAAGATACGCAACGTATGACTGGAGCTGTCTTCCTATAATACCCGAGGACGATTTTGTTACCGAAACACTCGTGGAAAGATACTTATTGGCAGTGGTTTTTGTAAATTCATACGCCTTTTTTGAGTATCCGTTTTTCACTTTTTCACGCAAAGCTGTTATGTCATTAGTTTCATATAAAATGTATGGATGCGACTTTTTGGAAACACTTGACAAAAGTGAAGAGGCAATCTCACTGCTATCAGGAACCGCTGCCGCTTTAACACTCGCATTTCCCATTTTAAAATCTACAGTCAGCAAAAAAAGCAAACACATCACAAACAATAGTAATGATGCGGTTATCCTTTGTATAGCTTTCATCGTTTCAATCTCCTTGCATTGTATTTATGATAATTATAACGCAGGCGAGCGGAAAAGTCAATATTAGCCACAAACCATACACGCCTTTTGGTTTTTGGTAAAATTTGGGTGAGACAGAAAGTTTTCAACATCCGTCTCACCCTTTTTATTTTATCGCTTCACTTAAATCTAAGCCGTTATTTGTTATTTAGAAATTAATTTCCAAGTTCCAAATACCATCACTCTCCTCATACCAAGGTGTTTCGGTACCGGGAGATGACGTGATTATATCGAATACTGTAACTTCTACAGCTTCAAATTCCGGAGCAGTGTATTTTTTCATATCTTATCTCCGTTTTTATTATTACTTATCACTTCCTATTACCGAATTTCTGTAATCGGCTGCGCTTTCGGTGTACTTAACGAATGCTTTTACAAGTGCTTCGTAGTCTGTTCCGGCTGCGCCTTCGATGAAGCTTGAAACGTGGTAGCTGCCACCGTTTCCGTAAGTAATAGTTTCCGAGAGCGCGTATGCATAAACGTCAAGTTCAAGGTATGTACCGTTTGGATCAGTGCCGCTTACCGTGTTAAGTTTTTTACCGTTTGCGTAGAATTTAACGTTCGTATCGGTAACGTAGAAGCGAATCGCGGGCTTCGCATCAAGATTAAGCGTTACACTCGTCACGGGTGCGACCGTATTAGTGACACCGCTTGACACGGGTGCGCTCGTGTAGTCTTCGCCAATGATAGAATCAATGAGAGTTACAACGTTTGCGATTTCCTCTTTCGTATTGAATGAGTCAAAGTAAACGTATGCCGCCTTAACGTATGCAAGAACATCCTTTGCGAGAGCCTTTTCTACGTCATTTCCGTTTGCGATAAGCTTAGTTGCGTACTTGGGAATCGAGAACGTAAAGGTTGCGGTTGCAATAGTGTCGCCAACGTTAACCTTTGCTGCAAGCTCAACGTTCTTTGCAGCCTCTGCAGAACCGAGAGCAACCTTAATAAGATAGTAATCGTTGCCACCAACAGTTACCTTCTTATTTGCAATTGCTTCAAGGTTTTCATAGGTTACACCGTTAAATGTAAACATTTCTGTGCAATTAACAGGAATATACACATTCATAACAAGCTCGCTTGCGAGAGTGATGCTCATTTTGGGAGCGTACTCAACGTTAGCAAATTCGGCAAGTCTGAGCCTATAAGTTTCGGTTTCTGCAGTTTCTGTAACCTTAACGAATACAAGCTCACCGCCGTTAACGCTTGCTACAGGGAGAATGCTTCCCTTGGGAAGAGTTACAGACATATAGTTTCCGCCGTTTGCCTTATCATAGGTTACAGAGCCGTTAAGAGTAGCAGTACCTCCCGAAATATCGTTTTGAGCTGACAATACGATATTGTTTGCGCCAAGCACGATTTCGCATCCGACAACCGTCATCTTGGTATCTATGTATCCGTTACCAAGATTGAAGAGAGTCATCCCCTCTTTTGCGTTAGTGAGATTGAAGGTACAGTTAATAAAGCTCATATCGGGGTTTCCGATTGCAGTGGGAGTAGTGCTATGTTGAGTGTAGGAAACTGCCATGCTATCTACGTTTTCGGACACGTTGAAGGTTATATCCTCAAAGGTGTAGCTGAAGATTTTTGTATCCACGTACGTTGTGATACCGGTGGTGCTATCAGTGTTATCCCAGGCGTCAAATTTAATCATAGCATGATTTGTCACGCTGATAGTTCCGTTAACGAAGCTGATCAAGGTAGGATCAATAGTTCCTGACCAAGGCTTGATAGTAGATGTTACCATAGCTCTTCCATTGGGAGTAGAAACAGTATGTCCGTTAAGATCTATAGTAACGCTGCCGCGAATCTGGGCTACGTTGTTATAGTTCTCGTTAGACGCCATCACGTAATTGGTACGAAGAACAATATACGCCTTCTTCTCGGAGCTTCCGAAGCTTCCGTTTTCCCAAGTGTTTGAGGAAAGATAGGATTTAGCTACGTGCAATGCACCTTCGTTATTATATTCTTTCACGCGGTCAAGAAGGTAAGACTCTGCACCGATACATTCTCCCTTTTCATTGAAGATAACGAAGGGGAACAACGCGCTGTTTTCATACTGCTTGGGAATGATACCGTACTTGGTAACAAGCTCTTTTGGGATCTCGTAATTATACATATTGAACTCGAAGCAGTTGCGCTCCTTATAAAGCATATCCTCTGCATCGGGATTTGTTTGCTGTGCTTTTGCGGTTTCATAGGTGGAGATATACTCAACCTGAACGTTGCCGTCCTTTGAAACGTAGAACATAGCTACCATTCCGGTTTCAAAGCCGAGAGAGGTATCCATTGACTGGAAGTCAACGAGGAACTGCGAAACTACGTTTCCGTTAACACCGTGGTCTTGACGGAGAATAACGTTGGGGCAAGGATCGTGGCCCGAGAATACAAGAACGATATTTTCGTGCTGGGAAATAAATTTATCCCATACTATATCACCGTTGTTTCTGTGGTCATCACTCGTGCTATCCGATTTATTCGGAGGAACGACGTCGCCCGCGTCAAGCGTAGTACCGTCGCGGTACATATATGCGTGAGTAGTAATAATTGCCTTATAATCCTTATTAGCATCGCAAACCTCGCCTGCCCATGCAAGAACGTCATCCGGCGCACCGTACTCGAAGCTAAAGATCATATAATTGTCACCGTCAATGGTGGTCTTAATATAGTAATTTGTAACCTGACTCTTATCCTCTTGACGAACGCCGTCAACTATAGGACCGTAATAACCGGAGATGTTTTCGGTGAGAGAGGCGAGTGGGGGTATATATCCGTCCTCTCCCGCTGTGCCGTAGCCCGCGAAATACTGATTATACTTCACGTATTTACCCGATGCCATATCGTGGTTACCCGGAGTGATTGAATAAAGAATTCCCGCGTTACCAAGCATTTCGAAATACTCTTTTGCAATAACGTATTCCGTATCCAAGTTTTTATCGGTGATGTCACCAACGCCCATAACGAGCTTAATCTTCTTGGAATCCTTATTTGCTACAATCCAATCGTAGATGTAAGAAGAATAATTCGTACCGTCTGTAGCATCCTTATAAACGAGCTTCTGCGTATCGCCTACAACCGCAAACGCGTAATCGTAATCGCCGATAGCTTCCTTTCTTTCGAAGAAGGGTCTTACGTTATTGCTTCCGGTATTGTATCCGTTACCGCTTTCGTCGATAATGGTGGTTCCGGTCTGATTTTCTGCCTTTGTAAGGTCATAGTGAAGAATAAGGCTTGCGTTATCTGTATCAACACCGCTCTTATAAAGCTCCTTGATTTCCGCAGCCGTGAGAACGTCGGAATAAAGCGCTACGTTCTTGATTCTTCCCTTGTAGTATTGAACGTTATCGCTACGGCAGTCACCGCCGAGCATGAGGTAGTTATCGTCGTTTACACTGCCGTCAAACGCGTATGCGTAAGGTGTGGTGAACGAGTCAACCTTTTCGCCGTTAACGTAGCAGGTGAACACTGCTCCGCTTGATGAAACCTCGTGAGTGATTACTATGTGAGCCCAAGCGTTGGGAGTCAAGCTATAGTTAAACTTGGTATCCATCGTGCTACCGTTCGCATCGGTAATATAAATCGATGGACGTCTTGGAGTTGAAGAGCTTCCGTGAATTTCGAAGTTAACGCAGGTAGAGCCACCGTAGTTACCCAAAATAACGCCCGAACGGTCATCTGCGGGAACGTATACGAAAGCCTCGTAGGTCTTGGGCATTACTTCAAGCTTCTTCTGAACGTAAATCTTCTCCGTTGCGCTAAATCCTCTGCCCTGGCTGAAGTTCTCAAGAGAGAGTCCACCCTGGGTTACGTGATAATCGTTACCGCTGACGTCTTTGACGTAGTCAGTGGTTTCAACGGTGTTCATATCGTAATGAAGAATAAGTCCGTTATCCTTGTTTTTAACAGTTCCTACTCCGTTCTTGTAAGAAGCATATACCTCTTCTGCGGTAAGGGGCTCGGAATAAAGAGCAACGTTTTTAATTCTTCCCTTAAACGATTGAGCATTCGATCCTCTGCTATCTCCGCCAAGCTGCATCTTGTAGATCTTCTGCACTTCAGCCATATCAAGATCGACCTTATCCTTTGACGGAACGTTTGTCTGAGCAGTTTTGACAAACTCACCGTCAACGTAAAGACTATACGTTGCTCCGTTTATGGTATCCCTATTACGAACTATTACAATATGAACGAATCCCGCACTGTTTCTTACGTCGGCAATTTTCGTCGAATGTGCTCCGGTATCGTAATCCGGGTCAAGATGTATGGTAGCATTTCCGCTGCTGTGAAGCTCAAAGTTAAGTGCAGCCTCAGATCCGTGGTAGTTACCGAATATAACGCCGGGACGACCTATAGATGTAGGAGCATATACGATAGCCTCAAAGGTCTGTGGCATCACGTCAAGATCCTTAACGAGATGAAGGTCATCGTCCACGGTAAAGGTCTTTCCTATTCCGTCAGCCTTCCAGTTGGGGTTAACGGCTCTGTTGTTGTTCTTCGAATAGTCGTTAAGGTATCCGCCGTTCACCTCAAGGTCGGTGAGGTCGTACGCGAACATAAGTCCGTCATCGTCATAGGAGGGGGCTGCGAACGCTGCTCCAAAGTCGCTTATATCCGAACGAACGTAGCTATACATCGCAATGTTCTTTATAGCGCCCTTGAAATAAGTAGACGTATCGTTTCTATAGTCAAGACCTAAACGGTGGTTATAAGCAGTGCTGGGCGCGTAGGTTTTGCCCTTAAGCGACTTATTCGCCAAAATTTCTCCAACCTTATTTCCGTCTACGTACATATAAGCGTTACCCGTAGCGCTGTCAACCGTAACGGTAAGCTTAACGAAAATAGGGTTGCCGTTTTCATCGGTCTTCATATAAGTTCTAAGGTCGGTGGGAGTACCGGCATTACTTTCGGTATTGCTGCCGAAATAAACGGAGCCGTTATTTTGAGACATCAATCTCAAGCTTCCGTAATTGTGAAGCTCGATATTGAACTCGGTTCCGGATCTTCCGCTATCCGCCCAGTTTCCAAAGAAGTTGTACGCTCTTTTATTGCCCCAAACGGCAGGATCAATCCAAAACTCCGTTTCAAAGGTATAAGAGCTAAACTCGGGGATTTTCTTTTCAAACTGATAGTACTTGGTAGAAGAAAACGTGTAGTTTTCATTCACGTTGACAGTTGCCGCAGCGCTGCTCACACCGATGATTGCGAACAAGCTTGCTACCACAACTATCACAAGTGCCAAGCATAAAATAGCTTTTCTGTTTCTCTTTGTTGCTTTCATTGTTTTTCTCCTTTAAAATATTTTAGATGTACTATTTTACTATTTAAACGACTTCGCTGTAAGACAGAAACAAGTCTTTTTTCAGACAAAACTTGCGATACGAAGAAAAAAGCGCCTATCGGCATCAAAACCAAAAGCGCTTTTTTGTGAAATATATTCAAATTTTTACTTTCAAATCAAAATGACGAAAACAAAGCGTTTTACTGCAAAAAGCTCATATTTTAGTCCTTCTGTATTCGGTCGGAGTCATTCCCGTTACCGAGAGAAAGGCGCGGTTAAAGCTTCTTTCGCACGAAAATCCACATTCAAGAGCTACGTCTATCATTTTGTGGTTTCCCTTAAGGATATAAACCTTTGCCTTATCTATTCGAAGAGAATTTAGAAGCTTTCTGAAATTCATTCCGGGGATAACCGAAATGCAATGTGATATGTAAGTCGGTGTGTACCCGAGTGCCTCCGATACCGATATTAACGATATATCCTCGGCAAAGTGGTCGCTCATATAGAGCAGAGTTGCAGACAGAGCGTCGCTCTTGACATTTTTCTTGGTTTGAGGTACTATGCGAGTATATTCTTCAAACACGGAATACACAAGCGCCTTAACGCTTCTATAGGCCAAAGCATCACCGTCAAGAACAATTGGAGCATCGTGTTTAGGCGGTAAATGTTCACATAAGTAGTCAAATAGCGACTTTGTCGGCGTAAAAACCGCCTTATCTCCGCTATTGTAAATGCTATCACCCGAAATAAAATCATCTAAAAAATCAGTTGAAACAACGCCTATCCATATCTTGCAATAACCCGGAGTTTTAAAGCTGTGAATACGAAATGGCGTTATTACCGCTATTTCTCCCGCCCTTGCGCGCTCGGTTTTTCCGTCAACCGTTATATCAACCTCGCCGCCCATAACGCAAACTATTTCGGGGAACTGGTGTATTCTTTCCACGCACTCGTAAGTACCATCGTAGTACATACTCTTTACCGAGCTGTTATGTCCGAAATTTTGAAGCTGAATATACATTTCTTCCCCTTTCTCTATTCGATAGAAAAACGTCTTGCATAAGTGCATTTTTGACACACGAGGTGTACCATCTTGCAGGCGGCAAAGCCTTTTTTCATTTTTTGCGCAAGCTCACCCGAAAGAATATACGAAAGAGAGTTTGAAAACAAATTTCCAAGAGGCATTGCACCTTCGGAATCAAGACAGCACGGCACTACAGTTCCGTCGGCAAGAACAGCTATCTGGCGCGAGAGCGCGTGGCATCTTCCCTTCTTTGCAGGTTCGGCGTTGCTCTCCGATGGCCAGGTAAATATTCCGTCAAACTCAAGAAAGGTTCTATAAGCCAATCTATAACCCGAATAACGCTTTACCCACTCACCCGTGTACGTTTTTTTCAATCTTTCAAGAATTTCAGAGTTGAGTGAATTTTCACCATCGCGCTCGCTCGTGTCAAGATTCCAAAGTCTATAAACAACATTTTTATCAAGTGCGGAAAAATCACTTGCAAAGCTTATCACCGAATCAAGATACTTGTCTAAACGCTCATAAAGACCGTTTCCCTCGGGAGCGTGTAAGGATATGCTCACTCTATGCATCGCATCGGCGTTGGATATAAGCGTTTTTCCCACTCTGCCGAGCAAGCTTCCGTTCGTGGTTATTGACACCTTATATCCGTATTTCTTCGCTATTTTAAGCAACGAATCAAGCTCGGGGTGTAAAAGAGGTTCTCCCATAACGTGAAAATACAAATTCTCGGTATGTCCGACGAGCTTCTTACACACGTCCTCAAACTCCTCCACGCTCATCTGTCGAGGCGCTCTCTTCGTTCCCGCGCAAAAGGAGCATTTCATATTGCATATATTTCCTATTTCAACATAGACTCTGTCAAACATATTCTGCTCCTTTCGTCAGTTTTCACCATTTTGTAATGACAATCCAAAATTAAAATCAAATGTTTTCGATGATCAATCAAAAATGCTAACAGTTTTCAAAACAAAAATCCGATTTCTGTTGTAACGAATCATTATCAAGCTATGCGCTTTAGTACTACCGATTTTATTTTACTATTTTGATAAGCTCTTTAATAAGATTTTCCGCGTACACGCCAAAGCCGAGATCGTTTGGATGAAGATACTGATCCGCATAAAAATCGGCAATCGGTGGAACGAGCTTAAGTCCGTCTATAACACAAAATCCTCTTGCGCTTGCCTCGTTTTCAACCATTTCTCGCTTTGCTTCGAAATCAGCACCCATAACCGATCCGTCATTTTTTGCGCGCCATATAGGAGAAAGCACTACAACTTTTTTATCTCCGTACGCATCTTTTACAAGATCCAAGAAGCCTACAGTTTTAGCCTTCATGGTTTCATAATCAGAGCGGCAAGCATCGTTTGTTCCGTATGCAAGTATTACGGTATCGGGATCAAAATCTATAGTATCAAAGCTTTCGGGCATATAAAATGCTCCGCCTATTCCGTTTATGACTGCGTCAGCGTCAAAGAAGTTAACTGTGCGCCAAGCGTATGACAAGGAATCAAACTTTGTATTATGACCTTGAGTTATCGAGTCGCCGATGAAAAGCATTTTAGTCTTATACTCGGGAGCTCTGAAATAAGCTTCATCATCTATTTCGACATATTCAAGGCTTCCGATACTGTGGCTCGGGAAGATGAGCGTTACGCGAACCTCACTCTTTTCTCTGCCTATCGAGTCGGCGAGCGAAACAGTCTTTTCTATGTACTCACCCTCGCCTCTTACATATCTTTCTCTTGTAACTCCGTCTATCAAAATCTCAAACTTATCTCCTGAAGCGGTCTTAAAGGAAAGCTTTTTTGAATCGGTATAGAAATCAAGTCTTACACCGGTGGTGGTTTCGGCTCTGTGACCAAGAATCTCGCTACCGTATTTATACCAAGCTTCTACCTGCCTATCGGTACATTTCGCAAAACGAACTGCTCCGTTATTTTCCCAAATTTTCACCGCTCCTTTGGTGATTGATTTTATTTGTTCAAGGTTAAGCTTCATAACAAAATCTCCTTAATTTTATAACGCACTTCGAGTACCTTACGTTTTCAAAGCGCATTTTTTAAAAATAGAATCTTAAAACAGTTTATCATTTTTTAAAAGCGTAGTCAATATATTTATAAAATTTTATACGCAATTAAGCTTATAAAGTTTTATACTCATTAAAATTGGATGAAAAGAAAAATCATGCAAGTCAAAAACTTTCCCCTCGCCTTTATCAAAATACTTTACTTTTTGTCTTGACACACGCCCTTCGGTATGTTAAAATTATTTAGCTCAAGGGAGGATATTATGAAAAATTATACACTGCTCTTAAAATACATATACACCTTTTATAATTCGGGCGAAATAACATATGATGACGTTTTCGACGAAGAGATAAATGTAGAAAACTCGCCCATTCGCTTCAAGCTTCACGACCAGGAAGACGGCAGCTTTATTTTAAGCGAGGTTAAAGAGGATTCGAACGGAAAATTTGTTATAGTCACTTTCCCGAACAAAGACGTAATCATCGTAAGACTTGGAGAAAGCACCGAGCTTGCCTACGATGAATACTATTCCGCAATGTGTGACGATAATCACAACGTTTATATAGGCACTCTTTCACTTTGCAAAAAATAGCCTTAAACATTAAAAAAACGAGAGGTCTCGGTTTTAAGCCAAACTTCTCGTTTTTATTTGTTTTTTGGAAACAATTATTTACATTACGGTGATTTTGTTTTAGCAATTAACAAACCGCAATCGAAATCTATAACAATTTCACTATCGGGAGCAACATCATCGCTTATAATCTTTTTAGCAACGAGAGTTTCCACTCGAGACTGTATAAATCTCTTTAGCGGTCTTGCGCCGTAGGCGGAATCGTATGCAGATTCTATAACGTAATCCTTCGCTGAGTCGGTCAAAGAAACAGTAATGCGTTTATCTGCAAGTCTTTTACCAAGGTCTATAAGAGTCAAATCAACTATGGCGCGAATATTTTCCTTCGTCAAAGGCTTGAAATAAATAATCTCATCAAGTCTGTTTAAAAACTCGGGTCTAAAGGAACGTTTCAAAAGCATATCAACGGCATCTTTTGCATCCTCTTTTATTTCTCCGTTTTCAATTCCTTCAAGTATGATATCCGAGCCGAGATTGCTCGTCATAATAACTATCGTATTTTTGAAATCCACCACACGTCCTTGGCTATCCGTAATTCTTCCGTCGTCAAGAAGCTGCAAAAGAACGTTAAATACGTCAGGATGAGCCTTTTCAATCTCGTCAAAAAGCACCACGGAGTAGGGCTTACGTCTTACCGCCTCGGTAAGCTGACCGCCCTCGTCATATCCAACGTATCCGGGAGGAGCTCCAATCAATCGAGAAACGCTATACTTCTCCATATACTCGGACATATCTATTCTTACCATAGCTTTTTCGTTGTCAAACAGCGCCTCTGCAAGCGCCTTTGCAAGCACGGTTTTACCAACACCCGTAGGACCGAGGAACATAAACGAACCTATCGGCTTTTTAGGGTCGCGTATTCCAGCTCTTGAACGCATTACCGCTTCAACAACCTTATTAACACCCTCGTTTTGACCGACAACTCTTTTATGAATTATATAATCCATATTAAGAAGCTTGTCGCGCTCTCCCTCTACAAGCTTTGACACGGGTATCCCCGTCCATCTTGAAACTATCTTAGCTATTTCGTCATCGCCTACCGAGTCGCGTAACAAAACACTCTCCCTCTCGGCCTCTTTTTTCTCCGCCTCCAAAAGTGCCCTTCTCAATTCGGGCAGACGTCCATACTTCAATTCTGCAGCGCGGCTTAAGTTGTATTCCGCCTCTGCTATTTCAATTTCGCGGGATACCGTGTCAATTTCTTCGCGAATTTTCTGCGCCGCAAGGATATCCTCCTTCTCGGTTTCCCAGCGCATTTTCATCGAGTTAAATTCACTTCGAAGCTCCGAAAGCTCACCTCTTATACAAGAAAGTCTTTCTTCGGAAAGCTTATCCTTTTCCTTTTTCAAAGCCGCCTCTTCAATCTCAAGCTGCATTATTCTGCGCGAGATTTCATCCATTTCGGTTGGCATTGAATTCATTTCGGTCTTGATTAGCGCGCAAGCCTCGTCAACGAGGTCGATGGCCTTATCGGGTAGGAATCTATCACTGATGTATCTATTTGAAAGAGTTGCAGCCGCGATTATCGCTGAATCATGTATTTTAACGCCATGGAATACCTCGTATCGCTCTTTGAGTCCGCGAAGGATAGCTATCGTATCCTCTACCGTCGGCTCATCAACCGTAACCGGCTGAAATCTTCTCTCAAGCGCCGCATCCTTCTCAACGTATTTTCTATACTCATCAAGAGTTGTTGCTCCTATACAGTGAAGCTCGCCTCTGGCAAGCATCGGCTTTAAAAGATTGCCCGCATCCATAGCGCCGTCGGTTTTGCCCGCGCCCACTATCGTATGAAGCTCGTCAATGAAAAGAATTATGTTTCCGTCAGATTCCTTCACCTCGTTCAAAACCGCTTTAAGTCTTTCTTCAAACTCGCCTCTGTATTTAGCACCCGCGATAAGAGCACCCATGTCAAGCGAAAATAGCTTCCGATTCTTCAAATTATCGGGCACGTCGCCTCTGACTATTCTATGCGCTAATCCCTCCGCTATTGCGGTTTTACCAACTCCCGGCTCGCCGATAAGGCAAGGATTGTTCTTTGATTTTCTTGAAAGTATTCTTATAACGTTTCTTATCTCGTCATCTCTTCCGATAACGGGATCAAGTTTTTTTGATTTTGCAAGCTCTACAAGGTCCTGACCGTATTTTGCCAAAACGTCGTAGGTTGCTTCGGGGTTATCATTTGTCACCTGTCTTGTACCTCTTATTTTCTTCAGCTCTGAAAGAGCCTCATTCTTCGTTATTCCGTGTTCTTTAAACAGATTTTTTATTTTATCCGACGCGTAATCCGTCATAGCAAGAAATATATGCTCAACCGATAGATACTCATCTCGCATATCGTTCATTATTTTTTCGCTCTCCGTGAGTATTTTATCACACTCGCGAGTTACGTAGATATTCTGTTCTGAATACCCCGCGCCCGAAATTTTAGGAAGCGATGAAGCCACACCTCGCGCGCCATCAAGCAAGCTATGCACGTTCTTGCCGAGTTTCGAAAGAAGCGACGGTATAAGTCCCTCCCCGTCCGACAAAAGTGCTATTAAAAGGTGCGAGTCACCGATGGCTGAAGCAGAGTAATTAACAGCTTCTTCTTTTGCCCGTCCTATAGCCTCACGGCTTTTATTTGTCATTTTTTCGATATTCAAATCTTCACCTCCCAACCGGGTTTTCCGTGTAATATTAGTTTACTGCGTTTTTATGAATACATAACGGTTAAATTATGTATTTTTTGTAAACATTAGCACTCTTGTGAGTCGAGTGCTAAATATTTTTTGGATTTATAGCCTTTTCTGCCGATAAACTCGCACGATTTTTTAGCACTCATACACACCAAAGAATAACAAATAGTTTTTTGGCTTATGTATTTTTGTAAAATATGACGATTTGCTATTGACTTTTACTTACTTTTATAGTATCATAAATAGGCATTTTGAGAATTATTCTCATTTTAAAAGGATGAATATGAAATATAATACAGGTAAAAAGAAACAAATCGTTGATTTCCTTTCCGAAAACTCGCATACGGCATTTACGCTCGAAGAAATTTCCGAGCGCGTCGCCCCCGACGGAAAGGGAAAAAGCACGGTTTACAGAATAGTTTCCGAGCTGGTTGAAGAGTCAGCGGTCAAAAGGATTTCCGACGGCAAGACAAGGCACTGCTCATATCAGTACATCGGAACGAGCGAATGCAAATCACATCTGCACCTTAAATGCAGAGATTGCGGAAAGCTCATACATCTCGATAAAAAAATTTCCGAAAGCTTTACGTCAGCGCTCCGCGAGAGTGACGGATTTACTCTCGAATACGGCTGTATGCTCTTCGGAAAGTGCGATAAATGCAAAGACTTCGATAACTCTTCTTCCGAAGAGCATTCTCACCTTCACGGAGGTATGTCTGTATGACGTTTAACAGAATAGCTTTATCTATCTCTCACGCATCTCACGCGGGTCACTCCGGTTTCAGTGATTTTTTAGTAGAGCGTCTTGGTGGCGTGGGTCACTTTTTGGAAGAGGTCATCTTTCACGGCATAATAGACACATTGCCCCTCATTCCCTTCCTATTTCTTACCTATCTCCTTATGGAGTTTATTGAGCATAGCTCATCCGATAAAACGGTAGGATTTTTGAAAAAGGCAGGTCCTTTCGGTCCGATTCTCGGCGCGGGAACAGGTTTAATTCCGCAGTGCGGATTCTCGTCGGTAGCATCGAATTTATACTGCACGAGAATTATAAGCATGGGTACGCTCGTTGCAGTATTTCTTTCAACGTCCGACGAAATGCTTCCGCTTCTTATAAGCAATTCAGAAATAGGCGCTAAAAAAATAGCTTTTATACTTCTTTATAAGTTTTCCGCAGCGCTTATAGTGGGATTCGCTTTAGATGCAACACTCCGCCTTCTCAACAAGGATAAAAAGGATATTGACATCGACGAGCTTTGCGAAAACGATAACTGCCACTGCGAAAGAGGAATACTTTATTCCGCCATCCACCACACCGTTAAAATCACGCTCTTTATTTTCATTTGCACCGTGATTATCAATATGGCGATATTTTTTATCGGTAATGACAATATTTCAAAAATAATGTACGATAAACCTGTCATAAGCCATATTATTGCGGCATTTTTCGGTCTTATCCCCAACTGCTCCGCGTCAGTTGCGCTAACCGAGTTTTACACGTCGGGATTCATTACGCTCGGAACTATGCTCTCGGGTCTGTTCGCTGGCTCAGGCGCAGGACTAATCGTTCTATTAAAGGTCAACAAGCACAAAGGCGCGAACTTATTTATAATCAGCGTACTTATTTTGTCGGGAATACTTTTCGGCCTTATTGCCGACATCATTAATTTTGACGTTTTTATTTAAAATCTATTTATCATCTAAAATAAGGGTATTGTTCATCAGTGCCTTTATTTTTATACGCCCTAATCACATTTTATATAAATTCGGGTATAATAATTAAAGATAATTTTGAAGAGAGTACTATGGAAAATTACAAGAAAAAGGCTATCCGTTTTTTAGTTAATTTAAGTTTAAAGGAAGACAAAGACCCTCGCGTTGTAAAGTACGCGCCGTCAAAAATCAAAATCAACGCTAATGAGGAAAAACATTTCCCAAGAAAAATAGGCGGAGCGGGCGGTAAATACGCGGCCTTGCTATTTTCGATGCTGAAGGAGCTTGAAAACGAAGAGCGTGCAAACATGCACAGCATTATGGTTTTAAAAGACGGCGACGTTATCGCCGAGGCAAGTGCAAATGGCTACTCTGCGAACGAAATGCATCTCGCCCATTCTATGTCAAAAACCATCACGGGTCTTGCCATAGGTTTCCTTTTTGACGAAAACAAAATTTCACTTGACGATAAGGCTATCAAATTCTTCCCCGAAATAAAAGCAAAAAACGATAACGCAAAAAGCATAACCGTAAAAGACCTATTGACTATGCAAAGCGGGGTTAAATTTGCCGAAATCGGAGTTATCAGCGAAAGCGAATGGACAAAAGCGTTCTTCGAAAGCGAATTTGATTTCTCCCCTTCGGAACGCTTTAAATATAACAGTATGAACTCTTTCGTTCTCGCGCATATCGTTACACGGTTAACGGGTAAAACGCTTTCGGAGTATTTAAACGAGAAGCTTTTCGCGCCTCTTGGTATTGAAAATTATTTCTGGGAGCTTGGGCCTGAAGGTGTGGAAAAGGGCGGATTCGGTCTCTATCTTTCTTGCGAAAGCTTTTTGAAAATAGGAGCAATGATAGCCGGGGGCGGATATTTTAACGGTGCTTGTATTATTTCACAAAAATTCTTAAACCTTATGCTTCAGGCGCATTCTGACGCTTCAAAGGAAAACTCCGAATACGATTACGGACTTCACGTTTGGGTAAGCCGTGACGGAAACGAAATCCTGCTCAACGGTATGCTCGGTCAAAACGTTTGGATATCCAAGCGCTCGGGATTTGTGGTTTCAATGAATTGCGGAAATAATGAGCTATTCAGCCAAAGCCCCGCGCTTGCTATCGTTAAAAAACATCTATCCACCGACGAAATACCAAGCAACACGGATAAGCGCGATATAAGGCGATTGAAAGAGGTAAGCGAAAGCTTCTTAGCAACAAGAGAAGGCATTTCGCCTATGAAGGAAAAGCGCGGACTTTCATACTTCTTCGGCTTCAAAAACAGACGTCCGTTCGATACGCGCTGGAATGACGTTCTCGGTGAATACGCTTTCAGAAACAACAACGCGTCCTTACTACCGCTTTTCGTCAGAACCATGCAAAACAACTTTTTGGGCGGACTTGATAAGCTTTCGATTGCAAAAAGCGAAAGCTCGATTATACTAACCGCGACCGAAGGCGGAAACGCTTATAAAATAAACGTCGGACTTTACGAATACACCGAGAACGTTTTAAGTTTTGGTGGTGAAAAATACATTGTACGCGCGCTTGGAGAATACTCTTTTGATGAGTATAAAAACGAAGTTTATAAAATAAAGCTCATATTTCCCGAATTACCTAATACACGCTTTGTTAAAATATCACACGCCCCCGATGGTATAACACTTAAAATGGCAGAATATCCTAACGAAAAAATCGCAGAGATATTCTTTGACTCGCTTGCAAACGATTCAAAAACCGCGTTTGCAATAGGTCTTGTTGAAAAAAAGATGGGGCAAGGATTTTTCAAAAAGAAAATATCCGATACGTTTGGTCCAACACTTGAAGGAATAAGCACGGCCATATACGGCTGGGAATCGGTTATCACAAAAGACAATCTAAAGCTCGCGGAAGAGCGAGAAAAATCCTCAAAATTTATAACGTCGCTTTTATCAAAATTCTTAACAGAGAAAGCAAATGAGCCCGAAAAGATAAATGAAGGAGGAATCAAGGGATTCTTCGCAAAGGCTCTTTCTCTGCTATTCGAAAAACTTCAGCCTCAAAAGCCGGAGCAAAGCGAAAAAACTTCAAATACAATTGAACTTTCCGATGATGTTATAACGTTTTTAGACAACCAAAATTAACGCTTATATATTTCATTTTTTCACAATCAAAAAAATATAAAAAGCCATAGATTTGCAAACAACAGTTTACATCTATGGCTTTTTTATTTTTAAAGATAATTTTACTTAAAGCTTTGAATATCCAAAACTATTTACAAGCGCGTCTATTTTCTGACTGGCTTTACAAAGTGGACACTCGTGCGATTGATAGCTTTCATAATCTTTAAGGTCATTAGGGTCGAATACCGAATTAACCACATATCCCATGCATTCAGAAACCGTCGCAAATATTGAAGCGATTCCCGCAACGTTTCCTCCGTAATATTTAATTGCTTCAACGGCGCTCTTTGCGGTATAGCCCGTTGTTACGGACGCTGCAAGAATAAGCACGTTTTTGCCCTGAAGCGCGGAAAGCAAGCTATCGCGGAATATAAGCTGACTTCCTGCAGTATGCTCGGGTGTCAAAACATATATAGTTTGATGCGCATTTATTGATATAAAGTTACCACGGGTAAGTTCTTCCGCAAGGCAAGTGCCTATCACTTGAGTACCGTCAAGGCAAAGAATAGTATCAACTATCGTGGATTGATTATAGTAGCTCACAAGCTCCGAAGCAACTGCTTGAGCCTCGGAAAGACGTGTCTTTTGAGTGGTAACGTCTATATAATAATTTATATGGCTGTGGTTAGTTGCAAAATGACCTTTCGCAACTCTAAGATAAAGATTTTTCCTCTTCGTGCTTATTTTATAAGAGTTTTCGGTTGGCATAATCTTTCCTCCTTTTTTGAAAAGAAAGCTCTCTCGAGCCTCGGCTAATATATAACGAGCGCATCTGCACTTCGGTAAATATATTTTACACAAATTTGCGCATCATGTCAAGAAAAATAGGTCGAATTATGCAACTTAAGCTATATTACACAAAAATCATTGTATCAAAGTATAGTAACACTTTGTTTTTTTATGCAATTTTACTTATCAAAAATATGATTTTAGATTTTCCAAAGCACATCACCAAAATCTTCAAAGCAGCACATTTTTGAAAAATCATTTATACAACGTGTAAAAAAGATATAAGCAATTTGCTTAAATTAACTTTTTTTCGAACCCTTTTTCTTTTCGGGTGCAGAGCTTAAATACAAATTTATAATACTTTCGAGTGTTTTCTCCAAAGCTATTTTTTGCTTCGGAGATAAAATCGCGCACTTTCTGTAAAGCGAAAGAAGTTCCACCTCATCATCAGACAAATCAGACGAGTCGCGAGTTATCGGCATAGCGAGAAGCTCACCAACACTCACCTCAAATCCGTCTGCAAGTTTGGGGAGCATTTTCATAAATGATGACGAACGCTCGCGTCTCCAGTTGTTAACCGTTTTTGATGGAAGTCCCATCTCTCTTTCAAACGCTGCGTCGCTTTCGAACTCATTTTCAATTAGAGAAAGAACCTTCTCTCGCGTTTGCTTTATAGTTTCACTATTCATCTTCCGCGTCCTCCCTTTGACTTCCCTTTGCCGTTTTGACTTTTGCCTCGTTTATTTATAAATTTGGCATAATAAGGCTCTTTTTCGCTCTTTGCCATTTTATCGTCTTTGTCGATTTTTTCAGTATTTTCGCCTTTGTCTGTCTTTTTCGCTTTCTTGCTTTTGGCGGTCGTGTTTGATTCTTTTTTATTAGCGCCGTTTTGATTCTTAACCGACGAAGAACCGCTCTTCATTTGAGCTTTCGTTTCCTTAGTCGCGGAAAAACCAAACTTACCTATCTTTTCGCCAAGCGCGAAGTATTCTCCGTGAGCATAAGTCATAAGCCCCGCTCTCTCAAAGCAAATGCGTCCGTTTTCATCGAGCAATGACTCATCCGCACTGACGTTGACAATGTCCGCCATGAATACGTCATGTGTTCCAAAGCTAAGACGTTCAAAAACGCGGCATTCAAGCGCCAAAGGACTTTCTGCGATTGTAGGCGCGCTAACAACCGCGCTCCTCACCTTCGTCAAACCAAGCTTTTCAAACTTATCTACCTTCGCACCCGTATAAATTCCCGAATAATCTGTAGCGTAGGCCAATTTTTCAGTAGTAAGATTTATAACAAACTCTCCCGTTTCAAGAAGCATTTTATGCGAATGTCTTGACGGTCTTACCGAAATATAAGCGCGCGGAGGCTCACTTGAAAGAATGCCCGTCCAAGCAACGGTGATGATATTTGAATTCTCCATATCTCCAACGGTTGCCATAACCGCAGGAAGCGGAGCGTGGAGTGTACCGGGCTTAAAATTTTGTCTATTCATATTATTCTCCTTGTGTAATTATCTTTTCAAATTGCTTCAAAATTAAAAAACATCGAAAAGAAATGAGTATATAATTACGAATATTGTAGCACAAATTACGAAAAAAGTAAATAGATTTATATAATATTTTACGAACAATTTACGTTGTTTTTTCACAGAGTTTTAAGGTTTCATTTCATCAGATTAATTCTTTTATCGTTGTCATCACAAACAAAAAAACGCTCAAATCCTCTCTCAAAATATAAGAAAACAAACATTACGGTGTGGTTTTATATTTTTTTATACAACTTTGCCGGTTGATTCGCAAAGCATAGCATTTTAATTTTATAAAACACGCGCATGCTTATTTCTATTTTAAAATCACAAAGAAGGCATAACAAATATTACGAATTGAAAGTGAAAATCCATCGTTCACTTTCGTATAAATCTTAACTTTAATCTTAACTTTAATCTTAATTTTAACCTTACACTCAATCGTAGCTTTAACCCATATTAAACTTGTTTTTTATCTTCAATTCATTTTAATCCAACTTTAACGCAACTTTGATTTTACAAAAATTCTAACTTTGATTTCAATGCTGTTTTACATTTATTTAGTATCTATAGGAATACCGCTTTTCATTTATTTAGCAGCTATAAGAACGCTACGTTTCATTTGATTATCGAGTCATTTGGATCTTCACAAAAAATCGAGTTAAAACAATTTAACAGCCAACAAACGCGCACAATTCCATCGCCCGACATTAGCAAAGGGAATGCTGCTTTTGATTTGCTTGTTTTTTATATCAAGTAGAAGATTAAATTTTATTTTCACATAAATTTTAATCTTCTGTTTTTCAACGCAAGACCTACGCACCTCACTTCACACCTCACCGCCAAATCACTCATTTTTTCTTTATACGGAGCAACAACAGATTTCCAAAATATAACAATTATCGCTGCATCTAAAAGCAAAGCCAAAAGACAAAAAAACAGAACGAGGATTTTTACTCCTCGCTCATAATATCTTTTTGTTTCCACAACTCAAGCAATCGCTCGAGAGCCATTCATCATTTTACTTTTCACAATTCAAACAACATCTTGCGCTTATATTATTTTTTTGCTTTTCTATGTTCAAGCAATTGCCTTTTTATCTGTATAACTTACGAAATTGTTTGAATTTAATCCATCTTTTGCTCTGAACAACTTAAGCAACTGCTTAAAATTACATTCATTTTCATTCTTTAACCTTGGAATACTTTATTTTTTCTTTTCGTAACTTAAACAATCTCTTAAGATTACATTTATTTCACCTTTTGAAATTCAATCGAATTAAGATCAATAAATCTCTTCGTTCAAAAGTCCAAGTATTATTTTTTCCGCTTCGGCATAACTCGTTGCAGAATTTATTCCTGCGCGAAGGTTAGCCGAGCCTCTAAAGCCTTTAAAGTAAAGGGCTATCTTTTTTCTTGCCTCGGGGATTGCAAAAACTTCTCCTTTATCGTCAACTGCGCATTTGAGCTCAAATAACGAAGCGTTAATGCGCTCTTCAAGTGTCGGAGATACAAACGTTCGTTTTTGCAACTTCGCAACGATTTCATCAAATATAAAAGGATTGCCAACCGCGCCTCTACCCACCATAATTCCGTCAGCATCAGTTTCAGCAAGCATTGCGACCGCATCATCGGAATTCAATATATCTCCGTTCGCAATTACAGGTATATGCACACTTTTCTTTACATTTTTGATTATTTCCCTATTTACAGCACCGCCGTACAACTGTGTTCTCGTTCTTCCGTGTACCGCTATAAGCGATGCTCCCGCGCTCTCTGCGGCAAGCGCGCACTCAACCGCATTTATATGCTCGAAATCTATTCCGGCACGTATCTTTACGGTGACGGGAATATCAACAGAACTTGACACGCTCCTGACTATTCTGTAAATAAGCTCGGGATTTTTCATTAAAGCGCTCCCCTCGCCATTAGAATATATCTTATTAACGGGACACCCCATATTTATATCTATCGCAACGGGCTTCACACCGCCATGATTTTCTGCTTCCTCAACCAAAATTCTCGCGCCTTGCGCCATTATATCGGGTTCAGAACCGAATATTTGAAGAGCCACATTGCCCTCGTCAGCCCTAATACGTGCTAAATTAAACGTCTTTTTATCACCAAAAACAACGGCTTTTGCGCTCACCATCTCGGTGATAGTATATTCCGCGCCGTGAAGCTTAGATGAAAGTCGCATAGCTCTATCAGTATATCCAGCCATAGGAGCTAAAAACAACCCATGCTTCAGTGCTATTTTTCCGATTTTTATCAAACTACATCCTCTCCGTGTTAACTTTCAACGTTTTTAAGCATCCATTGTTAACACCTGTTTTTCATCCTGCACGTCAATTTTACTCACCATTTCCATATTTTTGAGCTTTTTGAATGCGAAAAATGCTATTACAGAAAACGCTATTATGGCCATTCCCCATGAAATAGGGTACGAAATGTAAAGTCCTATTGGCGTTTTCATACTTTCCACATTGTAGAAGATACAATATATCCACAAAATTCTCAATACGCATATCGAAATCAAACTCGTTATCATCGGCGAGAATGAATATCCCATTCCGCGAAGAAATCCTGCGTTAACGTCCATAACTCCGCAAAGCACGTAGGTCGTAAGAAGCATGCCGGATATTTGAAGCACCGTTGCCATTATCACTTCATAATTCGGATCTGCCGAATTAATGTAAAGCGAAGCAAGCGGTCTTACGAATAATCTTACAATCTGCCCAACACTCACACCAAACACAAACACTTGAAGCAATGTGTATCGATAGACCTTTCGTATTCTATCGATTTTCTTTGCTCCCCAGTTCTGTCCCGAAAACGTCATTGCCGCTTGAGAGAAGCTGTTCATCGTCGTGAAGGCAAGTGCATCTATATTACTTGCAATCGTATTCGCGGAAACAGTGGTCGTCGGGAATGTGTTCACCGCGCTTGCGATAAGCATATTTGAAATACTAAACATGGAAGACTGTATTCCGGTAGGAATTCCATAGCGCAAAACTCGATACAAAAGAAGCTTATCAAAGCATAACTTCTTAAATGAAATTCCGTAACTCTCTTGCTTTTTCAAAACAAGCGCAGTTATTACCACGAATGCGGAAATATACTGCGAGGCTATAGTTGCCATCGCAACTCCGTCAACACTCTTCCCAAAGCCGACTACGAACAAAACGTTAAGTCCCACGTTAATGAGTCCCGCAGACGCCAGAATTGCAAGCGGAAGCTTTGAGTTTCCCGTAGCTCTAAACACAGATGCTCCGAAATTATAAACCGAGTTTGCGGGAATGCCCAAGCAAATTATTCGCATATAAAGCACCGCTTTATCGAGAACGTCAGGCTTCGTACCCATAAGAGTCAATATCGGTCTTGACAAAATCAATCCGATTATCATAAAAACCACGCCGCCGATAAACGAGAACACAAACGAGGTATGCACCGTTCTTTCGAGCAACCTGTGTTCGTTACCGCCGTATAGCTGCGCAACGACAACGCCGGTTCCTGCTGCAAACCCAAGAAGGAGATTTATAATTAAGTTATTGAAGCTTGAAGTGCATCCAACTGCCGCGAGCGCGACAGGGTCATTTGAAAATTGACCAACTATTATATTGTCCGCCATATTATAGCAAATCTGCAAAATTCCCGTCAACATAAGAGGGATGGCAAACAGCGTTATTCTAAAAAAGATTGGTCCTTCGGTAAAATTTTTCTTAATTTTCAGTTTAGTATTCATAAAACACCTCAAACCGCGCTTCGACGGCAAATCAAGGATTTGCTAACAAATTTCATTTTAAAATTTTTCAATTTCGGTGGCGGTAGCACTACTTTTCGCATTTAATTTATACCACTCTTTCTTTAGTTTGTCAATCCCTTTTTCGCGTTTTTAGAAAAACTTTTTTACATAGCAAAAATAAGCGGGTTTTTCAAGTGTTTTTATTGTCCTAAAAAACAAAAAGCTACACCGGCGCAGCGCTTCACGGTAGATGATAAGCACTTCATCGGTATAGCTTTAAAATAATCGTTTGATTCGCATTTGCTCTCTTACGCAGGCAGCTTGCAAAAGCGTCGTTTCATTCAAAAGCGCGAGTTGCTTTCGACGTTAGCAAACCTTGATGTTTTTACCACCAAGCTTTTCAATGCAAGCAGATATTTTCTTTATGTATTCTTCCTTTTCGTCCTTGGTCATTGATTCCTTATCGCTCATTTTGTTTTCCATTCCAAGCGCATCGTATTTACCGTTTCCAAGAGTATGGTACGCCATAACGTTAACCTCTAAAAGATTATTCAAACCAACCGCAATCTTTGCTATATTTTCAATATGTCCCTCATCTGTGTTGACGTCAGGAACTAAAGGACAGCGCAAAACGATTTTCGCACCAAGTGAATCAAGAAGCAAGAGATTGTTTTTTATGGGTGTGAACGGAACTGCGGTTAATGCCTTGTGCTTTTCGTCATCGGTCGCTTTTATATCAAACAAGAATATATCTGTATATTCCGCAACCGCGCGAATGATTTTCTCGTTTGAAAAGCCCGACGTTTCAATGCACGTATGCACGCCCGCCTCTTTTGCTTTTTTAAGAAGCTCAACCAAGAACTCGCCCTGCATAAGCGGTTCACCGCCCGAAACGGTCATACCGCCGCCCGAGTTTTTATAAAACGACTTATCACGAAGAACTTCTTCTAATATCACGTCAACGCTTTCACGTCTTCCAAACATTTCAAGTGCTCCAAACGGACATGCCTTGGCGCATACACCACATTCGTTGCATCTTGCTCTGTCAATGATATGCTCGTTAGAGTCAAAGCTGTGGCAGCCGTTAGGGCATGCGGTTACACACGCTCCGCACTCAACACACTTGTTTTTATAAAGCGCAAGATTATTGTTCACCCTCTGCGACTCGGGGTTATGACACCACAAACACTTGAGCGGACAACCTTTTAAAAATACCGTAGTACGTATTCCGGGTCCGTCATGAACCGAAAAACGCTGAATATCAAAAATATTACCTTCCATTTAGCATCAATGCCTCATTCTATCTATTATTTCTTCCTGCAAATCGGATCGTAAATTTACAAACCTCGCAGACTATCATATTAATGTCCCGCATTAAAACGAAAAAACTTTTTATCCTACTTATTATATTCCTTTATATCGTCAAATTCAATAATCTTTTTAAAATTTGTTGAATAAATCTTACATAAATTGTTTTTTTACCCAAAAAAGAATGCTCGTTTTATATAAAACAAACATATATCAAAAAAACGAACTATATATTCAACGTTATTGATCCTATATTATTGATAGTTAACCGCATGGCAAAAAAACAAAAAAACATTTTAATATTTCAATTTTGTGATATTATTTTGAAAAATAATGTTGAAAAACGTTAAAAAATATGCTATAATTTATGGGTTATAATACCGGTTTGATAATATGGTTGCAAGCTATAGACGTTTTAATTCAATGATCGATTCAAAGATAAAAAGCAAGAAACCTGTCTTAAAGATAGGAATTATATCTATGAACTTTCAAAGATAAAAACGGCGCGATGCGATTTTATGTTTATAAAAATATGACAAAATAGATTGGAGAAAAAAATGCCTGAAATTAAAAGAATTGGCGTTTTGACCGGAGGCGGTGACTGCTCCGGCTTGAATGCGGTTGTAAGAGCTGTAACGCTGACTGCAATTAACAAATACGGTTGTGAGGTAATCGGCTTCAAAAAGGGCTATGCAGGATTGTACGCTAACGATTATATGCAGCTTACTGCCGAAAACACAACGCACATTTTAAACCAAGGTGGAACAATCCTTAAGAACTCTAACAAGGATAACCTTTTCAACTACGCTTACCGTGATGAAAACGGAAACGTTCAACACAAGGATGTAAGCGACGTTGCTGTACAGAATCTTAAGAATCTTAAAATTGATGCCCTTGTGGTAATCGGTGGCGACGGCACTCTTACGAGCGCGCGCGACTTTGCCAGAAAGGGTGTTCGCGTAATCGGTGTTCCCAAAACAATAGACAATGACGTTTCCTACGCTGACATTACATTCGGCTTTACAACTGCTCTCGGTGTAATTTGCGAGGCGGTTGACAGAGTAAGAACAACAGCTTTCTCGCACGACAGAGTGCAGATTCTTGAAGTTATGGGTAGAAACTGCGGTTGGCTTGCTCTTGAGGGCGGTCTTTCCGGTGGCGCAGATATCATTCTTTTGCCCGAAATTCCTTATGACGTCAACAAAATCGTTGAGGTTATCAAGGCTCGTGATGCGAAGGGACTTAACGATACCGTAATCGTTGTTTCCGAAGGCGCAAAACCCAAGGATGGCGACGTTGTTATTAAAAAGATTGTTGCTGACAGCGCTGATACCATTCGTCTCGGCGGTATTGGTGATCAGTTGGCTTCTCAGCTTGAAGCTTTGCTTGGCGGCAAAGAGGTTCGTGCGACCAATATCGGTCATACACAGCGCGGCGGTGAAACCTGCCAGTATGACAGAAGCCTTTGCACGAAGCTCGGCTCTCTTGCGGTAGATGCTTTGTTTGATGGCAAGAGCGGTGAAATGGTTACCATTTATAACGCAGTTCCTCAAACCGTTTCTCTTGAAAAGGTGTTGGGAAGCGGTGCAACCGGCGAAACCAGCAAAGGCGGAAGCCATAACGTTGACCCAAATGGCTTCGTAGTAAAAACTGCGCGCAATACCGGAATTTCGTTTGGTGACTAATTACAAAAAACACAATGAACATAAAATAGCTTGGTGTGATGATACATACTCCAAAGAACAGGTTTGGAACGTTTCACCTACCAACAAAAAGGACAGAGAGTTCAACGCTTTCTGTCCTTTTTTGTTGGTAGATATTTTTAAAAATAAGTTAAATTTCTTCATCTAACCTTCAACCTGCAAAGCAGGTTTTCATCGCATCAATCCATCACGGATTGATGCTAACTTCCCAGATACCGTCACTCTCCTCATACCAAGGAGTTTCAGTTCCAGGGGAGGTAGTGAGAATATCGTCTTTCAAAAGCGCTACAATTTCAATTTTTGGGTTCATATACTTTTTCATTTTTTACCTCCTTTATTACTTATTTACTACGGAGTTTCTGTAAGCTGCTGCGCTTTCTACGTACTTAACAAATGCATTTACAAGAGCTTCGTGGTCGGTTTCCTTAGCACCGTTTACAAAATCGGATACGTGATAGCTTCCGCCGTCACCGTAGGTTATTGTTTCCGCGAGTGCATAAGCGTAAACATCAAGCTCTACGTATGCACCATATACAGCGTCAGTACCCGTCACCGTGTTAAGTTTCTTACCGTTTGCATAGAAGCTTACACTAACATCAGTTGCGTAAAAACGAACAGTAGGCTTCGCATCGAGGTTAAGAGTTACACTCGTCACGGGGGATACCGTATTAGTTACACCGCTTAACACGGGTGTTGCCTTATAATCACCTATTATAGAGTCGACAAGAGCAGTTACTCTTGCTATTTCATTAGAGGAATTGTGATCCGTGCCGAAGTATTCGTATGCCGCCTTGATATATGCAAGAACGTCATAGCCAAGAGTCTTTTCTATCTCGCTGCCGCCATTTATAAGTTTCGTTACATAAGTGGGGATCGACAAGGTGAACGTTGCCACAGCGCTGCCCTCTGCCACAGAAACGTTAGCTACGAGCTTCACGCTCTTAGCCGCCTCTGACGAGCCGAGAGGTGCTTGCACAAGGTAATAACCCTTTCCGTCTATTGTCTCTATAACTCCTGTGTAATCACTCGACAAATCGTATGTTATGCCGTTAAATGTAAACTTTTGTGTGCAATCTACCGGAACGTAGACGTTCATAACAAACGAATTTCCGAGAGTGATGCTCATTTTTGGTGCATAATCCAAATCAGATACTGCAACAGGTCTGAGTCTGTAAAGAACGTTTCCGCCCTCTTGTGCAACACTAACGAACGTCAATTCCGTTCCGTTTTTCGTCTTGAGCCCGTCAAACGTACCGCTAATCTTAGTGCTGAATTTGCTTATGGATACACCCGAGGGAACGTTTACGGAGAAATACTTTCCGTCGCTTCCGGGACCAAAGCTTAACGTACAATTATAAGCATGCTCGAATACGGCGAGAGAAATCTTATTGACACTGTTTGCCAAGAGGCTTCCGCCGTTTACCTCAATATTAGCCTTCAGTCTCGCATTTTTAACGTGGAAATACGGACCTATTATTCTGAAGTCGTTTACGTTTGGAGCAACTCTGTAATCAAACGTACAGTCATTGAGCTTAAGATCAACGGGAGCTTGGACAGATGACCCGGTGTTTTCCGCCGTCTTTACGTGGAAGAGATACTGAGTGGTTGCGTTTCCGTTAACGACACCGAACGTTACGTTTTCAAAGTTCCAGCTCATAAGCTTATTCGATACGTCACTTCCGTTGCTTGCCTTGAATGAAATTACGTACGCAGCTTTGTTGTACGTTTTTATCGTACCGTTTTTGATCTCGTAATAGCTATTGAATGATGTCACGCCATCCGAGGTTCCCGTCCATGTCTTGACGTCTGATAAGAATATTTCAGTGGTTCTCGTGCTATCGGCTACGATCGAGTAACCGCGCATATCTATAACTACCTTGCCTCTTGCATGAGCAAGATTGTTGAAATACTCTGCCTTGGTAGCTCCGTTTGAATCCTTATACGTTCTCATAGTGTAATCCGAGCGCATAAGTATATAGGCGGTATTGCCCTCGTTATGAGAATATTTTCCGTCTGCCTCTTTGGTGTTGAGAACGCTGTATATAGCGTTTGACATAGCGCTGCCGGACTGATTTTTGTAGAGGTAATCGTATACGCCGTAATATTTTCCCGACTGATCGAAGACGATAAAGGGATAATTCTTAGTATCGAAGAGCCCGGGATAATCAACGTTTGAAAGATACTTAGCGTCGTCAAAGCTTACCTTCTTTACACTTCCGTCGGAAAGCTCGTATTCATACGTTTTCTCTATCTTACGAAGCTCGTAAACCGCGCCCGATCCGTTATCCGAGATCTCAACGAAGTATCTGTCTCCGTCTGTAGCGGGCAAGGCTTTGGAGTAATGTGCGTAATTCTTTGCGGTGGTATGAGTGTTAAGCTTAACGAAGGCACCGCCGGCGTTCGCACCGAATACAAAGTTATCGGTATCAGCACCGTTGTTAAGCGTATAGAACGTAACCTTAGCAAGATCCGCTATATCGGCAAGTATCTCACCGCCGTTTATCTTAACGGAAACGTCCACCTTATTGATATCATCCTCAAGATCGAAGAGCTTGATATTGGCATCGGACCTGTTGGTTTTAAGATCGAACGTGCAGTTGTTAAAGGTTATATTCGTTTTTGCGCCCAGCTGACTCGCATCTGCGGTAGCAGAGTTTTTAAACGCGTCATAGAACGCAGGGGTAGAAGCCTTGAAGCCCGAGCCGTATCCGAGAGTTACGTTATCAAACGTGAGATTCCACGTCTTTTCAGACGCGTAGCTTTGTCCGTTGCTTCCCACGTTGTTTATCTGGTTAGCAATAACAGCTCGGTTTCCACTGAGAACGGTACCGTTCTTTATTACGATATTCGAGGAATCGTAATTGTTTATATCGTAGTAGTTGTTGAGATTAAGGAAGGTAGCATTTACTGTAAACGTATAGTCATTAAGGTCAATAACGAGGTTTCCGTTAGCGTAATTTAATGCGTTGATAACAATGGAATCTCCCGAGTTGTTGTAGTCACCAAGTAAAAGAAGCTGAACAGTTGCGTTTTTGTTTACCTTAAAGTAATCGGCAAGCGCTTGAGTTGCTGCGTTCCACTTCATATATGCGCCCTTAAATTCACCGTTTGAAAAAATAGCGAATTTATTTCCTGCCTCGATAACGCTCGTGGGAAGATCGCCGTATGCAGTCGCATTTGCGGAGGGCTGCTCGTAGTCGATCTTAACGCTGAACTGATTTATCTCATGGAAAAGAACGTCGTCTGCCGAAGGATCTGCCGCCTGAGCCTCAAGCGTCTTGTAGGTGGAAACGTACTCAACCTGAACGTCACTTCCGTCCTCAGAGAAGTAGAACATAGCTACCATACCCGTCTTATATTCAGTAGCCTTGTCAAGTCCCTGAGGGTCAATAAGGAATGTGTTGACGGTATTTCCGTTGACACCAACGTCTGTGCGATGCTTGATATGCTCGGGGCAAATATGACCGCAAGCCGCTATGATGATATTCTCATGGAGCGAAATAAATTCGTTCCACATATCAATACCGTTGTTTCTCGTGCTGCTTTCGCTGGGCTCTACGTTAGTCGTGGACTCTTCGCGCGTATCAACTTCGGTCCACTGTCCCTCATATCCGAGAAGATTGTGGGTTATAACGATAACTCTTCTGTCAGGGTTTTGAGCAACAACGTTGTTTGCCCAAGCGAGAGCTCCGTCGTCAGCTCCGTACTGAAGAGCAACGAGCATATACTTATGCGAGCCAACCTCAAACTTCATATAGTAATTTCCAAGGCTGCTTCCGGAATAATAGCCGTCCACCTCGGAGACAAGCTCGGGAAGAACGCCAAAATAGGTATCAAGCTTGTTAATGCCGTCGTGGTTGCCGGCAATAACGGCGTAAGGAATATTAGCGTCACTAAGCTTTTTATGAAGCGTGACCGCATACGCCCACTCCGTGTCCTTGTTATCGTCGGTTATGTCACCGAGACCGATAACGCGCTGTATCTTCTTTGAATCCTTGTTTGCAACAATCCAATCGTATATGGGGGCGGTATATTTATCGGTGCTGCTATTAACATCCTGCTCAACGAGGAACTGAGTGTCACCAACGAACGCGAATGAATAAGCGTAATCCTTAAGCTCGTTCTTTCTCTCAAAGAAAGCCTTAGATGCATCGTGGCCGTTTGCGGTCTGATCCTTGATTAATCCGACGGCATTACCGCTCATAGTCGCATCATAATACGCCTCAAGCTTCTCGTTTCCGGCATTCAAATTTTCTCTTGCCGTATTTGCAAGCTCGGACTTCGTGAGCGCTTTATTGTAAACTGCAACGTTGCGAAGCTGTCCTTTGAAATAGTTCTTTCCGTCCGTTCCTACAGAAAGCTCTCTCGTGCTTCCCTGTGAATAGAGAGCGTCCACCTCGTAATTCGTCTGGGTCAACTGCTGCTTCATCTCACCGTTTACATAGAGCGTATATACGTGATTGCCGTCCATAACATCGTCAGTTACGGAGATACGCACCCATCCCTTACCTCTGACGTCGTACTCTGTAAAGCGAACGTAGTTTTTAAGCTGAGTAACCTTGTTCGTAGAGGTGTCATACGACGAAGCGTAGTAATAAACAGCGGGATTTCCCGACGCGTGTATCTCAAAGCCAAAGCAATCAAATCCCGTGTTATTGGGATAGTTTGCAATGATTGGAGATGCGGTAGAATAAGTTTTCGATTCAAAATTCACCTCGGCCTCGTATGCTACGGGGATCTCGGTAAAGTATTCCTTTACGTACATGGGATCTGCTACGTTACCGGCAGAAAACGTCCAAACGTTATCCGCATTTTCAGATGCAAATACCGATGCCGTAAAGCATATCGAAAGTAACGTTATGAACACTACTAACGATAACACCAAAAGTTTTTTGCTTTTCAAACACGTTTTGTTCATTTCATTTTTCCTTTGTATTTTTGTATATTTTTTTAAGGTGGCGAAAATGTTTTTTTATTTAGTTATTGACTTATTTCGCGCCTTATAATATAATTATACAGAGAAACAGCGCCAAACAAAATGTTTTTTAAACACAAAAAAACACCAAAAGATATCAAAAAACACACAACAAAAATACTGTTCGGTAACGAGATATGAGAAAATATGAAGATTTTAACGTTATACAAAAGCAACACATAAGCGAATTTCGCGGACTTGAAAACGAAGTAACGTTTTCTCCATACTTTGAGATAGAAAATATCCCTCTGAGAATAAGCCGTTTCGGAATTACGCACCCTAACGAAAACTACTATATCAAGCGCGAGCCATCTCCGTGCTTTATAATCGAATACGTCGTATCTGGATACGGATATCTTGAGATCAACGATCAAAAATATAGGGTTGGTCCCGGAGATACGTATATCATACATCCCGGTGACTTTTGTACGTACTACGCCGATAAAGACGAGCCTTACCAAAAATACTGGATCAATTTTGCCACAGGATTTTTCTTTACCGAGGTACTCAAAGCCTACGACGTGAACGATAGAGTCATACGCGGTATGGATCTTTCCGAGTTTTTCAACGAGCTGTTCAATCTTGAAAAACTATATATAACAAACGACGATCTTTGCATACCTATCAGCAAGCTCGTATTCAACGCTATAATGGAAATAGCGCTCTATAAGAAAAACAATATTACCCTCAATGCCGTTGACGTTGCGTGTAAGGTTAAATTTTTATTGGACAATTCAACCACGACGCATATAACGATCGACGATATCGCAAAAAAATGCTTCCGCTCGAAAAATGATATCACAAGGCAGTTTAAGAAGAAATACAACACTACCCCTTACAATTATCTTATCGGACTTAGGATAGGAAAAGCGAAGCATCTTCTCGTGAACAGCAATAAAACACTTGCCGAGATAGCAAACCATCTGTGCTTCTCTTCGGAATATCATTTTTCAAAGATCTTTAAGAGCAAGGTTGGAATATCGCCCGGAGGATTCAGAAAAAGTAATCATTGACGTTTCTTTCCGTTTTCTCTCCCACCGCGTTTTTGGGACTTTCTGTTTATGAAGAAAAACACCGAGCTTTCAGCTATGATATGAACTGAAAGCCCGGTGTTTTTATTATATTTTTAAAAACAAGTTAAATTTCTTCATATAACCTTCAACCTGCAATGCAGGTTTTCATCGCATCAATCTATTACGGATTGATGCTAACTTCCCAGATACCGTCACTCTCCTCGTACCAAGGAGTCTCGGTTCCGGGCGAGGTTGTAATAACGTCATTAATTGAAAGCTTTACAATTTCAATTTCGGGATTAATATAATTCTTCATTAGTTTTCTCCTTTCAATTTTCCATTTTCAACTTTCAATTTTCAACTCCAACGACCGCGTTGCGATAGTTGGCTGCGCTTTCGGTGTACTTAATGAAGCACGCTACGAGGTTTTCGTGGTCTGCGCCTGCGGACTTATCAAGGAAGTCGGAAATGTGATAGCTTCCGCCGTCACCATAGGTGATAGTTCCACAGAGAACATAGGCATAAACGTCAAGCTCAACGTATGTGCCGTTTGCATCCGTACCGCTTACCGTGTTAAGTTTCTTACCGTTTGCATAGAAGGAAACAGTGGTATCGGTAACGTAGAATCTAATTGAAGGCTTAGCTTCAAGATTGAGAGTTACTGCGGTTACAGGAGCAGTGGTATTGGTTGCACCGCTTAACACGGGTGTGCCGTCGTAATCGCCGCCAATTACAAGAATGGAATCAATAAGAGCGTTTACTCTTGCGATTTCCTCTTCGGTGTTGAAGTCTACGAAGTAGTTATAAGCTGCCTGAACGTATGCAAGAACGTCTTTTGCAAGCTGCTTTTCAACCTTAGTAGTGCTCGAAAGCTCAATTACCTTCTTAGCATACTTGGGTATGCTCATAGTCCACTTGCCGCTATAATCCTTACCATCAACATTTACAGTTGCGTTAAGAATTATATCTCTTGCCGCCTCTGCAGAATGAAGCTCTATCGAGATAAGATAGTAGTTAGCGCCGTCAATAGTAACAATTTTGTCAACAAGAGTTGTCATATCTGCATATTTGACACCATCAAGAGTGAAGTTCTTCAGCTCTTCGCATACAGGAATATATACGTTGTAAATAAGAGCAGTGGAAAGAGTTATGCTGGTTTTGGGAGTAAAAGCAACAAAATTTTCAGAAATAAATGTAATATTAACCGGCTCACTGTAAACTCTATACGTGCTACCACCGTCGGTCGTTCGCGTTGCATAATAAGCAACCGTAACAGTACCCACCTCGTTAAGAGTATAACCATCACCGGCATCAACAAGTTCTTTTCCGTCAAGCTGAACGATTCCGCAATTTGCATTTTCAGTCCCCTTGATAAGCTTCAAGAACTTAGAGGTGTTTATCGTTTCACCTATTTTCAATGTGAAATTTTCACCGGTAAGATCTATAGCATAGTGATAATCGTCGCAAAGGTGGAGATTATTCGTAAGCCACCCCACTGCGCCAGACTCGGTAAGAGCAAGCTTGTCCATCTTGCTTTGACCGTCAGTTATAGAATGAGTATTAACGAATCCGCGAGCAGAAAGCTGATAGTAGAAGGTTTCCGCATTCCACATAGTGCCTTGATTTCCGTAAGGATAGAAGAGCGGCTGATAATTGTATTTATTCAAGCATTCGCGCATTGCTATAACACCCTCAACGTGGGTTGCATAGCTTGAAAGTATACTCTGATTTCCTGCGGTGCAGACGATTCCGTCTATCATTACAGGGTGATTTTCAAGCTCATAAGCGGTTCCCGAGTATACGCGATCCGTTTGAGAATTGAAAGTCTCCAAAGAGGACTGGAAGAGTAAAACTCTGTCAGCGCAATCGTATTTTTCAACGAGATAGCAGAATGCCGCAATATTTGCATCCGTCTTATCCTTTGCGTGACAGTAAAGAACTACGTCAAGCTCCTTTGCGAGAAGAAGAACCTCTTCAAGAGTAGGAACCGTAGTTTCTTTTCCGGCAATGTAATCAACCGTAAGAGCCTTAATTTCGGCTAATGTAAGAGTCGAAACATCACCCGTACCGTTAGTGGTTCTGTCTACGGTATTGTCGTGCATAATCACTATGTATCCGTCTTTTGTAAGACCGAAGTCTATTTCAATTGCATCGGCGCCCCAGATCTCCTTAGCAGCTCTTATACCCATAAGAGTATTTTCAGGATAAGGAACCTCGGCGCTGGCATTTGCTCCGCGGTGCGCTATAACTACGGTCTTTCCGCTAACCGTGGTCTCGGTAATGCTTTCGTAAACGTCGTAAACTACAGAAACGTCCTCGCTGATGATACCGTGATATCCGTTTGCGATACCTCTGTAAACCTCAGCGGTGCTATCTGCAAAGCTCCACGCCGCAATCTGTCTTGCAGCGAAGTAGAATGCAGCTTCCTCGGTAAGAGGAGCGCGGGAAATCGCAACGTAGCTCATGCTGTCAGCAACGAGAGCTCTTGCGTTCTGTCTTGCCTCGGGCGAATTAAGATCGTCAAATATCAAAGCGCCGCTTATCAATCCCGTGGTTTTGTATGCGGTACGAACTCTTGTAACGAGCTCAGAGTTTTCTGCCTTTGCCACAACGTAGCAGTCTATAAGAGTTTTTTCGTTTATAAGGTTTGCCAAAGCATCAGCTTCAGCCACGCTGTCAACAACGAATGCGGGAATAAGCGAGCTTCTGTAGGTATCGATAAATTCGGAAGCGCTCGTAACAACCTCGCCGTTTTCACCGATAACGTTAAGAGAGCCGTCAAGCTCTACTATTACGACTGCCGCACGCTCGCCGTCTACGGAAGGAAGCTTATCGGTAAGCTTTTCAACTACTACGGGAGGATTTACTATTCCCGTTTCGGGCTCATAAATAACTGCCGCGTTGGGTGCTTCAGCCAATCTATCTGCGCCTATAATACGGCTAACTTCTATGTTATCTACCCAGATGTGCTTTTCCTTGCTATTGTTTGAACCGCCTACGATAATACCTATGGTACCCGTCATATGCTCCCCGGCGAACTTATCCTCGCTTACAGTAGTCATAACGTGCACCCATTCTCCAAGCTTACCGTCAACGCACTCTGCGGCGTAAAGCTCTGCAACCTTCTCGTTAACAACTATTCTTATACGAATGGTCTCTTCGTAGTCAACCGCTCCACCGCTGTATTCCTTGCTTATGTTGCTATCTTTATACCACGAGCCGTTAAGTTGGGAGTTCAAAGTACCTTTTCCTGCGGTATTTATCGCCCCCTTCCAGAAGGTATTTACATCGGTAGCGCGGAACAAAAGTCCGCCCCATCCCGCATTATTCGCTTCCTTTATGTAAGTAAAATCGGACTCAAGAACGTAGTTTGTCCAGTTCTTACCCATATTGAAGAAGACAGCATTAAAGTCCTTACCGCCTCCGCTGAGGTGAAGAACGCCGTCCTTTATTTCAGCGCCGCCGCTTGCGAGCGAATCGCTTTTTTCAAAGTATACACCCATGCTGGTGTTGTTGGCATCTTCGGTAAGCGTGAGATCGCCGTAAGAATCAAAGTTCTCGGAGTAGCTGACAAGAGTTTCGGAATAGCACTTGATATTATCTATCCACATGCTGTTGTGACCGTCCTTAGAGAGCATAAATCCGATAGATCCCGTCTGCGCATCTGCGGGGATGTTGTTGATAGTCAAAAGATGAATATAATCGGTCTGCATTGTTCCGTCTTCATTCAGCATTGCGTAATACATATATGCAGACTTATTGTATACGGTGACCTTGATACGGAAGGGAGTGCCATTTCTTAAATCAACGCTATCGTCAAGCGTAAAGCCCTTGTTAACTCCGCTCTTATCGTTAGTCCATTTTCCGTTATATCCGTTAAGCGAATATCTTTTAGCTAAGGTTATTCCTGCTTTCTGGAACTTAGTACCGCTCTGAACGTTGTAAAGCAAGCCGCCCCAGCCTTCGTTTTCATCGGTATAGCACAAATCCGCCTCGACGGTATAGTTACCCCACGTTTCACCGCCGTCACGGTAAATAACGTCGTAGCCTGTACCCGAGAAATAAAGTCTGCCGTTCTCTATGTAAGCCTCGCCGGTGGTGGATTTTTTAGTAAATATCCATCCCTTTGCCGCGCCGAAGATGTTGTTGCCCTCTCTGATTTCAACCTTGCCCTCTATCGAATCAAAGTCTTCCTCGTAGATGCTTATCTGAATCTCACGAGACAAATTCTTCTCGGTATATCTGGAGTTTTCGTTAAACACGCCCCATACCGTATAGCTGTCGTGAGAGTTTGCAATTATTCTACAGTCCTCAACCGTGTAGGTCATATTTGCGGGAGTAGGATACTTATCAACAGGGTCGTTTGCTTCAAAGAGAGTAACGTGATTTGCCGCTTTTCTTACGTCAAACACGCAGTTTTTGAAGTTAAACTCATAATTAGAGACAACGTCTGCGCCCTTAGTATATCCAACCACCATGCTGGTTACAGCCGATCCTTCTGCAAAGGAGAAATTAACGTTCTCAAAATTGACCGTAAATATCTTTGCGGGATTCGCATAGCTTCCCGCACGTAATATAGGTGTATTTTTGAGCACAACGTTTCCGTTTATGAGATTTATCGTTGTGTTATAGTCGTTACTCTTGGGAGTAAGTCTGAACATGTGGTTGTGTGCGTAGAAGGTGTTTCCGTTAAGATCAAGCGTAATCGTTGCCTGAGCCTGAGCAAGATTATCGTGATACTCGCTTGGAGCAACGTAATCCTTAAGCATAACTATCTCTACGTTTTTGCCCGCCTTGGTATAATTCTTACCAAGTGCAAGCGTTATGATGGATTCCGCGCTTTGTTTACCGTTAAAGACGTCTGACGCACCGATGCAAACACCCTCGCTGAATGCAACGAAGGTCTTGTCTTGATACTCGCTTGGAACGGTACCGTATTTCGTTGTAATGGTTTCGTTTTCAGTACTCTGTGCATCCGTGCCGGATGATGCAAATACCGAAACAACACTGCTTAAGCAAATCGAGATAAGAAGCAATGCTATAACGAAAATTTTTGATGTTTTTCTGTTTTTCATTGTTTTTCTCCTTTTCGTTTTTGTTTTTTTATTATATTTTTATTTCAGTAGGTTATATATTTATCTCTTTTGTCAACAATTGTTGATATATTGTGGTAATCGTTAGTAAGAATAACGTCTATCCCCATATCCAAAAAGCTCTTCGTTTCCTCGGGATCGTCCGACCAAAAAACGTTGCATATAATGCCGTTTTCGTGGGCCTTATCTACCATTTCCTGATTGAAATATTTTTTGACAAACTGAAGCTTTTTACAGCCGTATTTTATAGCACGCTCCACTATCTCCCATTTGCCTTTTCCACCACCGCAGCAGCGAGTTATCTCGGGATATTCTTTTTGAAGCCTCTCAAGAAGTTCATCGTCTCCGCTCATGAAGTAAACGTATTTTTCACAATCGTATTTCTTAATAAGCTTAACTACCTTATCAAGAAACTGCGGTGTTTCACCGGCGGTCTTTAGATGAATATTCATTACACAGTGACATGCAAATTTCTTTAAGATATCCTCAAACGTGGGAATTTTCATTCCGCGGAAGGCTTCGCCGTATTTAACACCAAAATCAAATTCACGAAGCTCACTAAGAGTATAATCTCCGATTTTTCCGGTCCCGTTTGAAACTCTGTCAAGCGTGGAATCGTGAATGGAAACAACCTCGCCGTCCTTAGTGCTCCAAAGATCAAACTCGATTTCCTCCGCACCCATTGCAACGGCGGCGCCAAACGCCGCAAGACTGTTTTCGGGCAAAATACTCTTAAATCCGCGATGAGCGCATACTCTTGGATACGGCATAAATTCATCGTAACGCGCGATGGCGCTTCCGCCGGGACGATATTTCCAGGGGCGTCTTCCCATCTCTATATACTCATAATGAGGCGACGAAGGATTGTTGTATCCCGCAGGCTTATAGAATTTTGCTTTAGGGTCTATTTCCACCGTTTCAATGCCTATACGGCTTTTTAAATTAGCGAGAATTTCTCCGTTTGGCGCAACGACCATTGAGCATCCGCCAATCTCTAAATTCTCACCCATAGAAACCGAAGAACGAAGAACGTAAGCATTCGTATTGTAGGCAAGATTTTGCGTTATGATTTCAAGCGCAAGATGAGAATCGGTTCTCTGATGAGAGCATCCAATGATAACGTCAACGTTCTGACGGGCTATATTTGCAAACATTTCATAGAAATAAAAATCATAGCACGTCAAAAATGCAAAGCGTATTCCCTCGATTTCAATAACCGTAGGCTCGGAATGCTCGAACGTATAATCGCTGTCTAACTTTAAATTTCTAACCTCTCCAAAAGTCAAATGTTGTTTGAAATACTTTCCTATAACCGCTCCGCTTCTGTCAAATACGTAGGTTGTATTTCTACCTGCGGGACTCTCCTCGTACGAACGAGCGTTTACGCAGACGATAGCATTGCAGCGATTGGCTGTTTCTGACGCCTTATCTAAAATTACTTTATTAAACTTCGAAACGGACAGCCTTGCGTTTTCCCTTGAGCCCGCAAAACACGGCACATCGCACGCTTCGGGCATAACAATAACGTCCATGCTTTCATCGCAACGATCCATCAGCTTCAGCTGTTCGTCAAAGCAATAGTCTAACTTTGAAAAGTCAGAAGAATATTCAGGTTGTATAATACATACTTTCACGATAATTTCCTTCTTAAATTGTTTATACCCAAATTATAACATTTTTTTGGTACATTTTCAATAATTACTTAAAATGCTCTTGCTATAACTTTAAAGTTGTGGTATAATGTACGTGAGGTGATTAAATGGAATTCTTACAATTACGTTATTTTTATGAAAGCGCAAAGAATGAAAGCTTTGCGTTGACGGCGAAAAAACACATGGTACCGACGTCGTCAGTCTCGGCATCTGTTAAGCGTCTTGAAAACGAACTCGGCACAAAGCTTTTCGACAGATCATCAAACAGAATAACTCTAAACGAAAAAGGGTTCGTGTTTTTTGGAATGGTTGAGGATATATTCAGAAAAATTAATGAAACCGTAACCACAATTACAGAAGAAACATCTCAAAGATCGACGATAAAAATACTTATTAAGGCGCGCAGAAAATGGATTACGGAGCTGATTATTCAGTACAAAAAACAATTTCCTCACGTTTGTTTCGAAATCTCGCACGATGCTTTGATTTCAAAATCAGAGCATTTCGACATTATAATAGACGAGCAAACCAATCTGTATCCAAACAAGGAAGGATTTCTGTTGAATATTGAGGAAATATGCGTTAAAACGTCAAAAATCAATCCGCTGGCAAATACCAACCGAGTTCTGACCTTCAAGGATTTAAAAGAGTATGACTTTTTGGTATCGCAAAAGGGCGGAAGAATGTGGCAGGTTTTGGAAAAGCACGCTTCGAAAAACGGATTTATTCCCAAGGTATCCCTTGAGAGTAATGACAGACAGTGCTTGATAAGATACACCGAAGCAGGAATGGGATTGCTTCTCGGCTCAAAAAATGCACTGCGCGATGAAAGTGAGAAAAATCTCACCGCGCTTAACGTAATAGATTTCAACGAAACACAAGCGGTATACGTTTATTTCAACCCGGAAAGCGAAAAAGACGTTTCAATCAGCAGCTTTCTCTCGTTTTTAAAAACAGCAGCCAAATCATTAAAACAATAACAACAAAAAGCTCGAGTAGTTTTTACGCCACTCGAGCTTTTATTTTATGCGTTTTTATAATTGATTAGATAAAAAATCAAATTTATTCATCCAATCCTCAACCTGCGAAGCAGGTTTTCATCGCATCAATCATTACGGATTGATGCTAACTTCCCAGATTCCGTCATTCTCCTCATACCAAGGAGTTTCTGTTCCGGGAGAACTTGTTATAATATCCGAAGCCATAACCTCTACAACTTCGATTTCGGGATTAATATATTTTTTCATATCTTCACCTCTCCACTCTTCACTTTTCCTTATTACTTTCCGATTACAGAAAGTCTGTAATTGGCTGCGCTCTCTACATACTTAATAAAGCACGCTACGAGGTTTTCGTGATCTGCGCCTGCGGACTTATCAAGGAAATCACAGATATGATAGCTTCCACCGTCACCGTAAGTGATAGTTTCACAGAGAACGTATGCGTAAACATCAAGCTCAACATAAGCTCCGTTTGCATCTGTACCGCTTACCGTGTTAAGTTTTCTACCATTTGCGTAGAACGAAATATTGGCATCGGTAACGTAGAATCTAATCGAAGGTTTAGCTTCAAGATTAAGAGT
>JAZRDI010000047.1:0-2195 GCA_045660185.1 Eubacteriales bacterium | reverse complement strand
GAGCCCGAGCTCGTTTGCCGCATAGCTTCGAAAGTCCTCACAGATTTTCTCGAGTGTTACTTCTTGATCGTAATTGTTATGCTTGTATTCGTCCTTCTTCTCATCTATCTCCGAGAGCATACAAAATCTGCTTTCGCTGTTGGTGGGGCTTGCGGAATCTTCAAGTGTATTTACAAAGATAGATTGCTCGTCGTTTTTTGCAAAAAGAACGACTAGAAGCAAAGCGCCGAGTAAAACAACGACTGCAACAAGAAAAACTGCCAATATAATGATCAACTCTTTGCCAACGCGAAGCGAATCGAAGGCTCCCGAGATAGCCGCGCCAATCAATAAAGCTCCTATGCATATGGCAACGATTATCAGGGCTACCCACCCAATTTTTTTATTTTTATTCATCGTCGTTACCCTTTTGTCCTCTCAAAGCCTCAAAATTCAAAAGGCTTTTGCGGATCTCCCTTTTTGCTTTTTTCCATTGGCTTTTATAAAAACGAGTGAATGCCTCGTATTCTCTTTCAAGCTGATCGAATTTTTCTTTATCCGTGTGGCTTTCCACAAGCTCTCCGCGATTGGAGCGAATAGCCTTCATCCGTGCATCGGCAACCAGCTTTTCTTCAACAAGCTCGGAACGCTCTTCTTTAAGGGTATAGTTTTCCTGTAACGCCTGAGTCAAGCGCTGCTGCATCTGTGCAAGCTCCTCACGGTATGTGTTTTCGAGAGCGCTAATTTGCTGCAAATGCTCTGCATCAGCCACGGACAGCTTTTGGTCGTATTCTGCCTTCAGAGTTTCTCTTTCAGTTAAATGACGTTTTGCATCAGCTTCAAGCTCTTCTTCAAGATTATTGTTTTTTGCATTCAAAGCGGTGCTTTGAGCGCGTAAAGAGAAGATCTCACGCTCAGCAGCACCAAGTTTTTCTATAATTGCCTCGGTATTTTCGTAAGCTGCTTCAAGCGCACAAAATCTCTTTTCAAGGGCATGGATATACTCAGCGGACTCTATCTCGCCGTTTTGCATTCTGCGCTTTATTTGAGCGATCTGGTCGCTGTATTGCTTGATTTCTGCCGCTCTTTGATGCTCCTCTTCAACTTCATATCTGTGAGCAAGATCTGCTCTGATATCAAGCGTGTTTTCATAGGTAATAAACGATAGAGCCAAACATATTGCGGCAATGTCGTCGGAAAGCTCATCGTCAAAAGGAGAAATAATTCGTTTTTCCTCCTTTGTCGTGTATCCGGGCTTATCATATGCCATTATATAGTCGTATAGATCTACCGCCCCACGGAAATGCTTATCCATCTTCAACACGTTTGTTTTAGTGATGGGCGGCTTGAGCATAGACGCTTTTGACACTGACTCCATAAGAGGAGTCGACAAAAGAGATAGAACGGTTCTGAATATCAGGGATATTTTTTCTATTATGTTCTTATTTTCGCTGTGATCGCGTAAATAGGGATGATTTTTGCACTTCTCCGTTAAGTCAATGCGGTACGAAATGTGACGACCGCCGAGATCAAGTACCTTATTAAGTGTAAGAGAACCCTCGTATTTATGAGAGAATTCAATAATTTTATCAAGGCGTATCGAAATAAAATCGCGCAAATAGCAAAGGAGCATATATAAGAAACGGTTCTCGTAAACGGTATAGTCATTCAGTCGCTCAACGGTGTATATTGAATCGGGAATGATCTCGCCGTCAACGGGAGCGCGGCTTATGAGATTGCTATGCTTGGCAAGGTGCTTTACCGACTCTACGGACACGCTTTTTACCTTTTCTATGGGTACGGTCTCTCCCTCGGAAAGAATAAATTGACGCTCCTCATGTATTGCATTCGCAATATGGACAAGACCGTTTTCTATTCTTTCTATCCAATCCTCGTCAACGGTGCAAACAGTTCTTGTTAACTCGATACTCTCAACGGCGGACTCAGCATTTGACAGCGCGCGAGAAAAAGCTTCGCACTCCGAATTGGAGCCCGTGATCCTTTTATATTCCATTAACGCTCTGTAATAAGTATCAAGTTGTTTCATATCCGTTCCTTTGTTAAAATACAAATTGTTTTACGCGTTTCGTTCAATTTTTATGATGCGCTCCTTGCAAAGAGGCATCTTGTCCTTGCCGAAGAGCTCGTCAAGATAGTTAAGCAGTCCATGTGCCGAATTTTTTAGGTAGATCGGATTCTGCATACCGAGCTTTCGA
>JAZRDI010000046.1:0-12005 GCA_045660185.1 Eubacteriales bacterium | reverse complement strand
CTTAACTCCCTCAATGTTAGCAAAGCTCTTGATAACGCAATCGTTGTTCTCAGGGAGAACTACGAGCGCCTTCTTTGCTGCGCCTACTGCGCCGAGCATAGCAACCATGTTTTTGGTCTTGTACTCGGTTGCGGTGATAGCGTCAACAACGATCATCTCATTTGCTGCAACCTTAGAGGAGAGTGCGGAGAACATTGCTGCTCTCTTAGTCTGCTTGTTAAGCTCAATGCGGTAGCTTCTGGGCTTAGGACCAAGTCCGATACCCCCGTGTGTCCACTGAGGAGAACGGGTGGAACCCTGTCTTGCATGACCGGTACCCTTCTGCTTCCAGGGCTTTCTACCGCCACCGGATACCTCGGTACGAGTGAGTGTGGACTGTGTTCCCTGTCTCTGATTGAGAAGGTACGCTCTTACTGCGGTGTGGAGGACTGCTTCATTAACAGATGCGCCGAATACCTTGTCAGACAAAGTGATTTCGCCGACTTCCTTGCCCGCCATATTTACAACTTTCATATTAGGCATTGTGATTTCCTCCTTCCGTTATGCTTTAACCGAATCGCGAATGAATACGATGCCGCCCTTGGAACCGGGAACTGCACCCTTTACCGCGATGAGATTCTTTTCTGCATCAATTTTTACTGCAACGAGATTAAGGATTGTTACCTGCTCGTTACCATACTGACCGGGCATCTTCTTGTTCTTGAAGATTCTTGCAGGGTCAATAACGCCCATCGAACCGGGCTGACGGTGAATAGGACCTGTACCATGAGTCATTCTAAGGATGTGGTGACCCCATCTCTTTACACAGCCTGAGAAGCCGCGACCCTTTGTGATACCTGTGATGTCGACCTTCTCGCCTGCGGCGAAGGTATCGACGGTTACCACGGTGCCAACTTCATATGCACTGCAATCATCAAGTCTGAATTCCTTGAGATGCTTCTTAGGGGTGATGCCAGCCTTTTTGAAATGGCCAAGCTCTGCTTTTGTGAGGTGCTTCTCTTTTGCATCCTCGTATGCAAGCTGTATTGCTGCATAGCCGTCGTTCTCAACGGTCTTCTTCTGTGCTACCACGCAAGGACCTGCTTCAATCAGGGTTACGGGTATTACGTTGCCTTTTTCGTCGAAGATCTGGGTCATCGCCAGCTTCTTACCGATAATGCCTTTTTTCATTTTTTCCTCCATTAGTTATTGGTTGACAAGCTTTGAATTTTCGCTTTTCAGCGGATCTCGCCAACATGACCACGAGGTGTGGTGATTTTTAAGGGATTTGAAGCTCCCTTGAGGTTGCCCTCGAATTAAGCCTTAATCTCGATCTCAACGCCTGCAGGAAGCTCGATGCTCATAAGAGCCTCAACGGTCTTCTGCGCGGGATTGATGATGTCGATAAGTCTCTTGTGCGTGCGCATTTCGAACTGCTCACGGCTGTCCTTGTACTTGTGTACCGCTCTAAGAATCGTTACGATCTCTTTGTCGGTAGGAAGCGGAATAGGACCGCTGACCTTGCTTCCGTTTCTCTTAGCTACGTCTACAACCTTTGCTGCTGCGGCGTCAATGATTGCGGAGTCATAGCTCTTAAGTCTGACTCTGATTTTTCCCTGTGCCATTTTTTCTGTCCTCCTTCATATTTTTGTGCGTAAAGAAGGGCGATAGGTTTCACACTGCGCCGGGTGGTTCTTCACCGACCCTTAAGAAACGATTCGCGTACCCTTACCGCAGAGAGAATGCGAACCGAAAAGCTTGGCGCAAGTATCCTTGCTCCGCCCGGTTAATAACCAGACATACTCAGCGGAAATTCCCTGCTTCAAAGAGCAGCCACCTCCCGCGTCATCGCATATCAAGCCCTTAAATTATACACTAAATATATATAAATGTCAATAGGTATTTGAAAAAAGTCCCATTTTTACAGTAAAAAATGTTAGAAAGTATCTCCGTGTTTTTGTGCATCTTTCACAAAAAAGTATTTTTATGCCTTTTTTTATGCTATTTTTAATGTTTTTTATATCTTTTTTTCAGCTTTATTCGTTTTATTTACAATTTATTAACATTTATGTTGTAAAATAAATACAAAATTATTTATATAGTTATGGAAGCGACGTATTATTTACCATATTTTTTCTCAAAGAAACAAGTCCTTTTTCTACGCTATATATAATATAAATGAAGGAATTTTTTGAAAAATGAAGTTCAGAACCATTCTCAAACGCGTTTATTTACCGGCACTTTTGGGTGTAATTTCAATTTCGGTGCTCTTCCGAATCGCCGCAATTTTTGCCAATTACAACTTCGATACGGGATTTTTTGAAAAGAAAATGCTTATAAATATCGCCTCCGTAATAGTGGTTGCCGGGTCGGTTTTCATGTTTACTTACGCATTTTCGGGAAGCAAAAAATTCAAGCTCATCGCAGACTTTTCAACCCCCGCCACCTATGTTCCTACGGGCGCTTTATCCGTAGCTATGATGTTTTTTGCCGTTTTGACGTTTATCGAAAGCAGTAAAACAAACTTCTCAATAAGAGAATTTTTAACGATTCCGGGCGTCACATTCCCCATGCTTTTGAATTATATTTCCGCAAATATGGCAAGCTTTGTTTTATCACTCATGGCACCGATGGCTTGTCTCTCAGTTGGATATTTCTTGCTTAACGCTTGCGTTCTCAAAAGATCATCATCTATGAGAGCCTTTTTTGGAACAGCAAATGTGCTATTCTTGGCGTTCTACACAAGCTATCTTTATTTTGATACTTCCTCACTTGCAAGAAATGCGCCAAACAAAATAGTGGACCAAATGGCATTCTTATTCGCAGCGTTATTCTTCCTTTACGAAATAAGAATCTCGCTCGGCAGAGAAAAATGGAATCTGTATATGGCATTCGGTTTCATCGCAGCAACGCTTACGGCGTATTCGTCAATCCCCTCCCTCACCGTATATTTTATCAACGGAGAAACCATATCGAATAACATCCAAGAAAACGTTCTTTCGTTTGCGCTCTTTGTATTCATTATTTCAAGAATCGCACTTGCTTTGTTCTTAAACGAGGACAAAGAAAGCGAAAGCATTCCCGCAATAAGAGAATACGCATCGGCTCGCAAAAGTTATATACACGCCAAAGAAGAGGCAGCTAAAAAGGCATACTTGGAGCTTTATGCAGAGCTGAACGAAGAAGAAAACGATTCCGAGCTTGTCGAAAGCGAAGAAAATCTCGAAGAAGAAAGCGAAGAGTCCCTCAACGAGTACGAAAAATCAGAAGCTGACGAAGATGCAGACGGAGCTCAATTATCTATCGACGAAGCCTTCGCTTCGGATTTAAGCAACCAAAACGAATCTAAGGTTCAAACGTTAGATTTGTCGGAAAGCGCAGAAGATGCGGCTTCCGCAGAGGAAAACGAATTTTCACAAGAAAGCTTTCTTATAACAGAAAATACCGATGAAGACACCGATGGTAATTCAACTGCAGAAGAGCTACTCGAAGATTCTCAAGAAGCTTCCGAAAAGAAGAACGATGACGTTCAAGAGAGGAATATATAATAAAAATGAAGAAAATTCTCGTCATTGACGGTAACAGTATAATTAACAGAGCGTTTTTCGGAGTTAGACCTCTAACAACAAAAACCGGAAAGCATACTAACGCAATTTTCGGAATGATAAACATAATATCGCGCCAGCTTGACGCTATCAAGCCCGATTATTGCGCCGTTGCTTTTGACGTAAAGCATCCGACGTTCAGGCACGAAATGTTTACGGAATACAAAGCGGGAAGAAACCCCACACCTCCCGAGCTTTTAGAACAATTTCCCGATGCAAAGGAATGCATAAAGCTTATGGGAATTCACGTTATGGAGCTTCCCGGATACGAGGCTGACGACATTCAAGGCACCGTAGCAAAAATGGCGCACGATTGCGACGAAGAAACCGAAAGTTACGTTCTTTCCGGAGATAGAGATCTGCTCCAGTTAATTGATGACAAAATTACCGTTTTGCTTGCAGGAAATTCTGAAACGAAAGTTATGAAAACAGAAGAGTTCCAAGAAAAATACGGAATACTGCCAAGCCAATTCGTAGATATGAAGGCGCTTATGGGTGACTCCTCGGATAACATCCCCGGAGTTCGCGGAATCGGTGAAAAAACCGCAGCCTCACTCATACAAAACTTCAAAACGCTCGAAGGTATATACGAGAACATCGAAGACGCACGCATAACTAAAAGCGCAAGAGCAAAGCTTATAGAGGGAAAAGAAAATGCTTTTCTCTCAAGAAAGCTTGCAAAAATAGAAACCAACGCTCCAATAGAAGTTAGTCTCGCAGACTTAACATACAACGGATTTGACAAACAAGGTCTATATAAAAAGTTCACCGAATTAGAGCTCAATTCATTTATAAGCAAGTTCAAATTGACCCAAAATACGCAAGAATGTAAAGAAAAGCTGTCAAACAGCACAATTTCGACACCTGTAAACGCAATCGATAAGTCAGAAATCTTCAACTGTGTTACAAAAGCATCAACTATTTCATTCGCGCAAAGCGAAAGAATTTCCATACTTCAGCTTGAAGATGGACTAAACGTATTCGACGGAGAAAAATCATACGTTATTTCTTACACGGATGATGGGTTAAAGAGTTTGTTTGACAAAAAGCGAGAGGTTATTTGCTATGACGGCAAAGCTCTTCTTCATAAGCTAAACAAATTAGGCATCAAAACTCCACACGGGATCACACTTCTCGATCTTATGCTCTATGCGTACGTATTGAATCCCGGAAGCGGTGAACCAAAGCTCGTATCACTGTTTTCTATGTTTCTCGGCGAAGCTCCCGAAGAGGATGCTCCCGTAGCGGAGCTTTTACCAAAGCTCGAAGAAATTATGCTCGCGAAGATACGCGAAAACGCTGGAGAAAAGATTCTTTTCGACCTCGAAATACCGCTTATCAATATTCTTGCAGACATAGAAGAAACAGGCTTTAAAATTAACACGGATGGCATGTTAGAGTTTGCCGATGCACTCGACGAGCTTGCTCATGATTTGCAAGAGCGCATATACGTACAAGCACTGGGTGAATTCAATATCAATTCCCCGAAGCAGCTCGGAGAGGTATTATACGTTAAACTCGGACTTCCCTGCAAATCCAAGAAAAACAAAAATGGATTTTCTACGGATGCCGAAACGCTCGAAGAGCTACGTCAATATTCCCCCATCATCGACGATATATTGGAATACAGACAAGTTACAAAGCTTCGCGGTACTTACGCGGCACAGCTTCCAAAAGTCGCTGACGATAACAAAAGAATACACACCGATTTCAAACAAGCACTCACCGCAACAGGAAGACTTTCAAGCGCAGATCCCAATCTTCAAAACATTCCGATTCGAACAAAGATGGGACGTGAAATGAGAAGGTATTTTATCTCTAAAGACGGCTATTCGCTTGTCGATGCCGATTATTCCCAAATCGAGCTTCGTTTATTGGCACACATCTCTGATGACTACAATATGTCAGAAGCATTCAGAACAGGCGCTGATATACACAGAAAAACCGCATCCGCAGTGTTTGGCGTGCCGGAGGAATCGGTTAACGAAGAGATGCGAAAGCGCGCCAAAGCGGTTAATTTTGGTATTGTTTACGGTATCAGCGGTTTCTCGCTAGCAAAGGACATAGGTATCACCACAACCGAAGCTTCAAAATATATCAAGAGTTATCTTCTAAACTATCCATTTATCGACTCATATCTTGAACGCGTTGTAGAGGAGGCCAAGGCAAACGGCTATACCGAAACGCCTATGGGCAGACGCCGTTACATTCCCGAGCTTAATGCGGCAAACGGAATGCAGAGAGCATTCGGCAAAAGAGTAGCTATGAACGCTCCTATACAAGGTACTGCGGCAGATATAATGAAGCTCGCAATGATAAGGGTTTATAACCGCCTTCTCAAAGAAGAGCCTGATGCAAAAATCGTTATGCAGGTACACGACGAACTGATAGTCGAAGCTCCCGATGCAAGCGTTGAAAACGTCAAAAAAATCCTAAAAGAAGAAATGGAGAACGTGGCAAGTCTTAACGTTCCATTGACCGTCGATGTAACATCGGGAAAGAATTGGTTGGAGCAAAACTAGTTAAAATACCAACTTTAATTTACAAAATACAACATAAATTACAAAAAAACAGTAAAAGAGAGAGCTTCAAACAAATCTCCTTTGCTGTTTTTTTATTAGATTTTGTTTCATTCTTCCACAATAAAAACATTTTTGAGGGTACCCCAGAACAACGCACAATTTCCTTCAAATGATATACGTTTATTTTATGATATCGGAAAACGTCGAGCGTTATTTACAACTATAGTTTACATATACTCAAAAATCAACCGTTTGCACAAAGCCGACGGTTGATTTTTCAGTTTATTTGATTTAGCCTTATTTAACTATTATTATCTTTTTGCACTCACTCAAGCTTTCGCCGGTTATAGAATTTTTCGATGCTACTGCAGAGGGTGAAACGGCGTATTTTTTAGACACGCTCCATAGTGTATCATCTTTTTCGGGGTAATACACCACAACAGAGCGTTCATCGGACTCATTCGTCCTTTCGTATTGAATCGCGGTAAGCATTTTTTCGCACTCGCGGGTTTCGGTTATCACCGATATTAGAATTTGCGCTTCTATATATATTTTTTCTGCGTCGAAGCTCACCGAAACGTCACACGGGGTAGCGCATATATTTATTTTTGAATTTTCACACATAGAAAGCTTAAACTTTTTGGAGAAATCAACGTTTTCCTTTATCGAGTAGAAATCTTCCCTTCCGTTTCCTCGTGCAATAATATGGATTTCCGATTCACACATAACGGTTAAGTCTGTACCCGTGCGCTCGTAACGCACGTTTTTGATATTCATTTCGCTCTCTATTACGTCATGAAGCGCCTCATCGGAGCGAAGCATATTTGCCGATAGCGATGCCTTTTCAAAAAGGCAATCTCCAAGTCTTGAAAACTCAAAGCTTTCATAAGAGCATTTGTTATCACAGCCTACGTAAAAGGCGTCGCGCATAATATCAATTTTTTGATTATAATGATGCTCAAGCGAGCAATCAACAGTCATATTCATAACCACCGATACAAAACAACTATCATCGTTATTGACGTTGTTGAGATTTACGCTTGCGCCCGTTACGTGTATCACGGGAAGAAAAACGCTGTTATCGTATAGCTCGCACTCAACACGCTCCTCTATCGGTATTCTCCTTTCAAGTCTTACAATGCCCTCATCACCTCTTAAGATGCAAAAGGCATCTATATATCCCGAAAGGTTTAGTCCGCCCTCAGTTTTATGAACACCGTCAATAAACGCCAATGCAGCTCCTTCTATTACTTCAAAATCATCGGATACCGCCTCGTTGATTTTATCCATTTCCTCGGCATACTCCCTCTCGGCGCATTTGAGATACTCTGCCGTATGTATTGATATACTCTTTTTTAGTATTTCAGCACCCGTATATTCTGCGCATTCACAAATTTTCTTCTCTTCAACCGCACAAAAATCACAAAGAACGCTTGCTTTTGCCGTTATTTTTCTTGGACCGCCAAGGCGAAGTGTTACCGCCTGCACCTTATAATTCATATTTGCATCCGCAGATTCTCCGAAAAGTTTTTCCGAAACTTCTAAGTCGGCGGTAAAAATCGCCTCGGTCAACAAATCTTCACTATTGAGATATTTCACCTTGAACGTTACCATCGCAATAAACGAAGCCTCGTCTCTGCTGACAAGCTTATTGCAAGGAGTAACAAACGCATTATACTTTAAAACTCGCTTCACGTCACCCATATAATCTGGAAGGACGTAATCCGCAGTAACCTCCTTGTGTATCGTATTACTGCGTATTTCACGCGCAACGAGCGGATATTCGCCCGTATGTTTTTCAAATTCAAATTCAGACATAAAAAAGCCCTCCGAATAGTATTTGCTTCAATACTATGCGAAAGGCTTTATTTTTATTCGAATTAATTTCCGGTACCCATAGATTCCATAAGACGCTTGTTGAATTCCTCTGCGGTGTTATAACCCATTCTCTTTTGACGGTTGTTCATTGCCGCAACCTCTATAACTACGGAAAGGTTTCTTCCGGGGCAAACCGGCAATACCATCATAGGAACCTTTATGCCGAGAATATCCATAGTCTGCTCGTCGATACCGAGTCTTTCGTACATCTTTCCCTGCTGCCAGTTTTCAAGATTTATAACCAAATCTATTTTTTCCGTAAGCTTTACCGAACCCATACCGAAGAGTCTGCGAACGTCAACTATACCGATTCCGCGAAGCTCGACGTAGTGACGGATTATCTCGGGCGCTTTTCCTACGAGCGTATTAGCCGAAACCTTCTTGATTTCAACCGCATCGTCAGCGATAAGTCTGTGTCCGCGCTTAACAAGCTCTATTGCCGTTTCACTCTTACCTATACCGGAGTCGCCAAGCAAAAGAATACCCTCACCGTAAACCTCAACGAGAACGCCGTGGCGCGTGATTCTCGGTCCAAGCTCAACGTTAAGGTATGCTATAAGTGCCGCCATAAATTCAGAAGTACGCAACGTAGTTCTCAAAAGCGGAACACCATACTTTTCAGCAAAAGATATTACCTCATCGCTCACCGCTATAGAAGAAGTATAGATTACTCCTGCTGGTTTTGATGCAAAGAACGCATCAAGTCTTATTCTGCGCACCTCTTCTGTAAGCGTATTGAGATATTGACTCTCCATCATTCCTATTATTTGCATTCTTTCTTGCTCGTAATAATCGTAATAATCCGCCGCCATTTGAAGTCCCGGGCGATTAACGCGCGCACAGGTGATGCAAATATTTTCGGGCAGTTCGGGTAAATAAAGAGTTTCAAGGTTAAAGTTATCTATTACCTTTGAAAGCTGAATAGTATATAATTCTTCCATATCCGTTAATCCTTTGATTTTTATTTTTTAATATATTCTATCACAAAATATTTCCAAATGCAACAATTTATCTTTTTTACGCGATTTTTTTCTAACACCTTGATTTATTTACATTTATTTGATAAAATATATTCAAAAATAATCAAAAGAGGCGTAATAATGAAAAAACTGATTGCATTAATTCTATGCTTATCAACGCTCATGACCGTTGGTTGCAAGAAAAGCAAATACCCCGAAATCGAAAGTACGAAAGAAGAGGCTCGCGTGATGATGTCATTTAACATCGGGGGCGAAAAATACGATATGAAATACGAGCTTTACCGCGCATTGTTCTTGAATTTCGCAGAACACTACGATAAAGGCGATAAGAGCTTTTGGGACAAAGAAGAATCGCTTGACGAGCTTGCGGAAATCAACGAAAAAATTCTCGAATACACGCTCGATATTTTCGGAGTGTTATACGTTGCCAAAAGCATAGGCTTCGACCCTTTTTCCAAAGAAGCAGAGAAAATGATAGCTGATTACATAGCAGATAGCGTTGAAGGTGACGGTGATACCATAATCGGCTTTGGCGGTAACTACGATGCTTATCTTGAATCCATCAAAGCCGCGAATATGAATTACTCGGTTCAAAAGCTTCTTTACAGATATTCAATTGCCTACGATAAGATTTTAACATACTACGAAGGCGAAACCAATGAAAACAATCCGACCGAAAATTTGGACGGTGCGTTCGCTTTTACGCCTGATGACGTTTTTGCCTTCTATAATAGCGAAAACGCAGTAAGAGTAAGTCCTGTTGTAATAGACGCAACATACTTCAGTTTTGAAAGAGCGCAAAGCATAAGAGATTCTATGGCGTCAGCTTCAACCACGGGCGAAGCTTTAAGAAATGCTATCGTAAACACAACGGCTAATGAAACCGAAATTATAGAGGGCGTTGTTATCGGCACTCATACACTCGACAGAGCTTATTACAGAGACGTTACCGTAGCAGCGTTTGAACTCGATAATTACGAAACAAGCGAGGTTATCACGGTTGTCACAGACAAGGGTACGGAATACTGGATTCTCTACAAGCAAGAGAAAAACGACGAGCATTTCCACAAAAACTATAACGACATGGCAAGCGTTTTCACCTCTCAAAAAATCGGTGAAATTATAAATAGCGCCAAAGCAAAGCTCAGAGCTTCATTATCCGAAACCGATGACTATAAAAACATTAAGCATTCGGGGATCTCGATGAAATGATTATCAAAAAGAAAATGACTCACTTTCCACCGCAAAATCTCCCCCTCGACGAGAAAGGAAAGCACCTTTCAAGAATCGGGGCAGACGAGCTTATTTTGGAAACGTATGAGTTTCTAAAAACGTTTTACAGAGGTTGTTTTGATGCGTATATCTCTCGTATCGGATATAGAAATCTTTTTATATGTATTGAAAATTTTGCCGCAGTAGTCAAAGGAATCGTAAAAGCCGTTTTCGGCAGAGAGCTTATCGTTGTAAGATTCGGCAACAACGAAGATAAGCTTTTTATGGATATGGAATTCAACACCGATTTCGTAACAGAAGAAAAGCGTCGTGAGCTTAACGACCTTGCATTCGATGGCGGATTCAACGTAGTATTTTCCGATAGGCTCGCGCGCATTGAAATTGAGTTCTTGCCTAACTCTGTGCCTTACGTTAACTCGATTTCGACAAGAATTGTTTACAATACTCTCATTTATGTATTTAACAATAAAAAAATTTAGTATATTTTTAAACAGTTGTTTTCTTTTTTTGTAGGGAAACAACTGTTTTTTTTGTTGGGTTTATTTGTTAAGCATATCAAACTAAAGATTCGGTTAAATTAGAATTGCGGTGATTTTTACACCAGCTCTCAAAAAAGGAATTCACCGATGAAAAAGAAAAATCCAACAATCATACGTTTGCTTCTTTCGGTTTTGACTCTCTGTCTTGCTTTGCCTACAAACACTAGGGTTTATGCGAATGAATACTGCAATAGCGATACCCGTGTCAAAGATTGCGCGTATTTAAGCAACGAAAAAAACGATAGCGCAACCGAAGTAGGATCACGCTTTTTTGAGTTGATTTTCGGCAAGAAGGATAAAAACAAGAAAGATATATATTTATGCCCTTCAGGCGATGCCTTTGGGGTTAAAATAAGCGGAAGCGGAGTTACCGTGTCAAAAATTATCAACGAGTCAAACACTCCTTCGCTATGTGTTGACGATAGTATCATATCTATCAACGGCAAAAAGATCTCTACAATATCCGAAGTCAAGGATATGGTTAATTCATCGGATGGCGAATCTCTTGAATTTGAGGTATTGAGAGACGGCAAAAAAATCAAGCTTGACATAATTCCTCATAAAATCGGAAACGAATACCATCTTGGTGTTTTGCTTTCTGACGGCGCTTCGGGAATCGGAACTATAACCTATTACGATCCGAACACTCTATCGTTTGGCGGCCTTGGTCACGGGATATGCGCTAAAGATAGCTCGACCGTGTTAAAAATGACACGTGGTGACGTTACAGCTGTTGTTTTGGCAGGCGCTAAACGCGGAGAGCCGGCAAAACCCGGTGAGCTTCGCGGAGTTCTCACCGATAAAATACTCGGCAAGCTCGATTCTAACACGAGCTGCGGTGTTTTCGGTACTCTTTCTCCCGAAGCAATCAAACAAGATTCTCGCTCCAATCCTATCCCCATAGCGCGACGTGACGAGATCAAAGAGGGCGAAGCAACAATTATATCCACCGTTAAAAGCGGGGTCAAGAGCGAATACAAAATAGAAATATACGATATAGAACGATCTTCAAACGAATCCAAATCATTCAAAATACGCGTAAAAGATGACACGCTCCTTGCTCTTACCGGCGGAATAGTCCGCGGAATGTCAGGCTCACCCATTATACAAGACGGCAAGCTCGTCGGCGCTGTGACTCACGTTATGCTCGCAGACCCAACCGAAGGTTATGGAATATTTATCGAGAATATGCTGAATGCGAGTTCGAGCACTCGCAATGAATTGCCTGCGGCATGAATTGAGCCAAAGCTCATGAATTGGCTTCGCCAT
>JAZRDI010000045.1:0-3031 GCA_045660185.1 Eubacteriales bacterium | reverse complement strand
ATAGCGTGACGGAGATTGGCATCAAGGCGTTTGATGGCTGCAAGAGTCTGACTCGCGTGGTGCTTCCTAAGAGCTTGAAGGTTATACCGAATCAAAGTCGGAGGCCAAGCGGTCTTAGGAAGACAACTCCATGGAACAACTCCTTGGCTCACAGAACGACATGGCTACGATCCGACTTATAGCGTGACGGAGATTGGCATCAAGGCGTTTGATGGCTGCAAGAGTCTGACTCGCGTGGTGCTTCCTAAGAGCTTGAAGGTTATACCGAATCAATGTTTCATGAATACCGCATTAACCGAAATAAATTTACCGGATACCCTTGAAGAAATAGGCATCGGTGCTTTTGGGTGCACTTATGAAGAAGCTACTAAATATACAGTAACCACTCACATTAATTCCGCCCTTTCAAGCATAATTATTCCAAGCTCGGTCAAAAGTATAGGCAACTCTGCATTCTACGGCAGAGAGAACTTAAGAAGCATTATACTTTCAGATACCGTTGAAAACTTAGGCGTAACGGTATTTCACGATACAAAATGGTACAACGAGCACCCGGACGGAATGATGCTTCTTGGAATAGGAGAATGCTTCTTGTATGAATACAAGGGCGAAATTCCTAACGGGGGAGTTATAGATGCGTTACCCTCTAACGTTAAAGGTATCTGCCCATACGCCTTCAAAGATACCAATCTTACCAAAATAGTTATTCCGGAAGGAATTAAGCTTGTTGGAGAATATGCTTTAGCATATGCTGAAAATTTGAGCGAGGTCGTTATACCTTCCGATTGGGAAACGATTAGATCATTTACTTTCTCCGGAACAGATAGTTTAAAAGCTATAACCATTCCCGCAAATATTAAAACCATAGAAAGCTCCGCTTTTGTGGGTTCCGGTTTAGAAAGAATAGTCATTCCCGAATCTGTAACGGTAATAGATAGATTGGTATTTAGCGATTGTGAAAACTTAACCGAAGTAATATTGCCGCAAACGCTGACACGCATTGAAGCAGACGCGTTTCACTCAACACCACGTCTGAAAGCAATAGCTTTGCCGGAAAATCTTACTTTCATTGGTAATATGGCTTTTGCCGTTTCCGGCATAGAGAAAATAAATATTCCTAAGAACGTAAAGGTTATTGGCTATAGCTGCTTTGCCAGCTGTAAATCATTAAGAGAAATAAATCTTCCCAGTGGCTTAACAAGCATTGGAAACTATGCGTTTACTAATTGCAAGGCACTTAAAGAAATAGTTTTACCCGCATCGCTCGAGAGCATAGGAGAACCGATTGTTGGCTTGCGTGCAACTATCTTTAAAGGCAGCGAAGCTCTTACGCATATTTACTATGAGGGAAACCGTGCTAAGTGGGCGTTGATTACAAAGGACGTCGATATTCCGAGCGAGCTCGTTTATGCGTATTCCGAAACCCAGCCCGAGACCGAGGGCAAATACTGGCACTACGTTGACGGTAAACCAACCGTTTGGAACGAAGAGCAGTAATAAAATTCGGCTGTATTATCAAAACAGGCTGCCTCAAATGCATTTTGTGTTTGAGACAGCCTCTTATTTTAACTCGATATTCCTTATCAACAAAAATGTCATTTTCTTTTGTGTATAACTGACAAATATTTTGAATTTTCCATTTTACCCCTTGACACTTTATGGAAAAACGTGTTATAATATAATTGCCTCGGGGAAATAGAATCAGAAAACACAAAAGAAAAAACAAATTAAAGGAGAAAAAAGTTATGAAAAAAATTAAAAACCTATCCACCCCACGTCTTGTATCCGCCTTGATGGCACTGCTGCTGTTTTTCACAGCTTTTGCCTCTTTTGGTATTGTAAAAGCCGAAGCAGCTACCGAGCAGACCAATTATAGCAGCGGTTACGCCGGTGATATTTATTACTTCTACGACCTTTATCCGACCTTGAAGCCGACGGATGTTGAAACTTATTTTTCAACCAACAACGTCAATTACGAACGTAATCACATAAACGAGCAAGAATTTACCTCTATGGTACACCAGCATTACTTTTCAAGTGTTGCCAGCGAACAAGTTGTGGTTATAGATATTAAATCCTTTGAGCCTAATTTGAATTTGCTTGACCAGCTTTTTTCTGATTTAAAGGACGATGGCTTTACAACCTGCTTCATCTCCACCCTTCCTGAATACATATTCACAGTAGGAATTGTGAGTGACGTAGATTTCTATTTTGAAACTGACTTGATTCGTTTAAAGAATTTTGTGATGCAATCATTCGAAGACGCAACGCGAGACAAGCACATCTCGGTCACATCCGATGTTACTATACTGCTTGATAATAATCTCATAGACTTAAATAAATATCAAAACGAATCTCTCGATGACCTCTGCGCTGTCTCTCCGTATTTACGTTTTGTATTAAAGAGATTGGTTGGCGATATTTTTATAGAACAACCTGATCCGGTGCCTTATAGCGAAATAGCCAGTGATTTGCACGAAAATAACGTCCAGCTTCTTGTATATACAGGATCGGAATTTGTTAATCTAATTGCTCCGGAACCGGAATTGGATTTTGAATCGCCTTACACTACTCCGGAATACTTAGATAATGGGTTTGCAATAGGCTTCTGGCAATTGGAGGATTTGTTCCATTACCGTTTATACGAATTAAATCAAGAGTATCCGAATTTCCCTATTTACATTTTTGAAGCAGAGCTTATAGAATATGTAGAGAACGGAATGAATATAATTTCCGATACGGACTTAGCCGAGACTTATAGGAACTACGAGATTAGCAAGGATGAGGAATTTTTAGAGGCTTTCCAGGAATTTTTAGACTCAATTGATTGATACTATGAAAACGAAAATACTTTATTTAATATTCGCTCTAATTACAGTAATATCTTCTATTCTAATCGTTTCTTGCAACGATTCGGGGGAGCCGGACGGCTCCCCTATTGAAACTCTTGATGCACCAACGAACATTGATATAGATAAGCGTATCGTGACTTGGGATGCGGTAGAAAACGCGTCCGGATATTCCGTGAGAT
>JAZRDI010000044.1:0-8331 GCA_045660185.1 Eubacteriales bacterium | reverse complement strand
CAAGTCCAAACGAAGTTGCAATGACGTCTTTTTCATTCATTTCTATAACTTCGATTTCAGGATTAATATATTTTTTCATTTGCTTTTCTCCTTTAACTTTCCATTTTCGATTAAGCTCCAATTACTGCTTTGCGGTAATTGGTAGCGGAAACCGAGTACTTCATAAGCGCTTCAACAACTGCAACGAGGTTTGCATTACCCGTCGAGGTTGCGTATGCGTGGTAAGAATAGAGGTTGTAGCTTTCGGTTACGTCTGTTCCCTTCACTGTGTAGGTGACGTCATCGAGCATCATATATGCGTACATTGTGATTTCGAGGTAGTCACCGTTTTCGTCTGTTCCAACGGCAGCAACCGCATTTCTCTTGCCAACCTTGAAGGTGAAGTTATCTGCAGTGTAACCATCTGCGAGATAGAATCTGAACGAAGGAACTTCGCCAACGTTTACTGCTACGTCTGTGAAGTAGGTGTTGTTCGCGGGCTTCTTTGCTTCGCCTGTGGGAAGAGCTGCGCTGTAGCCGTTAAGGAGAGTCGCGATTTCTGCGAGCTTATCGCCAACAGTCGCAGTGTTCTCGAAGTAGGTGTGAGCAGCAGAAGCGTATGCGAGCATATCCTTCATAAGAAGCTTGGTTGTGTCATCATAGTTACCCGCAAGAACTGCCTTTGTGTACTTGAATACGTCAAGAGTCCAGTTAGCATCAACTGTGGTATCACCCGTGTTAAGAGTTACTGTGAGCTTGAAGTCTGCAAGAGCTTCGCCCGCGGGAAGACTTACTGCAACGTGGTAGTAAAGAACTCCGTCGATTTCAACCTCTTCATAGTCCACTGCCAAGCCGTTAAGCTTAACGCTATTGAAGTTGGTTACGGGTATATAAATGTTATATACGAAATTAGACCAAAGAGTTACGCTTGTTTTGATTTTGTAGCCTACCATCACCGCAGGATAGAAACTATAGTTTACATATTCTGCATTTTCAGACGTTTTTACAAATACGCACTCAACACCGTTTTCATTGTAATAGCTATCGAGAGAAACGTTAACTCCGTTCTTCACGAGAACCGCAGTGTAAGCGTTGTTATACTTACCGAAGGTGAGGCTATCGTTATCGTTAAGCAATGCTATGGCAGCCTTGTTATTGAAGATCATGCTTCCACCGTTGATAACAACCGCAGTTGCAAACTTACCGCTCTTTTCGTTCAATGTGAACATAGAATCCACACTCGCGCTGTTAACAATGAAGTCGCAGCCGTTAAAGATAAGAGTAGCGTCAATTCCGTTAATGCCGTTAGTCGCGTGAGTTTCCGCAACCAAGCGTCCTATATATCCGCTTGCGGTGGTAAATGTCACGCCATCAAAGGTCATCGTGAGATTCAAATCAATTCCCGATGCACTGCTTGAGCTATTGAAGTAGATGATCGTGCCGTAATTTTTCTTTGAACAAATAGTTCCGTTCTTCACGGTGATGTTGGGATTATAGGTCGCGTTACTTCCCTTTTCGTAGATTTGGAAGATGTGTTTTTCACCACGGGTAAGGGTATGACCGTTAAGGTCGATAACCATATTCTTCGCAGCGAAAACGTCCTGCGAACTTCCCGCGCAGTTATCGGTATCGTAATCTTTAAGCATAAGAACAACGATTCCGTCTGCCTGGCGAAGAGTCCAGATGTTATACCAAATCTCGTACCAGGTGTTATAACCTACAAACGCGCTCTTTTGGGTGTCAAACACCAAGAACGTGTAGTCTGTAAGAGAGCTTGGCAAGTCTGCATAGCTTGACACGGTCACAGACTCGTCAAGGAAGTAAAGGTTATGAGTCTTCGAGTCGGTAGCCTTCTCGTAAATCGAGAAATCTGCGAACAATGATATAGCGGGAGCGCCTGCTTCACCCGAAATGAAGCTATATGAGGGCGCGCTCGTTCCCTTCTTAACCTCAAAGGCGGTATATTTGCCGTTTGAGTCCTTTTTAAAGGTGAGAGAATCGGTTCCGGTGTTAACCGTGTAAAGATTTACGTTATTAAAACCTGCATTGCCGGAGATAAATTTACCGCCGACGAAGGTAACGTTAATTTTTATCCAATCGTTATCGTCCTTGAGGTCAAAGAGAATACCCTTTGAATCAGCTGCTCTCGAGAGATTGCTTATATCAAACGTACAATCGGTGAAGGTGATATAAGCAGTTGTAAGAGTGCCTGCAGAGCCGCCCGTGTAAGTATCAAGGAAGGGATACTGAACGTTTGCGCTCGTAAAGGTTACGCCTTCAAAGTTGAGGACGGTGGTCTCGGGTTTCGCACCTGTGTTGTTGAAGGGGATCATAGTGCCCGATTTAGTGTGGAGAGTTCCGTTCTTAACTGTGATGGAAACGTCAACTCCGTTACCCATCATCTGAAGCGAATGCAAGTTACCTCTTGTTAGAGTCTTTTGGTTAAGGTCTATCGTAATGGGAGCTTTGAGATAGTAGAAATATCTGTCAATATTCGTATATTTCGTTCCGTTAACGGTCTTTTCCTTAAGGTCGCCCGACGTCGTGTCAATTGTGTAATCACTTCTCAAATAGAGTACCGATTCGAAATTGACGGTATTCAAACGAAGGTCAAGAAGGAAATCGTAGAAATGAGCGTAAGCGCGACGGAAGGTGTACGAGCCGTCAGCGTTCTTCTCGAAGAGAACGAAGGGATAAGACGAAGCGGGATAAATAGTATTGTCGATAACACCGTAATTCTCGGTTGTTTCAACGTTTGCAACCTTAAGAGTATAGGAATAAGTTCCGTCTGCCTCGGAAACACCCGCGCCAAAGGTGAGGTACTTTCCGTCAACCGAAGTGTAAACGTCGCCAAGAGTGGTTTCGGCGGAGAAATTAAAGGTTGTATAAGCGTTTTCACTTCCCTCTCCGAATACAAGCTTATCACCTGCGCCAAGCGCGCTAACAGCTACGCTCGAAGCATCGCCGATAATGATTTTACCGCCATTAAGAGTAATCTCTGCGGTCTTTTGCGAGCCTGTTTCCTCATCGAGGTCAAAGATGCAAATACTCTTACTCGGAGCGTTGGTTTTTGCATCGAACGTGCAATCGTTAAAGATTGCAACAACTCCGGTATCAAACGTTCCGTTGGCGTAGGTTTCGAAAACGAGTCTTGCAGAGCTTGCTCCGGGCGCAAAGCCAAAGGTCACTCCGTTAAAGATGAAGTTAAAGGTATCGTCAGCCTTTGCTTCTCCGTTCGTATTGATAACGAAGGGAGCGTTTGAGCCTGCCAAAATAGTTCCGTTGTAAATAGTGAACGAGGTCGAAACCGCCTTTGCGCTTGCCTTCTTCGCCATTACCTGGAATAGATGATTTCCGCCTCTTGTGAGCGCAAATCCGCCAAGGTCAAAGTCGATATGTCCCTCTATCGTAAAGAGATTCTGCGAATTCTGACTGCTTCCCATCTCGGTGGTATTGTAGTCACGGCGGAGAAGAAGAGTTGCTACTCTTCCCTCTTGGCTATCGCCGAGGAATATCTGACTTCCCGTATTGAGAACGTCATTCCAAGATTCGTAAGCCTTAATGAACTCTCCGTTCTTGAAGAGAACGAAGGGATATACCTCTGCATCGGAATAAGCGAAGGGAATGTTTCCGTACTTTGTGGGTACAGCGCCAGAATCCTCTGTTTCAACTTTAATAGTAACGTCTGTCTCGGGCATTGTGAAGCTGTACGAGCAAACGCCGTTTTCAACTGTAAGCTCTACTGCCGAAGAGCCGAGAGCAACAAAGTAAGCCTTCTTCAAAATCCAGCTTCCCGCGCCGCTTACCGTGATGCTTACGCTTTCACCGGGAGCGTATGAGCCGAAGCCCGCGCCCTCTGCGGCAATTCCGTCAATCGACACGCTGTACTTGCCCTCTGAATGAACAACTGCCTTAACGAACTCTGCGCCAAGATACTGCTGCGCGTCTGCGGTGAAGTGCCAGTTATCTATTTGAGGAAGGTGCGCGGTAGCAACAGTATAAACCTTCGTAAGTTTCACTGCCACGCTTGCCTGCGCCGCGTTTATATCCGCAAGATATGCGGGCTGGCTATATACGTAATTTCCGTTTGCATCCTTTGCGGGATTGCGAAGAATGTTTCCTGCAACAAAGGGCATCTCGGAGCTTTCGATACCGGTAGTCTTCTCAATATCAGCTCTTAAATCGTTGATGAGGCATTCAAGAAGCTCGGGATATGCTGCAGCGGTAATCTCTTCGCTGCACTCTGCTTCTCCCTGCATCCACCACATACCGCGAATAACAGGAGTGTAGCCCTCTGCTTCAAGAAGCTCGATAGCCTCTTTAACGGTAGCGATGAAGTCGTTGTAAAGCGCGCCTATCTTCGTGCCGTCGGTGTTGATATTATTATTCTTTATGTAAGTGGGAGATGTCCAAGTTCCGTAGGTTATGGAAACGTCACCCGTGGTTTTAGGATAAAGTGCCGAAGAACCGCGACCAAGCTTGATAACCGCATTCATTGTATTCGAATCGCCAAGCATCTTCGCAATTCCAACCTCTGCGCCAACAGACGTTGCCTTGTTTCCGAGTCCAACGGTCAACTTAACGAACTCGGTCTTTTTGTTATTGTCACCTGCGCCGTAGTAGAGGATATTGTCAAATCCGTTTTCATATCTTGCATCGTATCTTGCATCGGTAAGTCCGTCGCTTCCGTAGCCTGCGGCATTAGACTGACCGCCGATAAGCCAAAGGTCAATAGTTCCCTTGCTTCCGGGAGCGTTGGGATTGTATTTTTGAATAGCGTAATCACCGTTTCCAAGACTTACGTATTCAAGACGCTCGCCCTCTTTGTTGGTGTATATTTCCGTGGGAGCTGCCGCGCCGTCGTTAAGGGTAAACTTCGTATATTCTCCGTTTTCGCCTGCGCCGAAGTAAATGCTATCGTTAGCGTTCTTTTTGCAAATGTTAACAGATGACATATCGCTTGCGATAATATTTCCGCCGTTAACGTTAACTTTCGTAATAGCTTTTCCTACGGTTGAACTAACAGTCTCATTGAGTAAGAACATATCAATACTGCCCGAGGGCTTATTGGTTATAAGGTCAAACGTACAATTGTTGAAGTTAATATTCTGCGTTACGCTGTTAGCCTCGCCCGCAGTTCCGTCATAGGTCTGAATTGCAAACTTCGAGGACGCAGTTCCCTCGGCAAAGCCGAGTCTAATACCGTTGAAGTTATAAGTAAACTCTGCACCGTTAGCATCCTTTGACCCTATACCGCAAACTATCATTCCCGTCCACTTGCTTCCGTTAAGAAGAGCCGATCCCTCTTTTCCGTAAACGTTGAAGGTGGTCTTAACGTTCTTCTTAAGGTTAGTCTGGAATATGGACATATCCTTTTTAGCGGTTTCGTTATAGTCACTCGCAAAAGTAAATCCGTTAAGGTCGAGGTTAAGTGTTAAGGCGAGGTTGCCGAAGTTCGAATACGAGGTATCGTTTGCCATCGTGAAATCACGTCTTAAAAGAATGACCATTTCAACTCCGTTTTTGCCGGAATACTTCGAAAGGGTGGGATAAGCTCCGCCGCCGCCAGAGGTAGTCCAGTTTGCGTAAGCGCCGGTGAAGAAGTATTCGTCAACGTCAACATCGCGCGCAAATACCGCAAAAGGATAATCCTCTGCGTTTGCGTATTCTGCGGGAATAACTCCGTAGCTTGTCTGAACTCCGCCGTCATAGTATTTAACGTCGATAGTAAACTGATTGTCCGCCTTGTAGAAGGATTTCTTTATAGTTGAATACCACTCAACGTCAATATTCTTTTCATCCCAAGAATTAACGAGAGTTCCGTCCTCGCGGAAATAAAGCATACATACCATTCCGCAGCCGCCGGGATTTGCCGTGTCAAGATCCATAGCCTGAGGATCTACGAGCATCTGGGTAATAACGTTACCCTTATCACCGATTAGCTGTGAGACCTTAAGATCGCTGCTCGTGTCGTGTCCGCAAAGCACAAGCTTAATATTTTCGTGCTTCGATACGAGTCTGTGCCAAATTCCGTCAGGATTAAACGCGAGGTTAGGATCAAGATCGGGAGAGGTGGGGTCAATGCTATAATCCCAGTTCTTGTTAGGAACTGCAGTGGATGCAGAGCCGGTTTTTCCGTCAATGGTAGCATCTCTGTAAAGGTAATTATGCATCGTAAGAATTACCTGATGATCGCTATTAGTCGTAATAAGATTTGCCGCCCAGTCAAGCTCTGCGGTAGTAACCGCCCAGTCAAGCTGAATAACGAGCCATTTAGTCTTTTTTTCACCGCCAAGCTCAAGCTTCATATACGATGTATCGTATTTTACGTTACCGTTGCTGTCCTTATAGAAGCCGCCCTTTTCGGTAAGCTGACTTGTGTACTTGGTAAACGCGCCTATTTCCTCGTTGAACGCCTTGTCGCTATCATGGTTTCCGCGTACAAGGGTAAAGGGAATATTCGCATCAGCAAGCTTTTCGATTTGAGGCTTTATGAGATCCCATTCAAGATCTTGAAGATCCCAATACTGCGAGTATTTATCCGCCGGCCAGTCCTGTCTGCTCTGCCAGGTTTCAATAATATCTCCGAGTCCCATAACGAGCTGAATGTTTTTAGAGTCCTTGTTGCTTACAAGCCAATCGTAAACTTCTTTAACTCTCGGCTGATAACCGTCATTAAACTTTCCGTTCTCGGTATCGTAGTTTTTAGCATCGGATACAGAAAGAGACTGCGTATCTCCGATTACCGCCATCGAGTAAGCGTACTCGTTGCTTGAATTACCCGTGTCAATCCAATCACTCTCTGCCGCGCTTGTTGGCACGGTTACAGAGAAGCAAACTGCAACGAGCATAATCAAGGTGAGCGAAATTGCTATGATTCTTGATTTTTTCATTTTTCTTTTCTCCTTTAAAATTGTTTTATGTGTTTTTATTTGAATCTATATAAAGCCTTTCGGCATTATTGACAAATTGTGATAAATGCTGTATAATATCCTCAAACAAGGAGGACTTATCTATGCGTATAATGGGTACTAATTTCGGCTCGCGCGCCGCATTCCAGCATCAAATTTATAACAAGGTCTATAAAATTTCAAACCATATCCACCAATATGCAGAGCTTGTTATTATGCTTGAAGGCGAGATGAGAATAACCGTTGACGAAAAGGAAGAGCTTATCAAGGCTGGAGAAGCAGCATTTATATTTCCTTTCCAAACGCACAAGATGTCCTCAAAAAGCACCAACAAATTGGCAATGTATCTTTTCTCCCCGGCAACGATGGTCAGCTTTATGAAGAAGCACGATGGCAACGTCGGTGAGAGCTCGGTCTTCAAGCCTAAGGAATCCACCCTCGCTGTCTTCCGAGAGAAGATACTGAATAGCAATGATTTCTCGCTTTACAACGTAAAAGGCTTCCTTTATCTCGCGCTTGATGACTATCTTTCGCAAATTCCGCTACGCAAAAGCATCGGTGGAACGAACGTTGTTTCCAAGGTAATAACCTATATGAACGAGCATTTTACCGAGCAAATAACACTTGAAAGCGTGGCAAACGCGCTCGGATATAGCGCAAACTACCTCTCGCACTGTATCCAAAAGCTCTACGGCTTGAACTTCTGCACGATTCTTTCCAGCCTACGCATAGAGCGCGCAAGATACCTCATAACGTCAAGCGATAAAACGCTGACCGAAATATGCTACGAATGCGGATTCGGCAGTGAAAGAACCTTCTTAAGACAGTTCCAAAGCATAATGGGCTTCTCTCCCTCGGCATACCGTAAAGCGTACTTCCACGGCCCGCAAGAGCAACCCAAAACCAGCTATTTCGATTAAACCTCACGCGCTGACCCGCGCTTTTAAATATACTTCTTTATCATATTATATCACCTATACATATATTTTGTCTTGACAAAAGCACATACAAAACCGCCAAAAAGTGATATAGCACCCCCACCTCTACGCTCGAAGAGCTAAAAAAGTGAGAGCACAAACGCTCTCCCAAACTCCTTTCAAGAACCGATTCCATAAAAATCACCGCGTAACAAAATCACATATAAACCAAAAAAGCTCGAGTAGTTTTTACGCTACCCGAGCTTTTGTTTTATGTAAATTTTTATGTATTGTTAGACAAAATCAAATTTCTTTATCTAACCACAACCCGTCGAAGACCGATTTCTTTCAAACCCCATTTGGATTTTTCCGACAAGTTCGGTTTTATTCCTTTGTTGGTGAGTTGAATAGCATAATAAAACGCCGCAAAATTTACTCACCAACAAAGAATTTCATAACGCATTAAAGTGTGATGCCGAATTCCCAGATTCCGTCGCCTTCCTCGTACCAAGGAGTTTCAAGTC
>JAZRDI010000043.1:0-17922 GCA_045660185.1 Eubacteriales bacterium | reverse complement strand
GGCGATGCAGGAGCACACCGTTACAGTAATGGGTGTATCCAGAAAGCTCAACGAGCCCTTCTTCGTTCTTGCTACCCAGAACCCCATCGAGCAGGATGGTACTTATCCCCTTCCCGAAGCTCAGATGGACCGTTTCATGTTCAAGATTATCGTTAAGAACCCCTCTCTTGACGAGCTTATGGACATCGTTAATATGACCCAGAAGACAATGGCAGAGGTTGCAGACGTTGCTTGTAACGGCGATCAGCTTCTTGAAATGCGTAAGACCGCAAACGCTATCCCCGTAGCTACCGACGTTATGAAGTACGCTATGATGCTTTGCTCCGCTACTCATCCCGACAGTGACTGCGCTTCCGAAACCGCAAAGAAGTACGTTCGTCTCGGAGCATCTCCCCGTGCAGGTCAGGCTCTTATCTCCGCTGCAAAGGTTAAGGCTCTTATGAACGGCAGATACAACGTTTCCTACAGCGACATCAACGAGCTCGCTCTTCCCGTACTCCGTCACCGTATCAAGCTCACCTTCGAGGCTGCTGCTGAACGCGTTACCGCAGACGATATCGTAAATATGATCGTTGAAGAAATGATGCAGAAGAACAATCTCGGCAAGGCAAAGTCCAAGGACGATGCAGCAGTTGAGATTGCAAAGAACTTATATAAAGAAGAAACTGCAGACAACACCACAGCTGAAGCTGCAGATGAAAACAAAAAGCTCAAATTCTTTAGGAGAAAATAATGAAAGGTTCCGTTTTAAACGATGAATTTTTCAGTCGTCTTGAAACGTTGACGCTCGAGCTTCGCGCAAATCTCGGCGGATTCTTTGGCGGTAAGCACCTCGTTCGTACTTACGGTCAGACGGTTGAATTCGCAGATTACCGCGAATATATGCTCGGTGACGACATTAGAAGAATCGACTGGAACTTATACAGCCGTTTTGAAAAATTCTTCCTTAAGTTATTTACAGATGAAAGACAAATGCATACGCAGATCTTTATAGACTGCTCAGCATCAATGGGTAGAGATATGCTCGAGAAGGCGAACTACACTATAGGCGTAGCCGCTGCTCTCGGATATCTTTCGGTTCACAATATGGACAAGGTTTCATTCAAGCTTATGAAAGAGGACAAGATTGAAGACTCCTTCGGAACGATTGTTGGTAAAAGAGCGTTCTTCGACGCTATCAGCACTCTTGAAACGCTTGAATTTAACGGAGAAACGGATCTTTACAAGTGCATCACCTCCTGCCCCAACTTGGGCTCTAACGACGGTCTTGCAGTAATTATATCCGACTTCTTTACAGGCAGCGACTGGAAAAAAGCAGTGGATTACCTCTGCTATAAGAAAAAGCAGGTTCTTCTCGTTCAGGTTATGACTCCTGAAGAGACCGATCCTTCATACAGCGGACGTGTTAACCTTATAGACACCGAAGCTTTGGGTATGGAAGACCCCAAGAACATGCGTATTAAGATCAGCCGCTCCAACCAGCTTGCTTACGACGAAGCACTCAAGGATTTCAAGGCAGAGATTCGCTCCTTCTGTAACTCACGCGGAGCTGACTTTGTGTCCGTAAGCACCGAATATCCCCTTGAAAAAATGCTGTTTAAAGAATTACTGAAGGTAGGAATAATGGCATGAGTTGGTTAACACCCCTTGGTTTCTTGGGTCTTATCGGATTATTGGTATTAATACTTATCTACATAATTAAGCCCAATTACCAAAACAAAATCATTTCCAGTACTTTCGTATGGAAATTAAGCTTAAAATACAAGAAAAACAAGCTTCCGATCAGTAAGCTTCGAAACATCTTGATACTTATTTGTCAGATTCTCGTTATCATCATTACATCTATGATGCTCGCTCAGCCTTATTTTGCTGAAGAAGAGGAGACGGTCACCGCAAAGAAAGTATTCGTTCTTGATGCTTCTGCATCTATGATGGCAAAGATTAACCTTGAAGAGACTCGTTTTGACAGAGCGCTCTTCGAAATCGAAGAAGAAATCGAAAAAACATTGAAGCTTGAAAACAGTGAGGTTTCTATAATCCTCGCTCACGATAACGCATCCTTCCTCATTCAGCAAGCTACATCCTTCTCAAAGGGCGAAATAACAGAAGTGTTAACCAACCTTAAGGAGTCTGCCGCTAATGAGCAAGCATGCACCTACGGAGATTCAGACATTGTTGGAGCTATGAAGCTTGCAGAAAAGCTCACCGCGTTCTCTCCCGACGTTCAAGTTGTTCTTTACACCGATACGAATTATATTGATGCAGGAAACGTAACCGTTAAAAACGTTAAGGGCGAACAGGACTTTAACGTTGCGGTTCTTGATGCCCGTATGGTTAAGTTCGACAACAGATATACCCTTGAGGTAGATGTTGTTTGCTACGGTCAGAACAGAGGCGTTACCGTTTACGCTATCGTAGAAGGTAAGAAGAATACAGAAGATCAATCAGAAGATGAAATGGACGGAATTTTAGACGGTCTTACTTACACGAGCTTCGAAGTATCCGTAACCGAAAATCTTCGTGACGGAGAGATTACAACTCTCTACATTCCCGGATTCAGCAAGGACGATTTCAGCTCGGAGGCTGAGTATAGCGAAGCGTACGAAAGCGAATGTCCTTATCTTTTCGAAACCGTTTCTTACACAACCGTTACCGCAAGAGTTGAGGAGGACGACTCCTTCGCTGCTGATGACTCGTTTAACCTTGTCGGCGGTGAAAAGCTTCCCCTTAAGATTCTCTACTCGAGTGACAACCCCAACAACTACTTCTCCACTGCTTTCCGTATTATCCGCGAAAAGCTTAAGTACCGTTGGGATATTCAGTTCAAGGAATTTATAGTTATTCCCGATATGAAAGATCAGGAAATTCCCACCGAGGGCTACGACATATATATCTACGAAAGATTTATGCCCCAAACTCTGCCCGAGGACGGAATAACAATTATCTCCGATCCCTTGAACGATATATCGGGCGCAGGATTTAAAGTAGGTTCCGAAAAATACCAGAAGGAGCTTACCTTCCTCTATTCCGAGGAAGAGCATCCCATAATCAAAAACCTCAAGCCCGAGGAAATCGGTCTTACAAAATACACCGAGATTATGAACCCCGATGCAAGCTATATACCTCTTCTTTACTGTGGCATGGAGCCCGTTCTCTACGCTACCGATAAGAACGATACCGCAGCAAAGGTTGTGTTAATGCCCTTCAGCCTTAACTACTCCAACCTTCCCATCGTTGTAGATTTCCCTCTCATGATGTACAATATTGTTGAGTACTATATGCCCTCAACCATAACGAATTATATCTATGATGTAAACCAAAGTGTACAGCTTAACTCCAGAGGCGAAGATCTTACCGTTGTTATGCCCAACGGAAACACTCAGGTTCTTACCGAGTTCCCGAACAAAGTTACCGTTACTCTTCCCGGTATGTACTCCGTTATGCAGTACAATCTTATGGGTGAGCCCGTAACCGAGCATTTCTACGTTAAGATACCCGATAGCGAAAGCAATATCGTTCCCGAGGTTGACTTCCTTGAAAATCCTCAGTTCATGGTAATCGAGGAAGACGAGGAAATTATAAACACAGATATTTTATTATATTTTGCCATAGCGTTGGTTGCGCTGCTATTCGCTGAATGGTGGCTTCATACCCGCGAGCAATATTAGTTAGGAAGTAAAAGATGACAAACTTTAGTATTAAATTTTCGAACCCTTGGCTTCTTTTGCTGTTGATTCCCGCGTTCTTACTTACGTTCATTCCGTATTTCCGTATGAACAAGAGATACCGCGGCACAAGAAACCGTATCGTTTCGATGGTGCTACATTTGATCATTATGACTCTGGCTATTTCCCTTCTTGCGGGAATAACCTTTGAATACGATCTGCCAAACGATGAAAACGAGGTTATTCTTCTCGTTGACGCATCGTACAGTGGCAGTAAGTTGGAAGATGAAAAGGACTCCTTTATCCAAACCGTTATGAGAGCTAACGAAAACGGTACGTTCAAGCTTGGTATCGTAACCTTCGGCTTTGACCAGGTTTACTCGCTTGAGCTTACCAGCGATATGAAAAACGCATATTCAAAATATATGTCGTCTGATATGCCGAATACAACGGCAACCGACATTGAAGCGGCTCTCAAATACACAGCTGAACTCTTCTCCAATCCCAAGAACGGAAGAATAGTTCTTATGTCTGACGCAATTGAAACAGACGGAAACGCCTTCAATGCGATCAAGACTGTAGCTGCGAAGGGTATAAAGGTTGATACCGTTGATTTCACCGACGGCAAGCGCGGTGACGAAGTTCAAATTATAAATATGACTCGTCCTACCTCTAAAATCAATTTTGCCGAGGAATTCAACGTAGAGCTTACAATCCAGAGCTCGTATGCGGGCGAAGGAACTCTTAACGTTTACAATGACGGAAGCCTTTGCGGCACCGTTGACGTAGAGTTCATAAGAGGTATCCAAACCGTTAAAGTTCCTCTTACGTTTGACAAGCCCAACCCCAATAATCTTCACACATTGTCATTTGAATTAGAAAGCAACCAAGACACGTTAGAGCTTAACAATACGTTCCACTCGTACATTCTTGTGGAATCGTTCAACAAAATTCTTATTCTCGAGAGTATTGACGGTGAGTCCGCGGCAATCGAAAGAATGCTTGGCGTTGACTTTGATATTACAACAGTTAATATTGATGACACCACCAACGTTCCCGCTTCTCTTGACAACATCCGCCTTTACGACCAGGTAATCCTTTGCAACGTATCTTACAGTCAGATGCCCGAAGGATTCGAGAAGATCCTCTACGATTACGTTAGCGAAATCGGAGGCGGTCTTTTCACAGTCTGCGGTACCGAAGCTGACGGAGAAACTCCCAATGCGTTCACAAAAGAAGACTTGAAGCCCTCGCAGTATCTCAAGAAACTTCTCCCCGTTGACGTAATCAACTTCACTCCTCCCGTTGCAGTTATGATCCTTATAGATAAATCCGGATCAATGTACAGCGAGGATTTTGATGCGGAATTCGAAACAAGTAAGCTTTACTACGCTTTACAGGGCGCAAGAGCTTGTCTTGACCTTCTTTCCGAGCGTGACTACATCGGTGTTTACGAGCTCGACGATTACGGAGAGGAAGCCCTTGAACTTACTCCCGCAACAGAGAGATCAAAGGTTCTTAACACCATTCAGAACATTGGTAAGGACGGAGGCGGTACCGTATTCTCGACCGCTCTTGCAGCAGCAGGAAAAACTCTTAAAGCCCAGACCAACGTTGAGAAAAAGCACATTATTATCATCACTGACGGTGAACCCGACCCTTCAAACGTTGACCTTACAAAAGAAGTTATGCTTGACAACGCTGCTGAAGGTATTACCACATCTATTATCGGTATTCAGTGTACCTCCACAGCGCAGAGCCTTATGAAGCAGCTTCTCGTTGAGTTTGCAGGCGTTGAAGAAAAGAACTTCCATAACGTTTATGCTGACGATTCGGTTCCGAACGCAGTAAGAGACGATATGGGCGCTCCCGAAATCACCGACTTCAACCATGAGGAATTCCAGATTCAGATAGGCGCTACAAGCGACATCACCAAGATTGAAGTGAACGGCAAGTCTGAGCACATTAAGCAAGAAGATATGCCTACCCTTGAAGGCTTCTACGGTATGAAGGCGAAGGATGCTGATGGAGATAACAACGATCTTACGAAGAATCTTCAAGTTCTTCTTAAGGGTGAGTTTACTCCCATCTACACGCAGTGGCAATTCGGAAAAGGTAAGGTAGGTACGTTCGGATGCGACCTTAAGGGCGCTTGGTCGAGCGGATTTATCGATACTCCCGAAGGAACTGCTATTCTCACAAATATCGTTAACGGTCTTATGCCCGAGGAAAACATTCGTCTTGAATCTATCGACGCAGATTTCGAGGGTGATAACTACAGAACCCAGCTTAACGTATATACCGAGCTTCAGGGCGAGGAATACGTTGAAATTACAGTTACAAGCCCCTCTGCCGACGGTATGGCTGCAGCTACCACGCAGAAGTTCACCGCAGGCATCGAGGACAACTACTCCAAGTTCTACTTCGACGTTACAACCCCCGGCGTTCACGAGATTATCGCTCAAAAGAAGAACGCAGTAGGTCAGGTTATATCCGAGAAGAGACTTTATAAGTCTATCGCATATTCCAAAGAATATGATATGTTCTACGATGACGCGGTTGCAGCTGCTCTTATTGTGAGCATCGCAGAAAGCGGTCACGGTTCGCTTATCGACAACCCCTTCCAGATTTATGAAACCGCATCTCAGTATATGCACAAGATCATAAATCCCCTCATCGTATTCCTTATTATAATTCTTTGCTTCTTCCTTCTTGACATTGCAGTTCGTAAGTTCAAGTGGAAGTGGATTCACGAGCTTATCCGTGAAAAAAAGGCAAAGAACGATATGACTAAAAATATCAAGTAAAGGAGTAGAAAATGAAAAAATTAATATTAACCGTATTATCGCTTTCCTTGATACTCCTTTTGGCAGTATCACTCACAGCATGCAAGGAGGAGCCTGTTCACACAAAGGCTCCCTCCAAGTTCAAACTTGACTCCGACACTCTCGTTCTTAAGTGGAACGCTATTTCCGACGCTCGCGGATATGAGCTTAGAATTACCGGTGATGAAAGAATCAGAACCGTTAAATCTCCCAGTTATTCTCTTGAATATCTCAAGCCCGGCGAATACGTTATAGAAGTAAGAGCTCTTAACTTCAATCCCGAGCTTGAAAGCTCCGATTGGGCAAGCTTTGAGTTCACAAGAGAAGCAGAGAGCGGTCTTAAGTTCAATCTTATTAACAACAAAACCGAATATGAGGTTGTCGGCTCCGGCACTGCATTCGGAAACGTTGTTATTGAAGACGTTTACCGCGGAAAGCCTGTTACAAAAGTAGCAGACAAGGCATTTTCCAACAACAAGAAAATCACGAGCATCGTAATCGGAAACAACGTAAAATCAATCGGTAAGAACGCTTTTGCAAAATGCTCCGAACTTACGAGCGTCACTATCCCCGAGAGCGTAACCTCTATCGGAGAATACGCTTTCCAGAGCTGTAAAAAGCTTACTTCGGTTACAATTCCCAATAAGGTTACCTCTATCGGTATTTCAACGTTCTCTTGGTGCGTAGCTCTTACCGAGGTTAAACTTGGAAGCGCTGTTGAAAGCATTGCGGATAACGCGTTTGCAGAATGCGCAGAGCTTTCCACCATCGTTATTCCCGACTCCGTTAAGACTATCGGCGAGTACGCTTTCACGAACTGTGCAAAGCTTGCTTCCGTAACTCTCGGAAACGGTATGCAGTCTATTTCGAATTATGCATTCTACAAGTGCGAGGGACTTACTACCCTCAATCTCGGTAGCAGTATTGAAACCATCGGCACCGGAGCTTTCTCCGACTGTAAGGCTCTTACCACCGTGGTAATCCCCGATAGCGTTACAACACTTAACTCCGAAGCATTTTTGAACTGCTCGTCTCTTGCAAGCATTACGCTTGGTAACGGCTTGACTCAGGTTGGTATCTATGCATTCTACGGAACTATTCCTCATCAGGTAGCTCACGGTAAGATCGTAGATCCCGCGCTCAGCGCAGAGTCCGACGAAGAGCTTCAGCCCGTGAAGGCAGAGATATTCTATCTCGGAAATTGGCTTATCGAAGCCGTTAACCGCGAGCTTACAACTCTTGATAAGAACAACTTGAAGGAAGGTATTGTCGGTGTTGCCGATAACGCATTCCAGAGCTGCAAGAAGCTTAAAAACGCAAGACTTACCGGCGTTAAATACGTTGGTACTGCCGCATTTGCTTACTGCGAAATTCTTGAAAGAATGAACGACTGCGGCGAAATTCTTATCATCAACGACTACGCATTCTATGAATGCCCCATGCTCAACAACTTCGACAGATACACTACCTTGAAGGTTCAGAAAATCGGTAATTCTGCATTCGAAAACTGCGTAAAGCTTGAGGACAAGGGAATTCAGATTCCGGCATACGGCGTTTTGAACTATCTTGGCGGAAACGCATTCCTCGGAACTATCCCCTTCCAGAAAGCTACCGCTGCTCAACCCATAGTTTGTATTGACTCCTGGGTTGTAGGATTCAGAGAGGGCGGTATGTATATGAGCCAGGTTGACGTTCCCGACGTTAACCCCTCCGACGGAGAAACCGTTATTGAAGCTATCGGAAACTACGCTTTCCAGAACGCTGTATTTATGGGCGGCGGAATTTGGATTTCCAACAACGTTAAGTACATCGGTCGCGGCGCATTCTATAACCTCTATATGATGGGCGGTGTAGGTGGCGCTGCAAAGCTTGAATACATTGATGACTACGCATTCTACGGATGCTCAAGTGCTTGGCTCTTCGCTAACAAGGATGAGAAGGGCGTTGTTCAGCTTCCTACCGGTCTTAAATACATTGGACGTTCCGCATTCTATCAGTGCGTGAACCTTATCGGTGTTAAGTTCCCTGCAAGCGTTGAATACATCGGTCCTTATGCATTCTACGGATGTACAAACCTTGGTGACAGCGGCGAAATGTGGGGCAGTATTCAAGATTTCAAGGACGGACTTCCCTCACTTAAGGGACCCGTTGCATTTGCTAACGGTTCAAGACTCACCTACCTCGGTGACAGAGCATTCCAGGCATGTACCGGTATCAAGGAGGTTTCTCTCCCCGCGGGTCTTGAATACCTCGGCGAGCGCGCATTCTATAACTGCACAAAGCTTGAAAAGGTTGTATTCAATACGCCCGAAAATGACGTCGATAAGACTCTCAACATCTTAGATTATACATTCTATAAGTGCGAAAATCTTAAAACTCTCGTTATTTCTCAAAATATCGAAAGCATAGGTAACTATGCATTTAAGGATTGCGCATCTCTTGAGAGCATTGTTATGGGAGATAAGCTTCAGAACATCGGTAAGTACGCGTTTTACGGATGCTCAAGCGTACAGACCATAGTATTCTCAAAGAGCGTTAAAAACATAGGTGACTATGCGTTTAAGGGCTGCGCTATGGTTGACTCCGTAGTTCTTCCCGCAAGCATTGAAACTATGGGCAAACATGCATTCTACGGACTTCACTCTGCAACCTTCTTCGCAGAGCCCGAAACAATTAACCCCTATTGGAACAACCGTTGGAACTCTTCCTACCGTGCAATTCTTTGGGGCTGCGAGCTTTCCGATGATAAGACGTACGTTGTTTCGTTCACCTACGATAAAGATCTTTACGACAACCTTTCCTCTCCCAACGCGACTCTCACTCCCGAAAAAGAGGGATACACGTTTGCAGGATGGGCAACCGATGCATCTGCAACCACTGTAGTTTACACTGCAGCTCAAATAGCAACGTCTGAAATTTCAAACGGCACTACTCTTTACGCCGTTTGGACTCAAAACACACCCGAGGCATAATAGCGTAAGCTCTTATAAATCGGACAACTTTACTAAGATAGGATAAACAAATGAATAACAAAAAATTAAGATTCACAGTATTATCGATTTTAGTGCTTGTAATGGTTTGCCTTGCAGCCTTCACGGGATGTAGGGATAAGAAAAACAACGGAGGAGACAGCAATGCCTCCTCCACAGAAATCTATATTGAAAAATCTCTTCAGCCCAGACTTCTTTACGTAGAAGGTCAGGACTTTGATTTTTCAACCGGTGCTGTTACAGTGTCAAAGGGCGATGAAAAAACCAGAGTTCCCTTCAGCGATTCCCGCGTTACTGTAACCGGATATGACAAGTACACTCTCGGAAATCAGACTCTCACAGTTTCCTTCGAGGGCAAAACTACCACTCTTACCGTTGCGGTTATCGCAAGAATGACCGTTGAAAACGTTGAAACCGAATATTTTGTAGGTGAAAAATTCAACAAGACAAAGGGTAGAGTTAAGGTAGCGAAGGACGATGGTTCAACATCATACGTAGATATGAAAAATGATTCCATCACGGTAAAGAGCTTCAATAGCTCAACCGCAGGAAGCACTAACGTAACCATTCAGTACGCTAACGGCGGTGCAACCTATGAGTGCAGCTTCTCCGTTAACGTATACGCTCCCGCTAAAATCGATTTCAAGCAACCCAACAAAAAAGACTATATGAGCCATGAAAAAGAGCTCAATTTCGCAGGCGGCTATCTCTACCTTGAGGCAGCAAAACCCTCTACGTTCAAAAAGTCTATCAACATCACAAACGATATGGTAGTCGGATACGATCCCGACTCCGTAACTGTAGCAAATAAGGACACTGCGGTAGCTCAAACCATTAAGGTTAGCTATGCAGGAAAAGAATGGTTCTATGACGTAAACGTGCTTTACAGCCCCATTTACGTTATCGAGAGCTTGGCAGACAAGATTGCAAACGTTAATCTTGAGCTTAGCGAAGGCCAGACCATTGCAGACATTAAGCTTCCCGCAGGCGCAGGCATTGCGGCAAAGGAAGCTATGCAGCGTTACTTCATGCTTTCTTCCGCCGATCAAAGCAAGCTTGATAGTGAGCTTATGCTCGACTTTGCTCGCGTTGCAGCATTCTACGTTAACACTAACGATTACGTTAACGCCGTTAACGATCTTAGCGATGCGTTCATTCTTACCGCAGACGGACAGCTTACCTATCCCGGTAAGACCTACGAGGCGGTAGTTAAGGCAATTGATGCTCTTAACGACCCCAAGTCTGCGTACAATGCAAGTGCAGCGCTTATGCTTCAGATCAAGGACGCGTTTGGCGAAGAAACACTCACCGGAAATTACAAAATTTCCCAGCTTACTTCTCCTCACACCGAAGAGGTTGCTTTGTCCATCGCAGATAAGCTTCAGCACGTAATCACAATTTACGACTTGCTTAAGAATATTCCTTCGACTTGGAAAACCGACCTTCTTAATAACACGGCTGCGTTCACATCGAATTACGGTGCTGACATTTTGAGCGCTGTATTTACAATCAGCTCAAGCGAATACACCGGCTCAAGATACTCCGGTCTTTACGCAGTTATCACCGGTTGGAGAAGCGATTTCTTTGAAATCATCTACTCCTACTACTATTACGCTAAAGATGGCGGTAAGGATCAGTTGACCACTGACCTTTGGGGTAAGGTTCCCGCGCCCGGTATTCTTGAAGACTTCTATACAACCTTCAACCGAGCGTACGAAATTGGCAGTCAGCTTACTACACAGTATCAGCAGAGCCCCGGAAGTGTAAACGGAACCGATCTTTTCGTATTCCATTACTACTACCGTAAGGCACTTGATTTTTCCAAGCAGGTTAAGGCAAGTGGCAACGAATTGTACACAACTCTTTACAATGCGATAAATCTTGATGCGTATATCAACGTTTATCTCAACGCTCCCTCTTCAAAGCTCTTGGGTTACTATGACTTCATAGGTCCCGTTTTGGACAATAGCAACGTTGCTCTCGCTCACGATGCGTACTTCGCTATTTTAGACGTTTACGCAACAACGGGAGAGGTTGCAAGCAACAACGAGAACAGAACGAAGATTCTTAACCTCTTCAACTCGATGGTTAATCTTTCTCCCTCCGAGCTTCACTGGTTCCTCTCTTCCGTTTGCTTCAACTATCATAACGTAGCAGGCGCAGTTCTCATCTTTGATTTCCAAAATCCGAGCAACTGGATAGCGCAGCTTATGTACGGATTCTTCTTCCAGGAGCTTCCCAAGAACTCCGACGGAACTCTCCACAACGCGCAAGCTGCATTCGCTAACCTTATTCAGGCTATGGAAACATATCCTACCGCTCAGTTTAACGAGGACGCTATCGAAGACTTCAAGTCCTATATGAAGTTGGTTAACGAGCAGTTTAATGAGCTCACCGCTACAGAAAAGACCGCATTCAGAAATCTTGCGGGCAACTTGCTTGACAAGTGCAACAAGTACTACAATGCAGTTCTTGATCAAACCACCGTTACTCTTTCTACCGAAATGAAGGCGAAGTTTGACGAGCTTTACGGCATTCTTGACAAGTTCAACAACATTGTTAACGATAGCGACAAGACGAAGCTCGCTGCTGCATATCCCGCGCTTATGGGTCTTTACAGCAAGGCAACCGTTCTCTACAACGAAATCTGCGATGCCGCTAAGGCAAATTCGTCAGTAGCTCACGCGCTCAACGCTTACCTCTATGAGATAACCCTTGATGACGAGGAAATTCCTACCGTTTTGAAGTTTACTCTTGATTCTTACTACAACTATATCAAGTACGTTTCTTACACTACAATGGTTCCTAACGGACACTTGGATTACGTAAATAGTCTTAGCGATACTCTCATTCAGCTTCTTCCTCTCTATGAGGCAGAGTTAAACGGAACAGTTTACGATAACATTAACGCAATGATTGCTATTGTACGCGCTCTTGATGACGAAAAGCTTTCTGCATTCTACTCTATCAACGGAAGCATTGCATACTTCGATGCAATCAAACGTTACGCAGATGCTACCTTCCCGGATCAGAACGCCCTTAATGCCGGCGCTATGACCGATAAAATCGATTCCATCTTGGCTCTCTATAAGGAGTTTGAGGAATTGTACACTATCGTTCTTAATAGCACCAAGTACAACGAAACCCAGCGCACTATTGCTTGCACCGCAATGATTGCTATCTACAACAAGGCAAAGCTTGTTTATGATGAAATTCTTGAAGCTGCAGGCAGTGATGCGAATATAATGAACGCAATCAACTTCAAGTTCTTCTCGGTTACCGTAACCGAAGGAGGCGATCCCATTGAAGGCTTGCTTGACGACTACGTTAATTATATGAAGCTTACAACCAATAGCCTTCTTTCTTCCGGCGAAGATCTTATGAATGCAGCAAAGGTTGAAAGCGTTAAGGCATTGCTTATCAAGCTTATTCCTCTTTTGAAGGCAGAAGCAACAGGCACTGCTTACACGGGTACGGACATCTTGGATCTTCTTGTAGAGCTTCGTAACCTTAATCCCGCGGACAAGTACGCGTTCTACGTTCTTCAGGGTAACCTCGCTCTCTATGCAGAGCTTGAAAGATACCTCGAGGCGCAGCTTTCCGAGGCAGGTAAGACAAGCGAAATCGTTTCTTATCTCTTCAACGCAGAGATTTACTATTCTCTCTACGAATTGGATAACGAAGACAGCGCATCGCTTGAAACCTTCAAGACCGCTATGGAAAACGCAATTACTGCTTACGCTTCCCTCACCGAAGCAGACAAGGCAGTTCTTGACACGCTCTATTACGAGCAGCTCCTTGCCAAGTACAACGCGCTTTTCCCCGCGGCATAATCTAACAAAATTTCAATTGGCCATATGCCAAAGGTTAAGGAAGTCTAACCTTAACAAGCTAACAGTTAAGGAAAAACAACCTTAAAATTAAATAGGCGGAGATACCGAAATTTCGGCATCTCCGCTTTCTTTTTATATGATTTTGTAAACTATTGTTTTGTTTTTGACATTTTTTAATTAAATAGTAACTATTAAAACAGTGTTAAAACGAGTTTGGCAAAACAGTCTTCTAAAACGATATTAAACAGCTCCAACATTTTTAAAGCAGTATTTAAAAACAAACAAGATTTCACTTTACGTTTTAATCGTTAATTCAAACTCGTATTATTCAAGAATAATTCCCACGGGGCAATGGTCGCTTCCCATAATCTCATTCATAATGAAGCTATCCTTTACGCGTTCGAATAGTCTTTCGGATACAACGAAATAATCTATGCGCCAACCGACGTTCTTTGCTCTCGCTCCATACATATAGCTCCACCAAGAATATAACACGGTATCAGGGTAAAGACTTCTGAAGGTATCCTTGAAGCCACTGTCGAGAAGCTCTGTGAACTTCCCTCTCTCCTCATCGGAAAAGCCTGCGCTGAAATGATTGGTTTTAGGGTTCTTAAGGTCTATTTCTTCGTGCGCAACGTTTAAGTCTCCGCAGTACACCACAGGTTTACTTTTGTCAAGCTCTTTTATATAAGCGCGGAGCGCATCCTCCCACTCCATGCGGTAAGAAAGCCTTGCAAGCTCTCTTTGAGCATTGGGCGTGTAAACGCAAAGCAGATAGAAGTCATCGTATTCAAGCGTTATTGCTCTGCCCTCGGTATCATGCTCGGGAATACCTATTCCGTAAGAGACGGATAGGGGCTTATGCTTCGTAAACACCGCAGTTCCAGAATAGCCCTTTTTCTCTGCGCTATTCCAATATTGGTAATAACCCTCGGGCTCAAAGGTTGCTTGACCTATCTGCATTTTTGTTTCTTGAATGCAGAAAAAGTCGGCATCTTGCGCCTTAAAAAACTCCTCAAAGCCTTTATCAAGGCATGAGCGAAATCCGTTAACGTTCCAAGAAATAAATTTCATATATTCTCCTTTAATCACTTTTAAAGCAATGGTTCACTCCGGTTTGGAGCATTATCACAATTGTCCGCAGGCGGTTATTTAACACGCTTGCCACTTTTTGCAAAGGCGTAAATTTTTTCAACAAGCGGTTTTCTAAAGTAATTCTTCTTAAGTCTCCACTGCCAGTTACCCGAAGCAATCGAGGGCGTGTTCATTCTTCCCGCCTCATTAGTGAGAAGAAGATAGTCCTGCATTGGAATAACGGCAAGATTTGCGCGGCTCTTCATAATAAGAGTTATAAGCGCGTCGGTTGCGCACTCGCCGCATTTTCTCGGGCATTCTTTAGCAAATCTCTTTTTCTCTTCCTTTGAAAGAGAAGCGTACCAACTCTTTGTGCATTCGGAATCGTGCGAACCCGTGTAAGAAACGCAGTTTTCGCTATCGTAAAGTCTTGGCAAATATTCGTTATCGTCATTCGAGAACGCAAACTGCAAAACCTTCATTCCGGGGAAGGCGGTTTCGGCAAGCAATTCCTTGACGTCATCGGTAATATAACCGAGGTCCTCAGCTATTATCTTCGCGTTGGGATAATCCTCTCTTATCGCACGGAAAAGACGTTCTCCGGGCGCTTTCATCCAGTTACCGCGCTTTGCGTTTTCATCACCGTACGGTATTGCGTAGAATGAAGCAAAGCCTCTGAAATGGTCTATTCTGAGAATATCGTATATCTTAAAAGCATATCCGATGCGCTTTCTCCACCAAGCGTAAGAATCAATCTCCATACGTTGCCAGTTATACACGGGATTGCCCCAAAGCTGACCGTCATCGGAAAATGCATCGGGGGGACAGCCTGCCACGATTATCGGGCAGTATTCATCGTCTATCATAAATTGGTCAGGCGCGCGCCAAACGTCCATACTATCGTGCGCGACGTATATCGGCATATCACCTATAATCACAATCCCCTTTGAGTGCGCGTATTTTAGAAGTGCTGACCACTCTCTGAAAAATTCGTACTGAAGCCATATCCAAAATCCGCACTCCGCCTCATATTCTGAGTAATGAGCCTTTGCCTTTTTATAGTCGCGAAGCTCATCGCCCCACTGATACCAAGCGCGATACTCGTTTGAGGTCTTGAGCGCCATAAAGAGCGCGTAATCCTCTACCCACTCGGAATTCGCAGTAACGAATTTATTGAACGCTCTATCCGCCTTAAAGCGCGAATACGCGAGGCGCAAAACGTCATAGCGCGTATTGAATAAAAATCCATAGTCAACACGCTCGCTATCGTGCTCTGCCGCCCGAAGCTCCTCTTTCGTAAGAAGCCCCTTCTCAAAAAGGATTTCAAGGTCTATGTAATAGGGATTTCCCGCTATTGATGCCGGTGACTGATACGGACTGTCTCCGTAAGAGGTGGGGTTGAGAGGAAGCACCTGCCAGCACTTCTGCCCCGCCGCAACAAGAAAATCAACGAAGCGATACGCTTCCGCACCAAACGAACCGATGCCGTACTTTGACGGCAGACTGCTTAAGGGCATCAAAATACCCGCCTTATGCTTAAATCCGAAATTTCCGAGTGTACTGTTTGTCATAAGCTCTCCGTTTGCCGAGAAATGCATTTTTAAGCAGCGCTTTCGCGCTCTCTGCTCGGCAAATTTTAAAATTATAAATATTGTAGCATTTTTAAGACTCAATGTCAACCGAAAGCGCAATAATAAAATATTTTAATAAAACTTTTTCAAAACCCTATTGACTACAAAAAACGACTGTGTTATACTAACTTCGGTTGAATTGACATGGCACTGACCATCGCATTTCAATCCTTTAAAATCAAACAGTTGATTTTTAAATATAAGTTAAATCAAACGGAGAAAAAAGGTGGAAAACCAAGGAAGCTTACTTGACTCAAACAACACCGAATATCTGCTCTGCCTCGCGCTCGATATAGGCGAAGGAATGCTCAAAAACGGAGCAGAGGTAAGCCGTGTTGAAGATACAATTGAAAGAATATGCAAAGCATACGGCGCAGCGCATGTTGAGGTTTTTTCGATAATCTCGTTCATTCACGCCGCAATAAGAATGCCCGACGGCAGCTATTCCTCACAGCTTAGGCGAGTGAGAAGCACAGGCACCAACCTTGCCACGCTCGAAAAGCTCAATTCCCTATCTCGCGAAATTTGCAAAACCACACCGCCCCTCGCGGAATTTGACCGAAAAATCCATGACAGTAAAAAGAAAAATTCCTATCCCGCGTGGTTTAGGGTTATCGCATCTGCAACCGCAGTAGGAAGCTTTTGCGTGTTCTTTGGCGGTTCTTTCATAGACGCTATAGTTGCGGCTTTGGCGGGTCTGGTTATTTTCCTGGTGGATATATACGCCCCGAAACGCGTTAACGCCTTTGCAAAGACGGTTATTTCATCATTCCTCGCCTCTATGATAGCGGCGCTTGCCGTTCTGTTGGACATAGGAGCAAATCCTGACTTTATAATCATCGGCGCAATTATGCTTCTCGTTCAAGGACTCGCATTCGGTACTGCCCTGCGCGACCTTCTCTGCGGTGACCTTTTGACAGGAACGTTAAAAACGCTCCAGGCACTTCTCGGCGCGCTTATGATTGCATTCGGATATATGATTGCCGCCTCGCTCACCGACGATTTGATCACTGCAAACTCCACGAGCGAAGGCAGAGTTTGGATAGAACTTGCTATGGCTATCGTCACCGCCTGCTCGTACGCGCTTATGTTTAATACCAATAAAAAGCACCTCCCCTACATAGGCATTTGCGGACTTGGCACTTACGCTATCTACTTCGTTACCGCAGAGCTTTTGAACTCGATATTCTGGGCAGCCTTCATCTCTACGGCATTCACCGCGCTCTTCTCCGAAATAGCCGCAAGAGTCAGAAAAGCCCCCGCGATAATCTTCCTTCTTCCCGGTATAGTTCCCACCGTCCCGGGAGGCGCGCTCTATTACACTATGCGTAATATCGTCCTCAAGGACCTCTCGGGAGCATTTAATAAATTCTCGGTAACGCTGACCACAGGACTCGGTATTGCAGGCGGTATAGTAAGCGTATCCATAATCTTCGGAGTAGTTATGGACTACATAAGAACGCGAAGCGCAGAGCACTCTAAGCGGTAAAAATCGCTTTTAAAAGCGGGTTATGCTTCTCCTGCCGAGAAGTTATGGTTATGTTTTCAAGTTATCTTCTTTGCCGAATTATTAGCGTTTGGAGAAGATCTTATAATTTCACAGGAACAAACAAAAAGCTCGAGTAGTTTTTACGCTACCCGAGCTTTTGTTTTATGTAAATTTTTATTTATTGTTAGACAAAATCAAATTTCTTTATCTAACCACAACCCGTAGAAGACCGATTTCTTTCAAACCCCATTTGGATTTTTCCGACAAGTTCGGATTTATTCCTTTGTTGGTGAGTTGAATAGCATAATAAAACGCCGCAAAATTTACTCACCAACAAAGAATTTCATAACGCATTAAAGTGTGATGCCGAATTCCCAGATTCCGTCGCCTTCCTCGTACCAAGGAGTTTCAAGTC
>JAZRDI010000042.1:0-19618 GCA_045660185.1 Eubacteriales bacterium | reverse complement strand
GCAAAGCTTCTCTCTATTCCTAAATACGGTCAGGAAGACGAAGAGGCTGACGCTATGTGCTCTCGCCTTACAGTTGACCTTAACCGCATATACGGCTCGTATATCAACCGCTTTGGCGGAAACGGAAAGCTCGTTATGCTTACGTTCGTTTGGGCTCCTGTTGCGGGCGGTATTCTCGGCGCAACTCCCGATGGAAGAAAAGCCGGCGTTCCCGTTGCTCATTCTATGACACCTCAATCAATGGCTATGACAAAGGGTATCACTGCGGCTATCAACTCCTGCACTTCTCTTCCCTTCGAGCTTTTCAATGGCGGAGCTTCTACAATGTGGGACCTCGATCCCTCGTTTGCAACACCCGAGCTTGTTTCCTCGCTTTTCACCACCTTCTTTGAGCAGGGCGGACAGATATTCCAGGGTAATATGACCGACATCGAGGAGCTTAAGCGCGCTCGTGAAAATCCAAGCCAGTACGGTCACCTCATAGTGCGCGTTGGCGGATATTCGTCAAGATTCGTTAAGCTTTCTCCCGAGCTTCAGGACGAAATAATCAACAGAATAAGACATAAGTGCTAAAATAAAATCAAATATCATTTTGATTTAAGAGAATATACGCAGCAATAAAAATCGGACACATCACGAGGATTTCCGCAAGTGATGTGTCCTTCTTTTTTGCTCAAAGCTACAAATCTTACTTTAATCGAAATGTGCTTTATGCTTGAAATTAAATGCTACTGCATTTCTTGAAATGCGCTTTGCGCTTGAAATGAGATGCGCTGCATTTCTTGAAATGATTGCTACGCAATCTTGAAACGCCTATGCATTGAGATTACCAAGGCTGTTTTAAGATATTTCCGTGGAGATATTTGCGGCAGGGGTCGTTTTCGGATACGTCGCCTCTTACTATGAGGTTTTCGAAGACACCGAGTCCGCCTTCTTGACCTTCGCGGAGAATGAGATTTTCGGCCTCTTGACCTCTGAAGCCTACCTTTGCATTCATTACGAGGCCGTTGAATTTGCCTTCGGCATCAAAGCCGATATGGCACTTTTCTCTCGGGCTGTACCAATACGATACGCAGCTATCGTAGCGGTTGTAAAGAACTCTCTTTGACATATAGAAGCCGATTGCAAAATGGTCGCTATAGCATGTGTCATACCAGTTATCGCCCGTCTTATCGTAGAAACCACAGCTATGCTCGTAATCGGTATAATCACAAGTGTAAAGCGGATGGATATTACGCATAAGATTTCCCGAGCCGAGAAGCTTTACACCGATGAATACGTCTGAAATACGCATATTGGTAAGCGAATTATCAAGTGCATCGACGAGAACACCTATAGAATCGGGCGCGCCGTTTCCAACGATATTAACCTGGAATATATCGGCATCCGAGGAAAAGCTATTAGCGCCGGGCTTAATATGGATACCTATTTTGGTATGCTTTATGGAAACGTCATGAACAGAGGTTTCTCTACCGCCGTCGATGGAAATGCCGTTCGCCTTACCGTTACCGTCTATGATACCGCCTGCAAAATAGTAATTACTGCCTACGGTTCTTATGTCGTTAGCTCTATGAGTTTCACCGAGTCGAATCATTGCCTCATCACTGTCCCAATCGTCACTTGCTTTTAAGATAGCGTACGCGGAGAGGCAGAGAGAAACGCTGAATTTCGGGTCGGCGGGAGTCATAACGGGGTGCGAGAGAACGTACGTTCCGTCAGGAAAATATATCGTTCTATTAGGGTTATCGTCGATGAGCTTCTGAAGCGCGTCGGCACAATCGGCAGAGCCGTCGTTTTTCATATAGTTAGCTGCATTGAGCATTTGTTCATTTGGAAAATGAAGCATAATAAATCTCCTTTTTGTGAGTGTTTTAAGTATGTTTTCTTCCACGTATATATTTTAGCATAAGTTAAATTAAAAATCCATACCTTTTTTCACTTTTATTTTATATGGATACGAATCTACGATTATTTCAACAATTCGATCTCAAACGCAATTTTGCAAGACGGCATAACCTGAACGGAACGCTCGAATAGCGCCTTTGCGCATTCCTTATCTCCAAAGAAGAGCTTACCGTAGCCAAGCATTCCGTAAAGCTCGGACTCGTGCATATCACTCTGACTGCCTACGAAGCAATCGAAGCAACGAGTTATTTTTCTGCTATAACGGCATCCGACCTCAAGCTCGTTTTCCCATTTGAGAATAGCGTTACGCATAATTGCGCCTGCACGAACCGCGTTACCGCCAAGCTTGATAGCCATAGCCTTGTAATAAATAAACTCGCCGCCCATGTTCCACATTCCAACGTCTTCAAGCTCGGCAAGCTCTTTGATTATCGCGCTTGCTTCTTCGTTTCTGCCGAGCGCCATAAGAGCTTCGGCTTCATTGTATCTATAAGGAATAAGAACGCTCTTGTTCCAGAATCCAACGTTTACGTTTTCGGGAACGTTCTGCGCTTTTATAAAGAAATCGAGCGCGTCATCGTATCTCTTCTCCTTCATTGCTATTCTTCCGCGGCAAAGGCAAGAGTACATATAGGGGTCTGCTACCAAAACTTCTTCGCCTTCCGCAGGGGTGAATTTGTGAGATCTCATCATCGCTTCTGCTTCGTCAAACATCATTGCATTATTATAAACGGTAGATAATGCGAGGCAGACTGCATCGTTTTTCTCTTTAGGCGCGATGTCATTCAAGAATTTTGCATTCTCTTTTTCGTTCTCGCTGAGTCTTACCATCACGCTCGCAGTCTCCGAAAGAAGCAATGAATCGGAAGGGTTAAGCTCTATTGCTTTTATAAGCAAATCCTTCGCTTCACCTTGGCGGCCCAAGTGGTTATAGTAAGCAAGCGCAAGGTTACGGTAAGGAATATAGAAGTCTTTGTCAAGTCTTATAGCATCCTCGAAGAGCTTTGCGGCTTCTTCGTATTTTCTCATATTGTAATATTGGCAACCGAGAAGATATTTTGCGAAGCCGTCGTTTTCGTTTGCTTCAATTGCAGATTTTAATACAAGCGCCTCTCCGTGTCTTATTGGGAACGCTTCAACTATCTTATTTTCGGGTGCTGACCTTCTATAATTATTCGCGTTTTCGTCATCGTTTATCATTTCGTAAGCGTACGCTAAGGTATAACGAATCATAGCTTCTTTTTTAGCGTTCTTCGGAAGATTGGTTAAGAGAATTATAGCCTCTTCTGCAAATCCCGCGTCAAGAAGGTCAAACGCAATATCAAGGCAGGTCTGCGCGGGGCTTGATTTCATAGCGTCATAAAACGCTGCACTTCCCTTGCCCATAACGAGAACCTTTACGAAACGAGCCAAGTGATTAAGCTTATCAAGCTTAAGGGCGCGGTCTGTGAATTCAAGCGCGAGCTTTTTATTGCCAAGCTTCATAGCCGCCAACGCTGCATAAGGAATTGCGAGGGGGTGGCGCATCTCTTTTTCTATAGCTACAAGAGCATGCTCCATCATAAGCTCATAATCGCCGCGGATTCCGTCTATAGCGCAAATTTCACACATTGCCGGGCTTATCGAATTGTTAGACCAAGCGGAGCGATAGAGCGTATCGTACGCTTCATCGCATTTTCCGAGATTTTTAAGCGCGATTCCCTTAAGGTAACCAACTCTTCCATCCTCCGGATTTTGATTGTATTTACATTCAATACTCCAAGCCTTTTCGAGATATTTGAGCGCTTCTTCAAATCTTCCTATACGTGTATAATATTCGCCAAGAGATTTCAGCGCGGGAAGAAATTCGGGATCACGGCGCAATGCTTCGAGATAGTATTCATCGGGCTTGAAAAGCGGACTCTTGTACTGATCGAGATGCTCTCCCGCGATAACTATTTCCATAGGCGTTTTAAGCTCGTTTGGCGTGGGGATTCCGAGTCTATCCTCGGGAATGTGAACCGTATCGGGTGTTTGCTCCGCGTAGGAAAGTATCATTTTTCCGCTCTTTGCCCAAACCATAACTGTAAGATGCTCGTTTTCAGGCAAGTCTAATTTGAACGCGGTGAGCTTCGAAGGGGTTATATCGGCGCGAGCATCGAGAAGGATTTTTCCATCTTTTCCGTAAACGTTTATCTGCGCATCGGGATACTCACGAGTCGAATTAAATCGCACTTCGCCCTTTTCTCTGTCAAGAGCTACTGCGGCATCAAGATTTGCGTAAGTAACGTAACCTATTCCTGCCGTGGGATACCAGAACTCGGAGAAGCACTTCGTTTCGTAAGGAGCAAGCCAGGTGAAATCGGGCTGGTCATCGGTGTAGCTTCCCGCCATAAGCTCGGCATAAGCGCCATCGTAATCGGTGAGCTTTTTCTCCCACGTTTCCTGCATTTCACCGTATCCCCAAGTGAACATCTTCTTTCCGGGTGATACGTGGTGATTTGCAACGTGCAAAATTCCGCATTCGCAGCGATAATCGTATCCGCCGAAGAAGTCATACTTCGAAGGACCTGCAAAATACGAAGTTGCAAGCTTTGAATTCTTGTGCCAGCTTATATCCTTAGGCTCGGTGATGTTGTCCGCGCCGTATTGTCCGGATGCTATCGGGAAGGTCGTATGGCTTGCATCGTTATGGTGATGCACCCAGGTTACGTCCGGAGGGAATATGAGTCTATAATCCTCGTGAACGGCAACTGCGGCATTCTCCCACCAAAGGAAGCTATGTCTATCGGCAGTTCTGTTGGTAACAACCGCGCGAGTTTCAAAATAAGATGCGTCGGGGCGCAAAACAACGCCAACCATTCCCTTCGTTCTATCGCAGGGCGCATGCTCAGAGAGCCAAACGATAGCAGTTCCGTCTGCTTCATACTCGGTATAATAATCTACGGGCATAAAGGTTGAGGGGCGGTGGTGGAAGGGCCAGTTGAATTCAAGTCCACCCGAGGTCCAAGGTCCGTAAACACCTATCATTGCGGGCTTAACTACGTGCTGGCGGTAAAGGAAATTGTAGCCCGTTCTTTTATCGTAGGCTTCAGAAATTCTGCCGCCAAGCTCGGGCATAATGCTAACTCTTATATACTCGTTTTCAAGCGTGATAACAGTCCAAGGCTTTTCGGAGGGATTTTCTATAATTACGTTTGAGGTAGGTCTTACGGGGTAAGGATTTCCCGACGTTCCCTGATGATTTGCCGTTTCGGAAAACAGAGGCATAACCTCAGGCTCTACAAAGGGATATGTAGTCATATTGACAGTTTCTATACGTATTTCGGTTTTTGCGGTAATCTTATCCATGATAGATTCACTCCTATTATACAATACTTATGTAATTAAATGTTTATTACCTACACTCAAATTATACAACAATGCTATATTTAAAACAAGGCTCAATTTTGTATATTTTTTGGACTATATTCTACTTTTTAATAAGAATTGACAAAAAATTATTTTTATGATATAATTATTGCGCTACTATTTTTTCAAAGCGCAAAACAAAGAGGTAAAATATGATTTCAAACTACGATATACCAAAGCTTGAACAAATGCAACGCGACTTTAACTACGTTACGGGTGTTTCGATAACCCCATACGATGCCGAGGGTAATCCTATAACCACAGCTTGCACTGCTATGGGAGATTACTGCACCTTCGTTAATCTCACCGAAGAGGGTCGCTATTCTTGCGGAAAATCAAACCGCGCGCTTATAAAGAAATGCCGTGAGAGTAAAAAGACGGAGCGCCATATATGCGCATCGGGACTTTGCGATATTGCAATTCCCCTAATTCACAGAGATGAAATAATCGGCTATCTTATGATTGGTCAAATACGCACTATCAACGAACTGCCCGCAAGCGTACTTCATTCTTCAAAGGACCGCAAAAAAATCGAAGAGATTTATTACAGTATTCCTCTTTTTGACGAGAGAATGATTGAATCTGTTATAAACATCGGGTCTATTATGACAAAATATATCATTTTTGAAAACATAATCAAGGCAACTCCGCGCCAAAGCGCTAATCTTATCGCAGATTATATCGAGGAGCATTTGAACGAACGCTTAACAGTAGAGTCAATTTCTCAAAATACACACATTTCCGTAAGCGGTATATACAAAATTATGAAGCAACGTTACGGTAAGACACTCGGCGAATACATTCTTGATTTAAGGATCAACCGAGCAGAAGCGCTTTTAAAAGAAGAAAATATGTCTATCGAAAAGATTGCGGAAACCGTGGGTTTTGCAGACTCAGCATACTTCAGCCGCTGCTTCAAAAAAGCACTTGGTGTTTCACCGATGAAGTATAAAAAGCTTTATAAATGATTTTTCAACCGCATTTTACATACATTTTTCCTTCAAAACACCGCGTAGAAAGCGTGAAAATACGACAGTTTTAAAAAAGCCTTATAAAACGAACTCACCAAACACATTGTTTTTTCATTTTAACTAAATGTGTTAGTACATAATGTAATTGAAAAGTTTGCGGATTTTTTGAATAATTAATTGCAAGCAATATACATAGTTGACATTTTTGAAAATCATGCTATAACAATGATGTTACTTACATGAAACGATGCCTACGGCATCGTTGAATGAAATTTACCTAATGATACTTATGAGCCACAATTCGAAAATTGTGGCTCATTTCATTCTTGCGTAGCAAGTATTTCATTCGCTTGCGTATTTCATTTGACCTGATTTCAGGCAAATTTCATTGCGGTCGCAAAAACTTATTTAGAAGCTTCTTCTATTGCAACAGCGACCGCTACCGTCATACCAACCATGAGGTTGTTACCTATATCTGTGGCATCAAAATAATGTCTCAAAAATCGCTTTTTTATACCCCTAAACACACGATTTGATGTGAAAAACTCTCTATATTTATTCAAGCGCGAAGCTTTGCTCACCGCTTCTTATTTGATGTGTTATACCATCAATCTTCAATGTGTATGGCATATTAGAACTTACGTAACAAATATTATCATGAGCAATTATATCAGTAACTATATTGCCAAAACAAAGATTTTTTACGCCGATTTTTCCGTCCATATCCTTCGGCTTTGCCCATTCTACCGTGTTAGTGAAGGCATTCAGTGTATGGAATCCCAAAACGTATTCTAAATATATCGATATGGGCCCAAGTGCAGACCATCCGCAAAAATCTGGACGAACTATTTCATCATTCGTTGCAGTTGTTGCGGGCATTGCTTTTTCGGGTGCATAACATTCCCATATTGTATGTGGCTCGTATTCGGTATAAGTTCGTTCCATATGAGCGAGAATTTTTCTTCCGGCATCGTGTGCAAGGTCGTGAAATCCGTATGCGGTAAGTCCCCTTAAAGCAGCATAAGTTGTAGGAAGCCACATCGCCCCCCTCCAATATGTTCCCGTTTCGGAATACTCGCTGTCATTTCTGGCTAAAGATATAAGCGGAACATCACCGCCAAATGTATTCGGGTCGGTGATTTTTTCAGCAACCGCTCTTGCTTTATCAACGTCTGCAATCTCAGCGGTAAGCGCCCAAAACGTTGCCGCTGTCATTACTTTATAATGGTGATAATCTCGGCGGTCTATATCATAATAAAAAGCGTCCTCATCGTCCCAGTAAAGCCTGTTTATAATATCCTTCTTTTCTTGGTACTTTTCATTCCACTCTATTGATTTTTCCTTGTCACCTACAATATCAAACAACTTAGATATAGCCAATGCAGACAACGACTGCTGACATATAGCGTCAAACCAAAGCATATCAGGGTTATTTGGTCTTTCTTTCGACGGAACGGACAATCGTCCTCGCGGTGTATTATCCATACCCGATCTTCCGCCCTCCCAAGTGTATCCGATACCTTCGTTTTTGAGATAGGTAATCATTTGCACTCCCGGAAGAAGAACGGGCTCATTTAACCCCTCTATCCACTCATAATGCTTTTGCAAAATTCTGCGGTTGTAAAGAAGATCTTTCACATATTCCACGTCACCGTGTATCAAAGCATTTTCATACTCAGCCCAAGCAAAAAGCGGTGGATTATCCGCTATATGCACCTTTATATTTGTACTTACACCCGGAGTTGCACCCGTCCAATCGGGCTCATTTTCTCCCGGGATTATCATTGGCAAAAGCTTTTGATTGTAAATGACCTCGTAGAAATTATTGAAGGTTTCCACACCGGGAAAAACGTTTTGAGCAAATTTACAAAACAAAGACATAAAACAACTGTCCCATATCCAAACCTGCGTATCGCAAAATGCCTCGTCCATATAAGGATTTTGAGGCATACCCGGTATATCCCTAACGTGGTCACGAGCCAATTCCCATGCTTTTGTATAAAACTTTTCATATTCAGGGTGATTATCCCAAATCGGTAAAGGCAGATGTTTTTTCCAATTTTGCTCTTTGAAGTTTTTTTCCATAAATACCACCACTTAAATTTAATACATAATATTTTGCATGAATAAATACCACATTTATTATACACTTACAATATCTTTTTGTCAATTATCAAAGCGTTAATATCTGATCCACATTTCAAATATTCAGATAAGATCTTTACCACTATTTGATTTATGAGGACGATCAATGGCTTTCTATTCTTAGTCACCCTCACATTTACAACATTACTATCAAAAGATTGTTCCCTTCCTCATTTTCAGTTTTTGATTGTAAAATCTTTCTTTTTTAAAATATAAATTTGACACATCTATAGATATTTATCAATAATGATTCAAATTGTTTCCGATTTTATCATAGTAAAAGTCGAGCACGGCATTTCTACCCGCTCGACTTTTATTTTATAATTTACTTTACTAATTATGATTAAACGTTAACGTCTATTTCCCAAACACCGTCGCTTTCCTCGTACCAAGGAGTTTCGGGTCCGGGGGAGGTAGTAAGAATGTCTTCGTTTGAAAGTGTTACAACTTCAATTTCGGGGTTAATATACTTTTTCATTTTTATTACCTCCTTTAATTACTTGTTAACTACAGAATCTCTGTAAGCCTTTGCAGATACAGAGTACTTCATAAGAGCCTCTACAATCGCTGTAAGAGCATCAATCTTTAAACTCTCTGCGTAATCATAATAAGAATAAAGGTTATAGGTTCCGCTTACTTCTGTTCCCTTCACTGTGAATGTTACGTCATCAATCATTCTGTATGCATACATTGCTATCTCTACGTATCCTGCCTCGCTCGTAACCTCTACTGCCTTTCCGCCTACGGTGAACGTAAAGTCGTCTACATCATATCCATCTGCAAGATAGAATCTGAATGAGGGTACTTCGCCGAGGTATACCTCTACGTCTGTGAAGTATGTCTTATCGGTAGGCTTCTTAGTTTCGCCTATAGGCATTTCCTTGGTGTAGCCATCAAGAAGAACTGCAACCTCTGCTGCCTTAGCACTGTCAAGCTCATTTTCAAAGTATGTATGAGCTGCCGATGCGTATACAAGCATATCCTTCATAAGCGTCTTGGTTGTATCGTCATAGTTTCCGTTAATTACGGACTTAACGTACTTAAGAACACTGATAGTACAGTTAGCATCTACGGTTGCGCTTCCCGAGTTAAGTGTTACACAAAGTGTGATATCCGAAAGTGACTCCGCTGCTGCAAGGTCTACTGCAATATGGTAGTAGTTTGCGCCATCAATTTCAACGAGGGTTGCAACTACGTCCTTGCCGTTAATCATAGCCTTATTGAAGTTTGCTTCGGGGATATAAATGTTGTATACAAAGTTAGAGTAAAGCGTTACACTGGTATTAATCTTGTAGCCAACCATTACCTTGGGATAAAGCATATAGGTTGAATCGGATGCCTTAACGAATACGCACTCAACACCGTCTTGAGTTAAGTAAGAATCGGCAGGTGCTGTTTTACCGTTTATTACTGTATAAACACCGTTCAAGCTTTCGAACGTGAATACACCGGTACCCGAATCCTTACTATAAAGCACGTAACTCTTTGCACCCACTATTATTTCTCCACCGATTATAGTTGCGCTGGTGTTTGTGCTGGTGTTTCCGAGCTTGAAGAAAGTAATTGCGGATTTTGCCTTGGATTCGCTTATATCTACGGTGCAATTTTTAAGAACAACGTTCGTATAATAAGCACAAGAATTTGCGCTCGAATGGTCTACGAACAGATTAGTTGCACTTCCCTTTGCGTAGAAATTAACGTCTTCAAAGCTGTAAGTAAATTTTTTCCCGGGAGCGTTTGTATTTAAGGTGAATTTGATAAGAGGACTATTATAAATCTCTATATTTCCGTTCTTTACAAGCATTTCGGAGGGGAATACGTTTTCATCACCGGAAGCGGACCACGCCTTAAGACTTGTAGGAAACAAATTATTTGACTCATAAGCGGAAAGAGTAAATCCGTTAAGATCAACGATAAGCGTTCCTTGAATCTGAGAAAGGTTGTTGAACTTTTCATCCGATGCAAATGCGTAATCGCGCATAAAGAGAACGGTAACCGTAAGAGGAGCATCACCCGGGTTTTTGCCCTCGTAAGCAAAGCTTCCGTCAGATTGCTTAACCCATCTGTTATCACTAAGATATTCCTTCGCAAGATGAATTGCACTCGAGCTGCTTGCCGCTCCGTAGAACATATTCGATTTATCAACTATTCTATTGTTTTCGTCAACGATAAGGAATGTGTATGAAGCAAGGCTATCCGCCGCAATGTCATTGTTTTTGATATCGGTATAGTAAAGCTTATACGTTCCGCTGCCAGATTCCTTGAACTTAATCAATCCGCCGCCAAAGGTTCCTGTAGGAGCCGAAGCGGGATTTTTTAGGTATGTATAAGTATTCTTGCCCGAGGGAGAGAAATCGAGAATTCCGGTGGAATCATTTGATGTCGAGGTAATCGTATAGTTCGCTTTATCTGAAATAACGCTTCCGCCCTTGATAATATACGTGGGATTTATTGCGGTTTTCTTGCTGACATCACCGGGTTTTGAATTACCAAGAGTGAAAACAACAACGTTTGAAGAACTTGAGCCACTGAGATCTATAGTGCAGTTTTCAAAGGTAATTTCCGGATAAAATTTATAGGATGTGTTGGTTGAATTGTACGCCGCGAACTCTGTGAGCGCGCCCTTCACGTCGAAATCAACGTCTTCAAAACTTACGTTATATTTTTTACCTTCACCGTTGCTTCCGACGGTAAACTTGATAATAGCGGTATTATGAGTAGTTATTTTTCCGTTTTTAATAACTAATTCCGTTGGGAAAACAATCGCGTCTCCAGAGCTAGTCCAACCCTTATGGCTTAAATTGAGAAGATGCTGATCGTTATTCGTTTCAATTCTGTAACCGCCGAGATCAAGCGTTATTCTGCCCTGTACCTGAGCTGTGTTGCTGTAATTTTCGGACGGATCCATAGTGACGTCGCGGCGCATAAGAATATACATCGAAAGAGGATTGCTTCCATAGGACTCGCCATCCCACTTGTTTGCCTTAAGCGCATTTTTTGCTATACCTATCGCACCGTCGCTCTCCGATATTGATAAATGAGTTGCCGCACCGATACAATTCTTGTTATTGTCAAAAATAACAAACGGATACTTCTCGGCCGACATATACTCCTCCGGAATAACTCCGTATTCCGTTGTTATAGTTTTTGCAGGCTCGGGAAAATTGAAGGTAAATTCGTTCTTTGAGCCGTAAAGTATATCGGTAACCGTGTTCGGATCCTTCCCCTCCGCCTCAGCCGCTTCTCTTGCGCGCATTGTTTTTGCAGTTGAGACGAATTCAACGCTCACGTCATTGCCTTCATTTGAGAAATAGAACATTGCAACGACACCTGTATCGTCATAACCGTAGAATCTATCCATTTGCTGAGGATCGATAAGGAACTGTGCAACCTTTTGTCCCGATTTTGCTACCGTATATGCCTGAACTATATTATTCTGTCTTGCCACGTGACCGCAGAGAATCATCTCAACGTTTTCGTTTTCATTCGCGAGTATGTCCCACTTAGCTTGAAGCACGTCGGCTCTGATTCTATCATCCTGACCTGCCGCCTTGTCCTGATCGTTGGGAATTTCACCCAATTGGTCAATGAAATAGTGAGTACTTATAATAACTTTGTGGTCAAGGTTTTCATCGATAACGCTGTCTGCCCAGTTTAACACGTCGTAGCTCGGCATAAACTCGATGCACAATACCATATATTTAACGCCCTCTACCTCGAATTTCTGATAGTAGTTTGCAAGGCGTGTTGAGTAATTGGCACTGTTTGAATCACTGAAATAAAAGCCTATCGCCGAATTTGTAAAATTCTCTTTATCTCCGAAATAGTAGGTGAATTCTTTGCCGTATAAGCCATCGTGATTATAGCCCCACGTGATACTGTAAGGTATGCCGGCCGCCTGAAGTCTATCAAATTGCGAAACGGCATATTCCCACTGTGCTATTGCATTTTTATCCGAATCACTCAAATTACTTATTTCTTCTTCGTTGGTTACGTAAAAATCATCCGATAATTTTCCCGACTCAACTATATCTCCGACACCGAGAACGCGCGCAATTTTCTTTGCGTCTTTGTTGGCGATTATCCAGTTGTAAATATCGGAGGTGTAGCTCGTTCCGTGGTTAACGTCTCTGTCAACCAAAAACTGCGTATCGCCGAGAATCGCAAAGGAGTAATCAAAATCGTCCTTATTAAGCTCCTCGCCTCTTACGTGGAAAAGAGGAACGGTATTATAGCCGTTGCCCGAAATATCGGTTATATAACCGCTTTTAGTTTCGCCGGAGGTTTCCGTCGAAGTAAGATCGTAGCAAAGTATAATATCTTTTCTTGTCGCGTCTATACCTGACTGATAATTAGCCTTTATCTGATCCGCGCTAAGTACCGATGAATAAAGAGCAACGTTCTTTATTCTGCCCTTGAAATTGGTGGGCTGATATGCTTCGCCCTCGTTATAGGGATCGTCAGCGCCAAGCTGTGATGTTGAGGAGTAACCGTACGCTTGACCTAAGTACATAGAGGCGCTGTTTTCCATCTTTGACATATCAAGCTCTCCGTAGGCAAGGTTAGCCTCGGTGTCCTTCACTCCGTCCACCCAATAGTTTATATTCTGCTTCGTTACCTTTTCACCGTTCACGTAACAGGTATAAACGTCTCCTGCGGCATTAGACTCGTGAGTAACAACGACGTGAACCCATGAATCACCCTTTATATTACTTCTGAATTCAACTCTGGTTCGGTTGTTATTTACGTCTGTAATATCAAGCATAGGTCTAGCCTCGGATGTCGTTCCTCCTATGCCTATCGCAAAATCGATATGAGGGGTGTTGCTAAGCGGATAATAGTTAGAAATTATCGCTCCCTTTGAGTTTACGTCAGACGGCACGTAAACCACCGCTTCGTATGTTCTCGGCATTTTGTCAAGCTCCTTGCCGAGCTGAATACCCTCACCGTCGTCGAAAGCACGACCTGAAGAAAGCGACGCGTCGGTAATCACCGAATCAGACGCACTCGCACTGACCGATATTGCCAAAAGTAAACAGCAAACCGTTATCAGCAGAAGCAAGCCTAAGCTCAGGCTTCGAGATTTTTTAAATGTGTTTTTCATATTAGACCTCCTGAAAATATTTTTAGTTATATCTCATTATCACACATTTATATACTTTTTTCAAGTAATAAACCCACAAGTTATTGCCAAAAATCCACATTTTTGTTTTTTTATGTATTGATTTTATAACCGAAGTGTGTTAAAATGAGTTAGTAAAGAATTCAAACAAATCGTTTGGGAGGAAAATAAAAATGCCGATTAAAATTCAAATTGAAAATTTTGGAGACGGTAAATTTTTTAGATACCAGCATCTAAACAAACAATACGAATATCTTATGCATATGCATCAATTCGTCGAGCTGTTCATCTCTCTGGACGGAGAACTCGAAATCACAGTGGATGGCAGAACGGAAACGATTGGTAAAAATCAGGCGGCAATGGTCCTATCTTATCAACCTCATAAATACGATTCAAGAATGATAAATGATGTTGCTATTTTAGTTTTTTCAACATCTCTTATTCCGGAATTTACGAGCTCTTGCACCGGTATGTCCGGAAATAAATCTGTTTTTGATATATCCAAAGCTACTCTTTTTACGCTTCAAGATCGCATTATAAACAACGAAAACTACGATGTTTATGATATAAAAGCCTGTCTTTATCTTGCAATTCAAGACTATCTTAAACAGATTCAATTAGGAACCGTGTCAAAAAAAGCAACTATGCCGGCAGCTATTATACAATATGTTTGCGACCATTTATGCGAACATATAACATTACAATCGGTAGCAGATGAATTGGGATACTCTCCAAAATATTTGTCGAATTGTATTAAAAAGCTTTTTGATATGAATTTCAACGACGTTATCGCAAATGTGCGTGTCGATAAAGCTCGCAGGCTTTTAAGAGAAACCGAAAAATCCCGTGTTGACATATGCTATGAATGTGGCTTTGAAAGTGAAAGAAGCTTTCATCGTCAATTCAAAAAAATCATTAAGTACACACCTAACGAATACCGTGCTCTGAATTTAGGAAACATGCGTCAAGGCACATTAAAGAGCTTTAACTGATTGCAAAGGCTTCAATTTAATCCATCTCGGGTAAAACCTTAAATGTTACACAATGGAGTCTTTGCACAGTACCGTTCTGCGCTTATTTTTGTTTACTTTCTGTTCTTCGGCAGAGCTTTTTTAAACCACGCGACTATCGCGTGGTTTTCGTTATACAAAAAGGACCGAAGGGATTTCTCTCTTCGGTCCTCGTTTTCATTCAACCCGTCAAAGACGGATTTTATCCAATTTCATTTGGATTTCATCTGCCAATAGCAGATTTGTTCCACCGTGAGTGGATTTTATCGAATCAATCCACTCAGGAATTGATTCCAAGCTCCCAAGTCTCGCCGTTATCCTTACTGTAAAACGTGCTGATTATCGACGGCGAATGAGATTTGATTGGCGCTTCAAAAGCTTTTGGAACCAGCCAGATTGGAATGATCAAAGTTCCCTCATATGTAACAATTCCGTGTCCCGGACCGAAGGCGAATGCGTTATGATTATTCGGGAGAGTAAAGGCGGTAATATCGATAGGATCACTCCAAGTAAGTCCGTCATCATCACTATAGCGTCTCAAAGCTCTTCCTCCGTTTACCGTGTAATCCTCACAGTAAAGAAAATGAAGACGTCCGTTTTTATCCTCGACCATCACGGGATTGTTTACGGTTTGATGCTCATCGCTTCCCTCGGCAAGCTTTATAAATTCGCCAAATGTTTTTCCGTGATCCTCGGAGCGCTGCATAAGAATATCCATCTTCGCCCAATCGCCACCCAGATGCGTGCCTCGTTATAGGCAATGAGCGTCCCCTTGCTCGTGACGATCATTCCGGGAATACGATGCCTAACATAGTGATCACCGCCACGCCACAGCTCTTTTATTTCAAACATAAATTTAACTCCTTAACGTGAATCATATAATTATCAAAATCAATGTCCTTGATGCGAATGTGCATCAAGCTACGTTGTCTAACGGTTGCCAAACATTGATATTCGGAAAACTTGCATTTTTTCAAATTTGGTTTCTTAAACAACGTGTAAAGCTCTTCGTCTGAATACGTTTCAACTCCGCTTTTGTCAACCTTGATCGCTTGCATTCGAAAGGGTTCAAGATAACCTTCCCTCATCAAGAAGTGCATCGTTGTAATGAAATCGCGCAAATAAGCGTTGATACTAACGTCATTGTGCAACGTTGTGCGAAGGAAAACAACGTATCATTGATATACTTCTTACGTAATCTCACTCACTGGCATCATCTCTACGTAAAAGTGCCTGTGGCACTTTTTGGGGTGACGAAAAAGCCAGTGTTTTCAACTAAAAATACTATGTATTCCATGAGCAAACTACATCATGTTGATGTGTTCTTAGATACATTATAGATCAACTTCAAGCAAAAATCAAGTATCTTTTAACATCTTTTTAAGAACTTTTATTCAAGTTTTAATATCTTTAAAACAAGTATGATTAAAAATCAATCATATATACTACGCATTTTATCAAGATGCTTTTTAAAATCTTCGACTACTGGAGAGGGAGATATAATATTTATATTAAAACATCTTTACAAATCTTGAAAAATGTGCTAAAATAATTACGCTACACAATTCAATAAACAATTCTTAAGGGAGTTTTATCTTTATAGGGGATATTATACCCTTTTTCGTGTTTTCCTTTTGAATTTGGTAAAAACGCCAACTTCTCTCGGAAAATACGGAATTACTTCCCTATTGTTGAGAATTGTGTAGCGACAATTGGAGTTGGCGTTTTTCGGTGCGGTGACTTTGGTTGAATGTTTTTTATCTACTACGAACAAGTTAAAGGAGCGATTATTCTATGAGCGAAGACATCATCTTTGATTCTAATAACAAGACTATCATACTTAACAAGCGTGATTTTACTTTTACAAAACAAATTAAAGTAAAGAAATACACCGGAACATACGAACAATTTAATCCGTCCAAAACAATTTACACTGGTGCAACTGTTGGTGGAATTACTACAGGTGGTTTTCATCAAACAAAGGCATATTATTCTACCCAAGTTATGAGAACTTCAGGTCATTATTTATATGCCAAAGTAGACGAACCTTTTACGATTGAAAAAGTCAAGCTTAGTCCTGAATTAATAGAAGAAGCAAAACAAGACGAACGCGTAAAAAAATTTTTACGTGGAAATACTCTAATATTAAATCATGAAAACCAAATGAGCTCTGCGGAAGCGGATGTAATAAAAAACGCTATCAGCACTGGTAATATTTCATTAAGCGGTTATATGCTGCAAAAATCATATGATAAATCGCTCTTATCATATAAGGAATGTCAGGATGTTTTGGAATGGATATGTAATTTTAATACAGAAGAATCTTGGAAAAGCTTCAAAAAAGATATCGAACAATCATTAAAACGTGCAACCAAAGCATTACCAAAAGTAGCTATTATTTCTTCAATAATCATAGCCATTTTAATAGCCGGACTATTTATTGGCAATTCGATTTATCAAAAAAATATTGAAGAAAAGTTATGTGGTCAAATTATAAGAAGAAGCGAACGCCCTTATGCATCTTGGCCCGATCATGATTATTACAACTATGCTAGGTTCAATGACGATGGTACGATTAGTTTCGCAAGATATACTGGTTATAATTATGGAGGTCCTGATATAAAAGATCCTGATTTTGAAGACAACATAGACTTCTATGGTTCATATAAATATAAAATCAAAGGATTTTATTCAAATATGACTGTTATCGTGGAATACGAATATTTGGATTGGGACTACGATAAAGAATATAGTATAGATGGAGGGCGTAAGGTAGGATATTCGTTGCGTGAAATAGATTAGTATATAATACGACGGTTCTTTCGTCGTGATTAATTCTTACTGCGTTCATGGTTATATACCTTTCTGAGCCTTTTATTATTATTTATTTTTTGTGTATCGGCTGACGGCTCTCTCAACCTTACGAGTATATTATACCACAACAAAACCGATTATATGGCGTTTTAAATGTACACCACAAAAGTTTTTAATAAAATTCTTAGGTCAAGCACCGAAGAATTTCAGACGATACAAAGAAAGCGAGGAACGATAAGGCTTCCTCGCTTTTCTTTACTCAAAAGCAGTTCCCCACTCTTTTTTTGACAGAAAGCGGAACATTTCGGCAAAAACCTAACAGAATAATAACAGAAGAACGCGAATGCTCACATATCACTCCCATTTTTAAAGAAGGCAAATAACTTTCATCTTAAAATATGGTAAATCCCCTCATTCATAAAGAAGTGCACCATTGTAATGAAATCACGCAAGTATGCGTTGACGCTAACATCGTTGTGCAATGTTTCTCTAAGAAACACTACATACTTCTGGTATAACTTTTCATCAATATCACTAACCGCCATTTGCATATCAAAAAACTTTGCAAATTGAACGTAGCTTTGTCTGTAATGATTGATAGTTCCATCTCTTAAATTCCTGGCTCTGCAATTATCTAAATACTTATTGCACCCCTCTTCTAACGTAAGAAAATCATCCCTAATCATCTTCAATTTCTTCATCATTTTCACCTCAAAAAAAGTTGGACACATTACTTAGGAAAAACCTAAAATGATGTGTCCAACTCATTTTTTTAGTTAAAAGATGTTATTAAGATGTTTTCTTCTTGTTTTAGACTTCTTTTAAACTTGTATAAAAGATGTAAAAAGCCTTATAAATCAAGGGAAAATCGACTTAATTACTTGCTTGCTTCTTCAATTGCAACAGCAACAGCAACAGTCATACCAACCATGGGGTTGTTACCTGCGCCGATAAGTCCCATCATTTCGACGTGAGCGGGAACAGAGGAAGAACCAGCGAACTGAGCGTCGCCGTGCATTCTACCCATAGTATCGGTCATACCGTAGGAAGCAGGACCTGCTGCCATATTATCGGGATGGAGAGTACGGCCTGTACCACCGCCGGAAGCAACCGAGAAGTACTTAACGCCGTTCTCGATAGCCCACTTCTTATATGTTCCTGCAACGGGGTGCTGGAATCTTGTGGGGTTGGTGGAGTTACCGGTGATAGAAACGCCAACGTTCTCAAGTCTCATGATTGCAACGCCTTCGGGAACACTGTCAGAGCCGTAGCATCTAACCTTTGCTCTGTCACCGTTGGAGTATGCAGTCTCGGAGATAACGTTAACCTCCTCGGTGTAGGGATCGAATTCGGTCTGAACGTAGGTGAAGCCGTTGATTCTGGAAATGATCATAGCGGCATCCTTGCCAAGACCGTTAAGGATAACGCGAAGGGGGTTGGTTCTTACCTTGTTAGCGTTAAGAGCGATCTTGATAGCACCCTCTGCAGCTGCGAAGGACTCGTGACCTGCAAGGAAGCAGAAGCACTCGGTGGACTCTGAAAGAAGCATTGCGCCGAGGTTACCGTGGCCAAGACCAACCTGACGGTTTTCAGCAACGGAGCCGGGAATGCAGAAGGACTGAAGTCCGATACCGATAGCTGCAGCAGCGTCAGCAGCCTTGGTGCAGCCCTTCTTGATTGCGATTGCAGCGCCAACAGTATATGCCCACTTAGCATTCTCAAAAGCGATGGGCTGGGTTTCTTCAACTATCTTATAAGGATCGATGCCCTTTGCATCGCATATAGCCTTGCACTCGTCGATAGAGGAAATGCCGTATTCCTTAAGAACTGCGAGAATCTTCGCCTCGCGTCTTTCATAACCTTCAAAATGTGCCATTTATATTTCCTCCTTCTTATTCCTTACGGGGATCTATGTACTTAACAGCGTCAGCAAATCTGCCGTAAGTACCCTTAGACTTCTCGTAAGCTTCATTGGGCTCCATGCCCTTCTTGATGAAGTCAGTCATCTTGCCAAGAGAAACAAACTCATAGCCGATAACCTGATTATCCGCGTCAAGTGCCATTCTGGTGCAATAGCCCTCGGTCATCTCAAGGTATCTTACGCCCTTAGCCTTAGTACCGTACATGGTAGCAACCATCGAACGCTCACTCTTACCAAGGTCCTCCATACCTGCACCGATTACAAGACCGCCCTCAGAGAAAGCAGACTGGGAACGACCGTAAACGATCTGAAGGAAGAGCTCACGCATAGCGGTGTTGAT
>JAZRDI010000041.1:0-2515 GCA_045660185.1 Eubacteriales bacterium | reverse complement strand
AGTCAACAAAGCAAGGAGTTATAGGAGTGAGTGTACCGAACGACGCATAACGACTATGCGACTTGACCTCGAACCCTGCGTTTGCGTAGCAAACATCCACGGGTGGATGTCCCTTACGTGCACAAAAAAACTCCTATTTCTAGGAGTTCTTGTGATTACAGGACAAAATTACAACTATAAAAACACACGCAATCGGCGTAGATGTCATCATTCCGACTGAGAAATACACGCTGACGCGTGATGATTATCTATTAATCGCCCCAAGTAAACAACTTCAATCCATCTCTTGACAATATTTTTTATATATGATATAATGACGTGGCACATACAGTTTACCATTGGTGTTGCATAAGTTTTTTGTTTATTAAATGTTTGATAAGAGGATTTTTTATGAAATTATATTTCGACAACGCGGGCGAATTGTCATTAGGAATTTTAAGAATTGCCGACGAGCTTGGCATCGAAATCGTTGAAAAAAAGGACGCGCAAATTGCCGTTACCGTCATAGAAACAAGTGAAAGAATGTTAAGCGTATCTTTGAATTCGAATGTGGCTACGATCACATACGGAGATGGATATGCTCGATTTTTCCGCGCTCTCGCAATTCTCGCAGATGCTATACGAAGTGGAAAAAACACTTTAAAAATTACCGAACGGCCTCTATTTAAAACAAACGGCGCAATGGTAGATATGTCTCGCAACGCCGTAATGAACGTAAAAACCCTCAAGGCTATGTTTCGCAAAATGGCGCTGATGGGCCTTAATAGCTATCAGCTTTACATAGAAGATACATACGAGTTGGAAGAATACCCATATTTTGGATATATGCGAGGCAGATACACCAAAGAGGAACTTTGCGAGTTGGATAGTTATGCACTCTCGCTTGGTATTGAGCTTATTCCCTGCATTCAGGTTCTCGGGCATCTTGCAACGCACTTGCACTGGTCGGCAGCCTCTGCTTATAAGGATACTGCAAACGCACTGCTTGTGGGTGCGAATGAAACCTACAACCTTATTGACTCTATGATAAAAACGCTCTCAGAATGCTTCACAACGCGGCGCGTTCACATAGGAATGGATGAAACTCACGATCTTGGTACGGGAAAATATCTTGACCGCTTTGGTTATTGTGAACGCACAAAAATATTTTTCGAACATCTTTCTCGGGTTTCAAAAATAGTTGAAAAATACGGTTTTGAGCCTATGATGTGGAGCGATATGTTTTTCCGTCTTGCCGGAAAAGGCATACCAAACTTTGAGGATTATCATATCGACGTAAGCTTTGACGAGAATTTTATAAACAGAGTTCCAAAGAATATCAAGCAGGTGTTTTGGGACTACTACCATTCGGATGAAAATTTTTACACCATCAATATAGATAAGCACCGTCTGCTTTTCGGAGATAATATCGCGTTTGCCGGCGGAGTTTGGTTATGGAGCGGTCACTGTCCATTATATTCGGAATCACTTCGAAATTCTCTTCCTGCCCTGCAGGCATGTCGAAAAAAAGGAATTCAAGACGTACTGGCGACAGTATGGCTTAACGGAAGCGAAAACTCGCTTATTCTGTCACTTTTGGGACTCTCCTGGTATGCAGATTATGATTATAAAGGCAAGTTTGACCCAGAAAGTGTCAAACATTGTTTCGAATATAGCTGCGGAGCAAAGTATGATGAGCTGATAAAATGCGAGCTACCCGAGCATCCTCACGGTGAGCGATTTAGCGTTACCAGAGCACTTCTTTATAATGACCCGCTAATAGGATTGATGGATAAGCATTTTGAAAAAATTGACACCTCCGCTTACTATAAGAATGTCACGTCGCAACTAAATGCGATGCCGAATAATCTGGGTATTTTTTCTTCTGCCGTTAAAGTGATTCGCGCTCTCTCCGCTCTGCTTGAAAATAAGGCAAATTTCGGGATTCGCTTAAAAAACGCGTATGACAAAGATGACCGCAAAGTCCTTACTGAAATGGTTTCGGAATGCGATACGGTGATAAAAAAGCTTGAGTATTTGCGAATTGAACACCGAAACGCTTGGATGGAGTATAATAAGCCTTTCGGTTGGGAAACCCATGATATACGTTACGGCGGATTAATAGCTCGTTTTGAAACGGCTAAGGAGCGCATTTCAGACTACCTTTCCGGAAAAATCAGCCGAATAGAAGAACTTGATGCAACTCGTCTTCGCTTCGATGGAAAGCCTTGCGATACCGATTCGATTGGCGAAAAATTCTTTTGGATTCGTTATCAATCTATAACAAAAGCTTCTATTCTTTAAAGTAAAATCATTCGTATTATATAAACGCAGCATAATCGCCGCTCAGTTTGCGTACCCCACGCCCGGTAGAGCAAAACGGCTCTTAATCCGTGGGGCGATGCACAAAAAAAGAACCGAAACGTTGTTCGGTTCTTTTTGTTTGCTGCACCTCCATGGGTGAGCAAGTAAAAATGATTAAGTATCATTTTTGCGAAGCGAAGTCAACAAAGCAAGGAGTTATAGGAGTGAGTGT
>JAZRDI010000040.1:0-20883 GCA_045660185.1 Eubacteriales bacterium | reverse complement strand
ACGAAAAAATATAAATGGAGGTACTGAAAAATCAATACCTCCAATATTTTTTGTTTGGTTCTGCCTAAATGCGACAGCCCCGAAATCCGTCTATGACGGATGAAATGTTGCTTTCAGGTTCAGGGCATGGGTTAGATTCAGGAAGTTTGTTAGCACTAATTTAAAGCTCTAAAAACAATACAATTCGTAGGGCGGGGGCTTGCTCCCGCCGAAAATATTAAACAAAATTTTAAACCAACAAAAACGGCGGCACCAAGGCACCGCCCTACCCACAAAAACAAAAAGCGACTCGGTAAACTTCACCTCAAAATGTGAAGCCACCGAGCCGTTTTTATTTAGTTATAAAACTACAGTTTCTTATTCCTCTTCCGGAACGTAATTATAGTGAATTGTTGCGTTGGTGAGATCATCGTTGTACCAGCCAATCGAAATAGCCTCCCACTCTTCCTCACTACCGGTGTAATATACGTTCGTGAGATTGTAGCAAAGGTAGAACGCCGCATCACCAATCGAAGTAACACCATTACCTATGCTCACGCTTGTAAGGCTGGAGCAAAACATGAATGCATGATCACCAATCGAAGTAACACCATTACCTATGCTCACGCTTGTAAGGCTGGTGCAAAGATAGAACGCATCATCACCAATCAAAGTAACACTATCGGGGATTGTTATGCTTGTAAGGCTGATGCAAGAAGAGAACGCATAATCACCAATCGAAGCAACTCCATTACCTATGCTCACGCTTGTAAGGCTGAAGCATTGAGAGAACGCACTATAACCAATCGAAGTAACGCTATTGGGGATAATGAATGTCGTATCACTTTTACCTATAGCATATTGAACTAATGTTTTACCATCTTTGCTATAAAGATTTCCATCTATAGATTCATATTTTTCATTTTCTGTGCCTACGTTTATGCTTGTAAGGCTGGAGCATTGAGAGAACGCCTCATAACCAATCGAAGTAACACCATTACCTATGCTCACGCTTGTAAGTCCATCACAACCATAGAACGCACAATCACCAATCGAAGTAACACTATCGGGAATAACAAGTTCTGTTACAAGTTCACCGTTTAAATATAGATTCTTTGCGTAATAAAGAGGGTTGGAAAAAGAACTGGCAAAAGATATATTGCACCAAGCAGCAATATCGCTTATATTTACGCTTGTAAGACTGGAGCAAGAATAGAACGCATCATCACCAATTGAAGTAACGCTATCGGGGATAACAACAGAGGTAATTGAATCATTGTCATAAAACACTTTTTCATATATTCCCGTTACAGGCACGCCTTTATACGTATCTGCTATAACTATCTTCGTTGCAGTTCCGCTATAACCTATTACTTCAGCATAAGTTCCGTCTGCGGAGAGGTCATATAGAATACCTTCGGTCGCTGCGAGGGGTTGATTGCATACTGTGCAGAAGCCGGAATCATCTATATTGTGTTCTGCGTAACTTGTTGTAGAGTCACAATACTTGCAGTCAAGCCAATGAAATGAATCTGTGAATGAATATTCTTCTTTATAGCTATGTCCTGCTATATCTGTGTAGTTGGTTGTTTCAACAAGTCCGCAAACCGAGCAAGTGTTTTCATCGTAGCCACCTGCCACGCAAGTGGGATCTATAGTTATTGTGGTGAAGCTATGGTTTTCATAACCGCCGTTCTGCCACTCGATGTCTTTACAAAGAGAACATATACGATAATAAAGCCAAGCATCGCAAGGAGTATTTGCATCGTAGGTGTATCTTACCCATTCGCCAAAGCTATGAGAATGAGTATCTCCACCACTGCCGTCTGCAACCGCTTTGTATTCGGTCTTAACACCGTTAATTACCCAGTATCCGTCATCACTGATTTCAATAGTAGGAGTAACGCCATCTTTACCGTCTTTGCCGTCAGCTCCGTCTTTTCCGTCAACACCGTCTTTTCCATCTGCTCCGGGCTTTCCGTCAGTGCCGTCTTTACCGTTTGTACCGTTAGTTCCGTTGAGTCCGTCAACACCCTCGGCTTTTACACCGGTGTTCTCGCCGTCAATGTACCAATATCCGTTTTCGATATATGGCGTTTTGCCGTCTTTACCGTCTTTGCCGTCAGTACCGGGTGTGCCGTTACAAGCAACCAAGGAGAACGAAAGAATCAAACAAAGTGCTAAAATAAGTAGTTTTTTCATTGTCAGTGCTTTCCTTTTGTTTATTTTATTTGGCTAATCTCAATTTTAGCACAAAAAAGTTGGTTTGTAAAGAGAAAAACGCTTTTTTGCGATAGATTTGCAATAAAGCGAGGGCGAAATATTTAAAATAATATGCGGTATTGACATTTTTAAAAAATAGTGGTAAAATAATGAGTATAGTACAATGTCATAAGTATGCCTCGAAAAGGTTTATTTCCACTTTCGATTGCAATCATATAAAAATAACAGAAAGTCGAATTATCTAATTTCGACATTCATCATAGAATCAGATAGTCTAAAATTAACACGATACACTTCTTGAGGAATTAATTTTATGAGTAAAAAATCCGAAAAGGGTGGTTTGTTCGGTAAGAAGAACCACACCGATAATAAAAATAATAAAAAGGCCGCAAAGCAGAATGCGGCTTCGAGCTTGGCTGAATCCAACTTGAAGATCGTTGCCGCTGCGACGGACAGTGAGATTGCACCGGTTGCCGTTCCGCCGGAAGAGAGAGAAATTCTCGTTTCCGTCATAATGCCCGTTTACAATGCGTGCAGATACCTTCGTCCCGCAATGGAGAGCTTGATGAAGCAGACTCTTCGCGAGATTGAAATCATCTGTATTGACGATGGCTCTACGGACACCTCGCTCGATATGATAAAGATATTCCAGCAGTCCGATGACCGCATAAGAATCGTTACCGAAACGAATGCGGGCCCCGGTCTTGCGAGAAACAACGGTCTTAAGCGCGCCAGGGGTGAGTACATAGCTTTCCTCGATGCCGACGATTTCTACGAGCATAATATGCTCGAGGAGCTTTACAATTGCGCGAAGGAAAAGGACCTCGATATTGCTATCTCAAGATACGATATTTTTGAAAACAAGAGCGGTAAGTTCAAGGATAACAACGAAAACGAACATTCTAAAATATATAGTGGCGGTGTTGTTACCTCGAAGAACGAGCATCCCGATTTCATTCTTGAATCAACCTCGGGCTCTGCTTGGAACAAACTCTTTAAGAGAAGCTTTATCGCCGAGAAGGGTATCACCTTCTTGCCCGAAATTATGATGTTTGAGGACGTTTATTTCACCACGTCTGCCCTCGCGTTTGCAGAGAGAGTTGCGCTTGTGGATAAGGTGCTCGTGCATCACAGAATCTATAAGCAGCAGAGCCGCGTGCGTACCTTCAGAAAGTACTTCCCGCACGTTCCCGTGGCGTTTGAGAAGACAAAAGAATTTCTTATGAAGGGCGGTATGTACGAGCCTCTTAAGAAGGGATTCTTGAATCTCTCTTGCAGCCGCTGCTACCATATTTACTCGCTTCTTAAGCCCGATGAGCGCGAGCTGTTCTGGAATATGATTCACGATCAGTATAACGATTCTCTCGGCTGGGACGATGCCGTTACCGAGGACTTCGAAAAGAAGGAAATTTGCGAGTGGCAGGCTAACGTTGAGATGTACACGTACAAGCAGTTTAAGCACAGAGCCGAGCGCGGTATCGAGCTTGATGCCGAAAAGATAGACCAGAAGCTTAAGCAAAACAAGCGCAAAAAGAAGATTCGCGAAGCATTCGCAAAAATCTTCCGCAAGAAAGATAAGAAAGACAACGATGAATAATCCCCTCGCCGAAAGAACGCGCTTGACTCTTTCGGCGATAATAATAAATGCGTGATTAAGCTCCCGGAGCTTTGCGCGGCTTTGCGGTGTATTGCAGAGCAACACTGAATCACCGCGGTTAAATTAGAGAAAAGGTTAAGGAGAAGAATATGAAAAAAATACTTATTTCGCTCGCGCTTATTTTCTCGCTTCTTTTGTCCTCGTGTATGCCAGCAATTGTCGGCGGTGGGGACAATGCGGACGTGTCGGACAACACTTCGACACCCGGCGGCTCGAATGATAGCGCGGATATAAACGATCCCTGCCCCGGATACCCCGATAGCGATGAAAATACCACGGACAAGCCAAGCGGTGACGGAAACAATACCGACAAGCCAAGCGGTGACGAAAACAACACCGATAAGCCGAGCGGTGACGAAAACAACACCGATAAGCCAAGCGGTGACGGAAACAACACCGATAAGCCAAGCGGTGACGGAAACAATACCGACACGCCAAGCGGTGACGGAAACAACACCGAGAATCCCGACGGTGATATTGATGATGGCGATGAAGATGACGGATCCGGCGAGGGTCCCATTATTCCTTGGGAGCCCAATATTACGCATATTGACGATGACGACAACGGATATTGCGACAGATGCGAAATCTCGGTTATCGTTGAGGTAAACTTCTTCGTTATCAACGATTTCCACGGCAAGATGTCAGATAGCGACACGCAGCCGGGTGTTGACGAGCTTTCGCTCTACTTGAAGAACCTTAAGAGTACGTACAAAAACCCCATACTTCTCTCCTCTGGCGATATGTGGCAAGGCGGCGCGGAATCGAATCTTACGCGCGGTTTGCTCGTTACCGAGTGGATGAACGAGCTTGACTTCGCGGCTATGACGCTCGGAAATCACGAGTTTGACTGGGGCGAGGAATACGTTGAAGCAAATGCAAACGCGGCGGAATTTCCGCTTTTGGCGATAAACATTTACGATTCTTACACCAACCAGCTCGTTGATTACGTTTCGCCTTCTGTAATGGTTGACCTTGGCAGCGTGCAGATTGGAGTCATCGGCGCGATAGGCGATTGCTATTCTTCAATCTCATCTGATATGGTTGAGGACATCTACTTCAAGACAGGCACAACCCTTACCGCGCTCGTTAAAGCCGAGGCGAACAAGCTTCGCAGTGAGGGCGCAGATTACATAGTTTATTCTATCCACGACGGTCAAGAGAATTCCGGTTCGGGCTCTGCTTCGAATAGTTCTCTCTCCGCTTACTACGATACCTCGCTATCGTCGGGCGGTTACGTTGACGTAGTTTTTGAGGGACATTCTCACCAGAGCTACGTGCTTTACGACAACTGGGGAGTTTATCATCTTCAGGGCGGCGGTGACAACAAGGGCTTCGTTCATTTCACCGCAGAAATCAATGCCGCAAACGGCAATGACAGTACCAAAAAAGCAAGCGTTATAACCAGCGGAACCTATCAAAATCTTGACACAGACCCCTACGTTGCCGAGCTTTTTGAGAAATATGCCGACCAAATTGCAAAGGCTTACGAGGTGCTTGGCTATAACCCCTCTTATATTGGCAGCAAGACTCTTAAGCAGCTCGTCGCGAACCTCTACTGCGAGCTTGGCGTAAACACCTGGGGCGATAAATATAACATCGTGCTTGGCGGCGGTTACCTCTCGACGCGCAGCCCCTATAACCTCTATTCAGGTCAGGTTACCTATGCCGATCTTATGATGCTCTTCCCCTTCGATAATGACATAGTTCTTTGCAGCATCAGCGGATATAACCTCAAAAAGAAATTCATTAATACCACCAATTCGAATTATTATATCGGATACAGCGAATATGGAAACAGTATCAAAAATAAGATCCAGGATAACGCTACCTATTACATCATAGTGGACTCCTACACGTCGCAATACGCACCCAATAAGCTAACCGAAGTAGCGCGCTACACCCCGGGAGTCTATGCCCGCGATCTCCTTGCGGACTATATCAGAAAAGGTAAGTTGTTCTGATAGCACTCCCCTACTTACGCCAACCTCTTGGGAGACACATTAGAAAAGGAAAGCTGTTCTAATAGCACGCATATACCCGTGTAAATTTTGGTAGTATATGTAGAAAAAGCCCTTCCAACAACACGCATATACTCGTACAGATTTTGGTAGTATATGTAGAAAAAACTCTTCCAACAACACGCATATACTCGTACAGATTTTGGTAGTATATGTTAGATTAAGGAAGCTTGTTAGCACTATATTTAGGCTCCTCTGTGTAAGGGGAGCTGGCACCGTTAGGTGACTGAGGGACTGTTCCTCAATGAAACTTTTAAAAAAGCAAAACTTATCAATTAGTTAGATAGAGGAACAATCCCTCACCGCCTTCGGCGGAGCTCCCTTTACACAAAGGAGCCTTCAGTGTGTGCTAACAATCTGCCTCGAGCATTGCCTTGCCTAACAAACTGCCTCGAGCATTGCGCTCCACTCTATGCGCTCTATTCTTCCGTATATATAGTTCCCTTCTCCTTTCAGCTCAATCGGTTGGTTTTCGGAGAGGTATTTTGCGCCGGCGGTTAGGAAGCCGGCTTCTTTTTGTTTTCCTTTACAAGTGAAGCGAAGCGTGGTTTCGTTTATGGAGATTACGTCGCATTCGTATTTGCCGTCGATTAGCATTTTCCCGAGTGGTTGTATTTTTTGGATTGTTTCGTCTAATGAGCTGCTATTGTTTTCTCTTCGGAAAATCTCGTTGATTGTGCCGGAATTTGTTATAACTTTGTCGCCAAATTTGCGGTACGTGTTGCAGTTTTCGTTGGTTTCGAGCCCATTTGGTGTGTCTTTTGAAGCGGTATTTTTGCTTTCTGTTTCAGAGTGTGAGTTGCGGTTTTGGGTTATCAGCTCTTTCATTTCTTCAGAAAATTTGGCGTTTTTGATGGTCAGTGTTACCGTGGCGGTGATTATTGGCTCTTCTGTGGTGCTTTTGCCAATGTGCATACCTATGGAAAAGAGGACTGCAAAGAGGGTTATGATGGCGAGTGTGTCAAAAAATGATCTGTTTTCGTTCTTGTTTTTCATACATCAACCTCTTTGAAATAGAACCAAAGCTTATTGGTTCTTAAAGCTTTGGAGCGCGGTCGAAAGGCAGCGTTTAACGTTATGAGAAAATAGACCTCATTTTCGGACTCTATAGCTTTTATGGCGGTGACTTCGCCGACGCGCCGCTTTGTGAGCGTGTCAAAAACAGTATCGCCTACGGATATTGAATTTATATAGCCGATTGGCATTCTCTCTGTCATTATATTTAGCTCTCCGCCCGCCTTTTGCTCGGGGTAAAGAATCAGCTTTGCTATGAATATACTTCCGCAAATCACCGAGAATAAAAACACAAGAATTACAAAATCTACAAATATTGACAACAATAGTTTACTTTTAAATCTATTTTTCATATTTACCGTTGCGAGAAAAGCTCTTCGCGCTTTAATTTATTATTTAGTTTAGTTTTTGTAAAAACGCGCGCTTTATGCTCGCAACAAAAAAAGAGAGCATTTTCGGTTTTCCATTTGGATTCCGATTTGCTCTCTATTGTTTTTAAGTTATGCTTTGCCCCTACAGGCGGTGATAATTTAATGGTGAATTTATACTTTAGATAGCGCAACTTCACTTTTGCAATCGCAAAAACTTCACTGCGAGCCTTCCGCGAGCAACTTCACTGCGCGTAGCGCAACTTCACTGCGAGCATTTCGCGAGCTAATCCTTAACCGTTATACTAATCGAAGAAGCGTGCTCTTCTTTTTTGTTTAGGTATGAGGCGTGTGAATCGTCGTATTCTTTTTTGGAGATTCGGAGCGTTGCGCTGCCTATGCCGAAAACTACCCAGAAAAGATAGTAGGTTGAGCTTGAATACCAGATGTAATCGGTCATACCAAAGATGAGAAGCGCGAAGAGCGCCGTTCCCGAAAGGGTGGAAAGATTATCTACCGAAGAATTTCTTACGTAAACCGCGTAAGTCGCGCGGTGGCGCACTCTGATTAGCAAAAGATAGAGGAAGAACAGAAGCGCGATAATTCCGATTTCGCAACCGATTTCGAGGAAGAGGTTATGGCTATGAGGCGCGGTAACGCTATCCTCGGCATATTCCAAAAATTCCTCGGAGAAGGCTTCTTCTCCAACCCCGATACCGATAAGGATATTGTCGAGAAACATTCTTATTGATGAGCGCCAAATTGAGAGTCTTGACGCAACCGAGCTATCACCGAGGTCAAACAGCGAAAAAAGTCGGTTTACAAAGCGCTCGGGTATGAATAAAAGTCCCACGGGTATGAACATTGCAGGGATTAAAAGGATTTTCGGAGCGCGTCTGCTTCGTATGATTATGAACGCGAGCGCGGCAAGAATTACCGCAAGCCAAGCTCCGCGCGACCAGGTGATTGCGAGAGAAACCGCATTTAAAAGCGATGCTATAGCGTAGAAGAAGAACGAGCCCTCTTCCGATTTATCTATTGCAAGAGCAATCGAGAATACCGTCGTTACGATAAGGAACACCGCGTAAACGTTGGGATTGCCGAACGTTGAGTATGCGCGCGAGGTGATGGTGGAAGTAAACACGGGGTCAATCCATTCCGCCTTTATAGCCGACGTGAAATACACCACGAATCCTACAATCGTTGCGGGAACAGACGAGAAAACAATGATTTTAACCGCATTTTCCGCAAGACGTCTGTTTACGATAACGTTGCTGACGAGGAAGTAAACCGATGCCAAGACAACGAGCGCAAGAGATTTTTCAAATGAAACCACGCCCTTATTGAACATTCCGCTGATAAGAACGAGGAGCATAAATATAAGAAGAATAGCGTCGTACTGCTCAAAGTGGAAGAATCTTTTTCCGAGAAGCACCTTGCTGACGAACGAAACTATCGAGACGGAAACCATCGCCGAGAGAATGAGCGTCGAGCCGGGGAGCGCGGGAATGAATGGGAGCGCGAGAAGCGTCGTCATAAGCGCAAACTCGGGTGATGCGAGAGAAAGCACCGTAAATACGATACATGCCGACGCAATAGCGAGCGTTTTAAATGAGATAAAGAAGCCAACCGCTGCAAAAATAACGCCTATGGTGACGGGGATTATCGGGCGCTCGTTTTGTCTTGCAGTGGGAGTAACTCTGACTCGTTTGAGGCAGAGCGTGTCAAATAATACCGCATTTGTAAGCTTCCATTTTTCAAGACTTGCAACCAAGGGAATGTCAAATAGCATAAGCACGAATCCCAATATAGCTATTGACGCGCCCGCGATGAGCGCTTCCTTTGGCGCTGCCATAAAGTTCATAAAGTAGTATTCGGCAAAGTGCGCGAAAAGAGTCGCAATACCGAAGGAGAGGAGAAAAATACCGAACGCCTTAATGCTTGCGGCACAGAGAGAGCTTTTGAGCTTCTCAAAGAATTTCGCTATTCTGCTGTTCAAAATTTTCTTCGAATACGCGTAGCCCAAGCCGACCGAAACCTTGTCGGAGAAATGCTTCCCCGCCTTGACTATTCTGCTTTTCTCAAAGTTTTCGCTTGAGCGCTCGTACCCGAAAATGAAATCCAAAAATTTAGAACTCATTCGGATGCATCAGCCTTTCTTCTTTTCTTTTTCTTTTCGCGAGGCTTAAGTGCCTCTTCGAATTCGGGATGGAGAGCCAAGAGGTCGGGACGTCTTTCGCGCGTTATCTCGACCGCCTTTTCAAGCCGCCATCTTTCAATTTTTTTATGGTCTCCGGATAGGAGAATTTCGGGCACGTCAAGACCGCGGAAGCTTCTCGGCTTCGTGTACTGCGGATACTCGAGTATTCCCGAGGCAACAGACTCGTTTTCATAGCACTCGCTCGATGCCAAAACACCGTCGATAAGTCTCGAAGTTGCATCAATAACGATGCACGCAGGCACTTCTCCGCCCGTCAAAACGTAATCGCCTATCGATATTTCGTCACATTCCAAGGCATCGATTGCGCGTTGGTCCACACCCTCGTAGTGACCGCAGAGGAAGACGAGCTCATCGTATTCCGAAAGCTCCTTTGCGACTGCGTGGTTAAACATTCTGCCCTTCGGGGACATATAGATAACCTTCACGCTCGCGCCCTCGGCAACGTTTGCCTTCACCGCCTCGAAGCAATCGAAAATCGGCTGGCAGGTCATAACCATTCCCATACCGCCGCCAAAGGGGGTATCGTCTGTTTTTCTATGCTTATCGGTGGTGTAATCTCTTATATCGTAGGTGTTAAGACCTATGATTCCTTCCTTTTGCGCTCTGCCTATGATGCTTTCACCGAGAACGTTTTTGATAAGCTCGGGAAAAAGAGTCATAACGTGAAACTTCATATTTAGTCAAAAAAACCGGGAATGGGGGTAACGAATACACCCTCGTCGGCGTTTATCTCCTTGATAAATTCTTTAACGTCGGGCATAAGAACTTCCTTGCCGTCGGGCGTTTCGATAACGTAAATTCTCGAGCGCGGAGCGTCGGTGATGTCCTTAACGTGACCGAGGAGCTTACCGCTTTCAAGATCCTTGACCTCAAGACCGATAATATCCGCGAGCAAAAGCGCGCCCTTTTTAAGAGGAATATCCTCACGCTTGAGATAAAGCACGGTGTTCTTCATACCTTGAACAAGCTCTCTGTTGAGATAACCCGAAAGCCCCATAAGAACAAGGGGACCCGATACCGATGCTCTTTCCACACTTACCTCCTTATAGCCGTCCTTTTCGGCAAGGAAAACGCGCTTTTGCGCGGCAAGTACCTTTGGAGAGTCGCACCAGCTTTCCACTTTCATAAGACCCTTGACGCCGTGCGCGCCAACAATCTTTCCACATTCTAAAAATTCTTTTTTCATAAGCATATTTTACCACAAACGGAGAATAAAAGTCAATCTTTTTATTATAAATAAAAGATTTAAAGGGAAAGATATAGATTTTTGTAGCTCCTTATCATCGTGTCCGTGGTGAAGCATTCTTCGTAAATTTTCCTCGCTCCCAAAGAAAGCGTGCGGTGAAGTTCTTCGCTTTCGAGCAAGTCGAGAAGCGCGTCGGTGAGGGAGAAAACGTTATCCGTGTGAAAAATCAATCCGTTTTTGCCGTGTGTTATCATCTCGCGGTTGCCGCCGAACGATGACGCCGCGGTTGGCACTCCAAGTGACATACATTCGCTCGTCGCAAGAGATGAGGTTTCCGTTCCGCGCGAGGCGTTCACGTTTATATAAAAGTCCTTTTGGTAGAGTGCGGGAGAGCAAACGTAGCCGGTAAAGGTAACGCTTTTGTCAATACCGAGCCTTGCCGCGCTTCGTTTGTATTCATTAGCCTCCGAACCGCAGCCGATGAAAACGAAATGCACTTCGGGAAAGAATTTCAAAATCTCCTTTGCCGAGCGTAAAATCAAATCCTGCCCCTTGACGCGCTCAAGCCTTGCTACGCAGCCGATGATTTTTCTTTTGCGCGGTATTCCGAGCGCATCGTGCGCCGAGAAGGCAGAATCTCTATAATGAGAGGCATCGGGCGAGCCGTTTTTTATGGTTACTATCTTCTCTTTTGGCACTCCCGATGCGATGAGATTTTCGGTCGCAAAATCCGCAGTGGATACGGTGAGGTCGGTTGCCATCTCGTATAAAAGGCGCTTGTGCGGAGGCATTTTTTTGACCTTTGCCTCGGGCGTAGCGCAGTGACGTGTTGAAATACAACGCCGGATTCCCGCCATTTTCGCGCCGAGCCTTGCCGAAAGAGCCGCGTGCGTGTGAACTGCATCGCATGGATTTCTCTTAAAATAGTCGGTGAAAAGGTTTACGTCACGCGCGGAAAAGCTTTTGTCGGTCGAAAACGGAAGCTCGACCGTCTTAACGTCGCGCGGCAATCTCTCTAAAAGCGCCGACCCAATCGGCAGAATAACTTCAATGTCGAAATAATTCTTCAAGCCGTCAACCAAAGAAGCCAAAAGTATCCCCGCGCCCCCAACGTTTCCGTCACTGATGACGTGGGTAATTTTCGTTCTATTCATTTTCGTACTCCAAAAAACGTTTTTAATATCCTTCTGCATTATAAATTCTGCATTATAAATTCTGCATTTTGCATTACGCGTTTTTCATATATATTTTTATCGCCCGCGAAATTATTCTTCCGCGGGCGTCAGTATTATTTTTTTCGTTTTTTCTTAAAATATTCTCCGAGCAGATTTTTGCATTCTTCTCCGCGAACGAAGCGTTTTATTTCGGGCTTGTGGTTCAGAGGAATTTCGGAGAGGTCTATCAGCGAGCCAAATGCTCCGAAGCGTATATCGGGCGCACCGTAGACTACGTTTGGAATTCTCGCATTTATAATAGCGCCTGCGCACATAGCGCACGGTTCGAGGGTGACGTATAGCGTAGTTTCGGGCAATCTCCAACCTCCAAGCGCTCTGCACGCCTCTTCTATCGCAAGTATCTCCGCGTGGTGAGTGGCGCACTTTGAGTTTTCACGTCTGTTGTGTGCCTTTGCGATAATTTTTCCGCCGCGCACGATTACAGCCCCTATCGGAACTTCGTCCTCTTCCTCGGCAAGCTTTGCCTCTTCAATAGCAAGCTGCATAAAGCTTATATCTTCCTCGCTTGCATAGTCAAGCGTGATTCTTTTGTCTTGTTCGTTGTTCATAAAGACTCCGTTTGTAAAGTTTAGTTCTCATTTTATGCAAAAAGAGAGGATATTGCTAAAATCAACGTGGTCGCAATAAAGATTATCGGGTGGTAGGAAAGCTCTATTTTTTCGCCCTTCGGAAATACTGCAGCTATTCTTTCCTTGTAGTATTTTTTTCTCTTAAGTATAACGAATACCGAGGCGATAAAGAGCGTTGCAAGCGTTGGATACACCCATACCCCGAGGTAGCCGTAAAGAGAAAGGAGCGAGAAGGTATTGTTAATAAAATGCAATATCATCGAGGGCAAAATACTGCCCGTTATCATATAGAGTAAGGAGAAAGCAGCGCCCGCCAAAAGCGCGTATGGAATTTGGAATAAGCTTGCGTGCGCAAAGGCGAACATAACCGAAGAAAGAAGAAGCGCGCATTTTTTGTTATCCTTAAGAAGCTTTATCGGCGCAAATCTGAAAAGAAGCTCTTCAAGGACTGCAGGAACGAGGGCGTGTGTAATTAAAGCCACAAAAAACGGTTCTTCAAACACTCTTACGTTCTCATACCCGAAAAGCCCCATAAGCGATGACGTTGCATACGATATGCCGATTATAAGGCATATTGCGGGGGCAAATATCGGAAGGGTGAAAAGCGCGTCTTCCTTTGAGAGCGAGAAGTCACGCTTTAAGTCGCGCAGCATTGCCGATTTTGTGTTTTCCCACGATGCGTGTGAGCTTTCGCGCGGTATATAGAGGTTATTTAGCGCGACCAAGATAGGCGCGAGGAATGCAAGATAATAAAGGATTTCGCTCGTTATTCCCGCAGTCGAACCCGAAAGCGCGAGGAAAAGCAGAAATAGCATATCCATCGCCACCAAAAGCCTTATTTTAGAAACCATTTCAAGTCCTCGTATCAGTTTATTTTGCCGAGAAGCGAGAAGCGAAGCTTTCCTGTCGAAACATCTGCTTCTTCAAGGCGAACGCTTATTCTGTCGCCTATTCTGTAGAAGGTTTTGTTATCTCTTACCGTGAGGTTTTTCTCGTCGTAAACGAAGCCCGTGTCAAGACTTGACATAGGAATAAGTCCCTCGCAGGTGTTTTCAAGCATAGCGAACATACCGAAGGTAGCCACCGAGCTTACCGACGCTTCAAAGACCTCGCCAACGCGCTCCTTCATATAAAGTACCTTGTAAAGATTTTCGATACGTCTTTCGGCATTTTGAGCGCGAAGCTCTGCTTCGGTTGCCGCGGCAGCGGCTCTCTTTGCGTAACCCTTGTACTTTTCCTTTTGCTTTCCGTCAAAGATTACCTTATTTATAATTCTATGAGTCGCAAGGTCTGAAAGACGGCGAATGGGAGACGTGAAGTGGCAGTAATTTTCGATACCCAAGCCAAAGTGACGGCGGCGAATATCCGAGTAGGAAGCCTTGGACATAGCGCGAAGACAAGCGTAAGAAACCGCCTCTCCGATACCGCGCTCCCTTGCCTCGTCTATGAGCCCCGCAAGCTCGCGGGGCTCGCAAGCTTCGGCATTTATCTTGTACGAATCAAGCCCGAGGTTTGAAGCGTAGGTAAGAAATTCGGAGAATTTATCTTTTGGCGGGTCTTCGTGAACTCTGTACACGCAGGGGATCTCCGCCTTGAAAAGAAGAGTCGCAACCGCCTCGTTAGCGGTGAGCATAAACTGCTCTATCATTTTTTCCGCGTCCCCTCTCTCGCGCTTCACGATGTCTAAAACCGCGCCCTCGGAGTCGAGTATTATAGCCGCCTCGGGACTGTCAAGCTCAACGTATCCGCGAGCCTTTGCTTTTTTATCGAGTATTACGTAAAGCTCGTGCATCTCGGTGAGCGTGTCAAGGCATTCGGCATATTTTGCCATTAAAGCCTCGTCGGCAATTCCCTGCCAAATGCGGTTTATCTCCGAGTAAATACCCTTGATTTTGGATTTTATAACGCTTCTTTCAAGCTCGCAGCCGATGATTTCACCCTTTTTGCTAAGCGTGATTATCGCGGAGAGCGTGTATTTTTCCTCACCGGGATTTAGGGAGCAAGCACCGTTCGAAAGGCTTTCGGGGAGCATGGGAACAACCTTGTCGGTGAAGTAAACGCTCGTTCCGCGCGAGGTAACGAGTCTGTCAAGCGCGGTCTTCTCCTTGACGTAATGCGATACGTCTGCAATATGAACCCCGAGCGTAAACGTGCCGTCTGGGTTATGCGAAAGCGAAATCGCATCGTCAAGGTCCTTCGCGCTCTTGCTATCTATGGTGAAGATTATTTCTTCACGCTTCACGCGTCCCTCATAGCTTATCGCTTCACGCGAAGCTTCCTCGGCTTGTCTTAATTCCTCGGAGCTGAACTCGGTGTCTACCTCGCATTCCTCGAGTATCGCGCGGTAATTTGCGTCCTTACTTTCAGCGTCACCGAATATTGAGATAACGTCTGCCTCAAGCTCATACGCGTAAGAGCCGCCTCTTATGAGCTTTGCCATAACCTTTTCACCGGGGAAGCAGCCGGCACTGTCGCGGATATAAACGCGCCTTTTTATCATCGCATCGTCAACGTCTATAAATAAGCGGTTCATTCGTCTTCTTCCAACGCGGACAACGTCATTGTCAACTATGCCGATAACCGTCTTCTTGCCGTATTCGAGAATTTCAACGATACGCCCCTCGGTTTTCTCTTCGCCGAGCGAGGAGAAGAATTTGTGGTATCTTATAGCAACCTTATCGCCGCCAAGCGCCATGCCGACGTTGGACTCGGGAATAAACACGTCGCGCTCCAAGCCTTCGACGCTGACGAATCCATATCCCGAACGGCTCTCGCGGAATATTCCTTCAGCCGCAATATCTCTCGAATGCGAGCGACGTGGATACGGCTCTTCTGTGAATTTAATTTTAACCGCTTTAGCATCAACGCCCGTTTCCTCGATAGCCTTGAGGAGCGCGTTCTTTCTTTTTTGCCTGAGCGCAGAGCGCGAGGTGAATTTTGAGAAACTTTTGTTTGAATTTTTCAATTTGTTTACCTTTTTAATATCTTGTACGTATTTACAGAAAAGGTTCTGTCTCATTAATAATTCAATAAAATCAATGCCAAAACGAAGAAAATGCAGCAAGAAATGTAGATTTAGCGAATTCTTAATGAGACAGAACCTCGGGGGGCGAACGAATTTAGAGCAGAAAACGGCGTTTGCGACCGAAGGCGTACAAGAGTACGGCGAGAGTTCAGCAAACGACGTTAGAATAAAAAACTACTATAAAAAAGAGAAAAAACGGAGTTTTTTAACCTTATTTTCCTCAAAATTGTGCTTATTATCAAAGGGGTACTGTGTTTTTTCACAATACCCCTTGTTTTTTATTCGGTTATGCCTAAATGCGACAGCCCCTTCAGTTGTTAATTATTAGTGATTGTGCTCATGCTCAAAAACGTCACCGTAATTGCTCAAATCCTGCCAGCTGTTCTGGATGTTGGAGTAGTCGGGCTGAATGATGTAAACCACGAGAACCGCAACTGCGAAAACTACGCAAGCGATAAGAGTAATTTTAGCAAGCTTGGAACCCTTCTGGTTCGACTTGTCCTTGCCATAATATGTTTCGGAACCGCCGGCAATAGTACCGGAGAGACCTTCGTTAGATTTCTGAAGCACAACAGCGCCGGTGATAACAACCGCGCAAACGAGAAGTACGCTTAAAAGAATAAGTTCAAGTATTAACATTTTTTGTTCCTTCCAATATTTTTATACCATAGTGGCACAACGTATATGATATTTTATCATAATATATTTTAAAAAGCAAGAGGTTTTTGAAAAAAAGTGAAAATATTTTTAAAAAAGCATAAATCGGAGTGCAAAACAAGGCATCGCGCGCAATGAAACGTAGGGCGGTGCCTCGGTGCCGCCGTTCTTGTTGGTTTGAAATTTCGTTAATCTTTTCGGCGGGAGCAAGCCCCCGCCCTACGGATTGTATTGTTTTTAGAGCTTTAAATTAGTGCTAACAAACTTCCTGAATCTAACCCATGCCCTGAACCTGAAAGCAACATTTCATCCGTCATAGACGGATTTCATCCGAATTCATTCGGATTTCATCCAAGCTTTGCTTGGATTTCATAGCGCGAAGTCTTTCGCGCATCGCGCCCAGCGCTTTCTCGTTCGTTCTATTTAGCGTAAGAGGTGTTATCGTTACGTAGCCGTTTTCTGTGGCTACGGTGTCTCGGGTGAGGTCGGTGGGAAACTCGTCTTCGATTCTTTCACCCGTTTGGATATACATATCGTTGCCGAGCGGCTTGAAGCCGTCGTTGAAGTAGGGCGAGCCCTGAGTGGTGATTTTTATTCCCTTGTTTTCGTTCGGGATATTTACGTTATAAATAAGGTTATAGTCAAAGAGCTTGTTCTCCTTGATGAAATTATATATTTCGTCGAGGGCGGCTGCGGCATCTTCGGCAGTGTCGGGATAGGTTGAGAATGCTATCGCGTTGTGATTCCAATAAGCCGCCTCGAATATCGCGGCAACCGTTCCCGAATATATCACATCAACACCGAGATTAACGCCTCGGTTGATGCCCGAAAGCACGAGATCGTAGCTTCTCTTAAGCCCCATAATACCAAAGCGCACGCAGTCTGCAGGCGTGGAATCGCACGAATAAGCCTCAACTCCGTCCATAAGTGAAACTTTTTTGATTTCCATAGGTTCGGTGAAATTTATCGCGTGGCTCATTCCGCTCTGCTCGTGCTTGGGAGCGACCACTGTGACCTCACCGAGCTTCTTTGCCCACTCGGCAAGAAGCTTGATTCCGGGCGCAAAAACGCCGTCATCGTTAGTTATAAGTATTCTCATAGCCAACCCTCGTGGTTGCGCTTATAATCCGCAAGAAGAGCGTCGGCTTTTGCAATAAGTTCCTTCATTTCCGCCTTGGAGTGAACTGTTGCTCCCGCAGCGCAAGCGTGACCGCCGCCGCTGTACTTTTCCGCAAGCTCGCTAACCGTAACGAAGCGCGAGCGAAGTCTTACGCGGATCTCGGTTTCACCCTCGATGAAGGCAATCCATATAAGCGAGCCGCGTACCGTGTCCATATAAGACACAACGTTTGATGCGTCCTCGCGGGAAAGATTGAACTTCTTCTGCATACGCTTCGAGACAAAAATAGTAAGCACGCCCGAATCGGTCATGCGCATCTTCTTTTTAGCGTAAGCCTCGAACTTGAACACCGCGGGGTCATCAAGGTAAAGATTGGCATAGAGGGTATCCGTGTCAATTCCAAAGTCGAGAAGCATACCCGCAAGACGAAGCGTTTCTCCCGAAACGTCGCGGTAGCGGAATCTGCCCGAGTCGGTAACCATACCGCAGTAAATGTAGCGCGCCGCCTCGGGGGTCATCGTGAGCTTATCCGAGAGTGCCGAGTAGAACGCGGCAATCATTTCCGAAGCCGATGAGCGAAGCTCTTCAACCCACTCGATTGTGCCGTAGCTTTCCACGGGTATATGGTGGTCTATCTTTATTATCTCACGGCAGAGGGAGAATTTCTTGTTTGAAATACGCGCGGTGGTGGCAGTATCTATAACTATTCCGAGAGCATCTTTGTAAAGCTCGTCTGCTATCGGCTCGTCCTCTCCCCCGAGAAATGCAACGTAATTTGCAAAGTCGGAGTTCTGAAGAAGGATTTCCTTATTCGGATAGGTTGCCTTAAGAATTGCCTGCAAGCCCTTCGTTGAGCCAACTGCATCACCGTCGGGGCGGAAGTGTCTGAAGAGAATTATTCTGTCATACTCTTCAATCTTTTCTAATATCTTTGTAGCGATTGGTAAAACGTTATTCGCCATTTTTTCTAACCTTTCTTTACATTTAAGCCTATTTATCGCAAAAAGCGATTAAATTTGTTTCTGTTTTTATTGAATTTGTTACGCTCCGAAAAACGCATTTTATATATTGAATGCGTTAAGGTCCGCCAAAAGAAGCATAGCCTCGTTTCTGTCCTTAACGGTAGCTCCGCTTGCCTTTGCGTGACCGCCGCCGCCATACTTTGTGGCAACGGGGTTGATGTTAAACTTGCTTGAGCGTATCTCGGTAAGCACGCCATCCTCGGTTTCGGTGAAGTTAACCCAAATATCTACACCGCGAATATCGCCCATCGTGTTGACCATTCCGCGTGAAATGGTGAAGTAATCAACTCCGTAAGACTTCGCTTCGTCAAGGGGCGTGTATATGTATGCAACGCGGTACGGAGTGGTTTCTATCTTAAGAACGAACTTCGCGCGGAGCTTTATAAATTCGAGATCGTCAACGTAAAGATTGGAGTAGATAGAGCCCGTGTCAAATTCCGTCTTCATTAGGTGGGATGCGAGGCGGTGGGTGTTAGAGTTGGTGGAATCGTAGCGGAATCTGCCCGAGTCGGTAACCATACCCGTGTAAAGAGCCTTTGCTCCAACGGGAGAAAGCGGGAAGTTACCCTCAATTGCAAGCTCGGTTATAAGACCGCAGCAGCTCTCATACGAGGTGTCCGTAAGCTCGGTTTTGCAGATTTCTTCAACGAAGATATGGTGGTCGATGCGAACGGTGTCCTTTGCGTTCTTATATCTTTCATCGGAAATGAGCGCCGATGCTGACGTGTCAAGAACTATTGCGAGCGCGTCGTTGTAATACTCGTCGGGAATCTCGTCCATAACCGCGCCGTCCATAAACGCGAAGCGCGCCGTCATATCTCCGACCATATATACCTCTTTTTCGGGGTACGCGTCGGCTATCATACTCTTAAGTCCAATCTGGCTGCCAAGCGCATCGCCGTCGGGATTCTTGTGGCGGTGGATTATGATTCTTTGGTATTCCTTGATTTTTTCAATTATCTTTTCAAACATTGCTTTTCCTTTCATTTTATCTCGGCAAACGTTAATTTCTCAAGCCTATAAGCCCGTATTTTGCCGAAAAACATACTTTTACATAGTAATTATATCACAAAGCCCCATAGCTTTTCAATCGCTTTTGTAAAAATACCTGCATTTTACAAATATTTTTTGCGCAGTAAAACGTATTGACAAAACGAGATGTTGGTGTTATAATAATAACGGAGAGCACCGATGACGGTTGCTTCCCCATGAATAAGTTAAAAGATTAACCGTGTCATTTGGAAGTTGAGGCGGTTAATCTCTTTTTTGTATCCCGAAAACCCCGCCATAGTGCCGGGGTTCAAAAGAGGCTTTGCCGATGCACAGAAAACAAATAAAAAGTCAGCGCAGAATGTCCTTGTGTCAAAGGCTCCCTTGTGTAAAGGGAGCTGTCAGCGAAGCTGACTGAGGGATTGTTTTGTGTGGATTATCGCTTTTTACAATCCCTCCGTCACGGCAAGCCGTGCCACGGCAAATTGTCAAGCAAGTGCAACACCAAAAAATGCTTCAAAGGGAGAACGCCATCCTAAACATTTTTTAGGTCTTAGATTAATAGATAAAACAATATTTTGTAAAGTTTCATTATCCAAAGAATGAAAATTGTAGCCTTTAGGAAAGAAAAATCTTAAAACATCGTTGGTGTTTTCATTGGTTCCGCGTTGCCAAGGCTTATGCGGTTCTGCAAAATACACCTCTGTATTCAGTGCTTTTTCTAACTCTCTAAATTCAGAAAATTCCGAACCATTATCTAAAGAAATACTTTTTACGGGTTTGTCTTTAAGTAACGCTTCAATCATCTCTCTTGTTTCTGTAGCAGAACGACTATGAATGATACCAGCGCAAAGGAAGCGTGTTTTTCTATCCACCAATGTCACCAATAAGCCTTTTCCTACTCCGCCGTATACGGTATCTCCCTCCCAATCACCAATTCTGGTACGTTGCTTGATCACGTCAAGCCATTCTGGAATAATACGATCAGGATGAATGGTATTGTAGTTGGATTTTTGATGGCATCTATGCTTATCCCTTCGACGCAGATTTTCTTTAGCAGTAATTTTAGGAAATCTTTTAGCTTTAATCGCTCTATAAATAGTAGCGATACAAAGCTTTTTACGTTTTGGATAAAGCAGCTCCCAACGTCCACATATTTGTTCCGGTGTCCAATATTGTTTTAGGCGCGCAACAATAAAATCCCATTCGAGCGTATTAGGCTGCAAGACAAAATGCTTTTGCTCGCGTCTGCGGCGTATATACAGGTTTTGCGCACGCCAATAGTTATACCAATATTTGTTGTCGGGTTTACTGTGGGGCTTGTATTTAGCCTTATTTCTATTGACCTCGCGACTGATTGAGGAAGGACTTCTTTCAAGAAGATCTGCAATTTTTCGAAAACTTAGTCCTTCCGATAAAAATTGTTGTAGACATTTTCGTTCTTCTGTGGTAAAATGTTTGTAGGGCTTCATGCTAACCTCCGTTCAAAATGTTTGTGTGGTAACTACATTTTACACCTTGGAAAGCATGAAGTCTATCCTTTTGCCCAAATTTGTATTTTTTTCGTTAAGTCGGAGGCCAAGCGGTCTTAGGAAG
>JAZRDI010000039.1:0-38302 GCA_045660185.1 Eubacteriales bacterium | reverse complement strand
CTCGCTCGTGCACTCCTCAGCGCAGACGAAACATACAAGAAGGCTCTCAAGAGCGCAGGATTCCTCACTCGTGACCCTCGTATGAAGGAAAGAAAGAAGTACGGTCTCAAAGCCGCACGTCGTGCACCCCAGTTCTCCAAGAGATAATTTATTATTTCTTATATTCAAAAAGCTCTGCTTTAGCAGGGCTTTTTGTGTTTTATAGGGCGGTTCAATTTGTAAAGAATTGAGCCGTCCTATTTACTTTTTCACTAAAATATGATATAATTTTGATATACAAGACATTGCAACTAATTATAAGGGGAAGTGTTATGGGATCATACGTAAGCACAGCCAAGTTTTTTCAGTTGCCATTCAGAAGTGTTCTACACAAGGATGCGTTCACACTATCAACCAAGGATGAAACAATAATTGAAACTTTGGCAAAGGCCAATTTGAGCCATATTCAAACCACAAAATCACCTTCAAACAATGAACTGGAAATTTTGAATGGGATATTTAAAATCAATCCTAATATCGCCTTCAGAGATTATAGCTTATTCTCTAAAAGTGTTGATGTTTCATATTTATCTAAATTAACTTATTTGAAATCGCTTTACTTGGATATATGGAGTGAAATAGAAAACATTGATACTATAGAGAAACTGAATTTGGATTACCTATCATTTCGTTGCTTTCATCTAAAGGACTATAGTTTTTTAAGAAATGTCTGTTCGTCCATCAAAGGATTAACTGTTGATTTAGAAGATAAAACATATAAAATGGATATCAACGATATTCTTCATATGACAGAACTTGAGTCATTAGCAATTCGAAACGTAAAGACAGGTCTTGATCAAATTAGCAAGTTTAAAAATCTTAAGGAACTTTATTTAAGATCAATTGGCATAAAAGATTACAGTTTTTTAAGAGAAATGAATGTCAAAAAAATTTATCTTAGTTTTCAGAATGTTGCATATTTTAATACTTTTGGAATCAATGAAACCATCGAAGAAGTAAGTCTGTGGATGAATAAAAATTTAACCGATTTAAGCTTTTTGCTTCAATTTCCAAATTTGAAAAAGATTATTATCTCTAATCAGAAAAAAGTAGAGTTGATTCCGGATTTGACAGGACTAACTAAACTTGAAGAAATCTATTTTTTAGAAAAAGATGCCGAAGAAATTCGTAAGCACTGTAATCCTAACGTTAAGATTCACTCATACTATAATCCGGTCGATATTAGTTGATTCATCGTTTTATCATTGAATAACTCCAATTTGTCGAGCAGAACAGCGTTGAATGCCCGTGTGATTTTGGTGCAAATTTGGTCGGGCACTTTATAGGACGATATAATCCCAAAGGAGATGATATAATGAAATGTATTAAGATAATTTCAATAACCGTGATTTTTGCATTGATTGCTATGTCTCTTTCGAGTTGTATAATATTAAATCACAAATTTGACTCTATCGATACAACAAACGTTACCAGCATTGAAATATATGATTTGCGAGACGATTATTCTCACGACATAGGATTTTACGAGCTGATGGAACCTATCTATACCCTATCCCCCGAACAGCATGCCGATTTCCTTGATACCCTAACAAAACTTGAATTTACCACAGCGCTTGTTCTTATTGCCGCAAACGACCCTATGCTTCACTACGCCGATACAATGACAGTTAAAATAAATCATTCAAATGGAGAATTTGAGACAGTATCACCATACGGCTATGCTGAACAATACAACCCAAATGAAGATAGTGCTCATGCTTGGGATTATGGAAGCTGCGATTATTCAGAATGGGAGCTTTTATTAAAAAGCGTTGTCCCTAATGAAATATACAACTCCAAGCCCAAGGACCACTACGGAATTTTCTCTTATAAAGAGGCTCTATCCTCTGCTACCGCAAGCGGTGGCAGCATCAGAACTTCGGGCTTCGTTAACGGCGTAGGTTTGGATTACTCACGCTATTCGGGAGATCCGTTATCCTGGTATGATGTTGAATCTATACTTATGGTTGCAAAAGATGAATCCACAATAGAATACGAACGTGCAAGATTATATATTGACAAAAATGAATATGTTTACTGCATTGAATTCACGGGTAAAAGCGAGAAAGAATGTATATATATAAATAGAAATTTGGCTACTATACTTGCAGTGAAAAATCCCATAACAGACACCGGCACAGAAAGTGGCGTAAATTAAATTCCAATTTGACGAGCTAAATGATGTGAGTTCGGTATCCGGCGATACTCATGGTAGCAAAAAGAGTTTCCAAAATCAAATAGATAGTGAAGCTATAGAGTTTTTAACCTTTAGCGACGAAAACGATATTAAATATTTTTCGAGGTGTTTTTATGGATTCAAAGAAAAAGAAAATGATAGCTCCGATAATTGTTACCGTTTTAATGGTTCTCTATTACGCTGTTTACTTTGGCTTTATAATCACGCTGCTTGGTGGCTTTTGGAAATTTGCTTTTGCAGTTCTTCCGTTAGTATTTTCGGCGGTTATGGTCAAGGTGTGCATAGAAAGAATAAATGAAATAAAGAAAGGTGAAGAAGATGATCTTAGTAAATACTGATTACATTACCGGTAAAGAGCTTGAAATGTTATCCATCGTAAAGGGTAGCACGATTCAGTCAAAGCACTTGGGAAAGGATATTGCGCAGGCTTTCAAAGCTATGGTTGGCGGAGAGTTGAGATCCTACTCCGAGATGATGAACGAAGCAAGAGCGCTCGCAACGAAAAGAATGGTTGAAGAAGCCGAGGCTCTCGGAGCTGATGCCGTTATCAACATTCGCTACGCATCCTCTGCTATTATGCAGAACGCCGCCGAGGTAATCGCGTACGGTACTGCTGTAAAATTCGTAAACAAGCAAATTGACACCGAATAAGGTTACTTTTTACAAAATGGTTCAATAGCTATTAAATTAAAATCTGCGCCGAGCGTTTTTAGGCACTCGTCGCAGTTTTTTTGTAATTTCAAAATATTTTATTACCAATATCTATCTTTTCAATTATCGGTATCCAAGCTTTCGATTTTCACAAGCTTGTATTTTGGATTTCTTAAAAGTACTCCATTCTCAGTTACAACAATCTCAACTTCTTTTTCAAAATTAAAAAGAACTCTCATCTCTTTAGGTATGACCAATCTGCCAAGATTGTCGAACTCTCTTATTATTCCAATCTTATTTTTCATTTTACCTCCCAAATTACCTATCTTCAGTATGTGCAAGATGTCTGACAAGACTTTTTATATCTTACATTTATATTATAACTTGTTTATAATGTATTTGTCAATACTTAAAGTAGGTAAATCTTATGAATGAATACGGAACTATAAAAATCAAGCTTGATGAGCTTATCAAAAAGAGCGGGATAAGTAAGAACAAACTCAGTCACAAAGCTGAAATGCAACGCACGCAAATCAACAACTATTGCAAAAATGAGATAACAAGACTTGATACTGACGTGCTTGCAAGAATTTGCACGGTTTTTGATTGCAAGATTGAAGACGTACTTGAATTTATTCCTCCAAGCAACACAGAAAAATAATGCCAATCTCGCATTAACTCATTTAAAATTAACTTTTAATAGGCTTTATAAAAAGTCTGCGCCGAGCGTTTTTAGGCACTCGGCGCAGACTTTTTATTTTTTTAGTTTTAAAGTATTAATTTTATTACTTTTGGTTTTTAAAGATTTTTGTTTTTGTTTAACTTTAAGGCTTATTAATTACTTTAATACTTCGTTGCGGTAGCTTTTACTCACCGATTACGTAATCTCTGTAAGCGTCTGCGGATGCGCTGTACTTCATAAGCGCTTCAACTATTGCAACGAGGTTTGCGTTGTTAAGGGTAGTTGCGTAGCTATAGTATGCGTAGAGGTTATAGCTTTCGGCTACGTCTGTTCCCTTCACTGTGTAGGTGACGTCATCAAGCATCATATACGCGTACATTGTGATTTCGAGGTAGTCACCGTTATCGTCTGTTCCAACGGCAGCAACCGCATTTCTCTTTCCAACCTTGAAGGTGAAGTTATCTGCGGTGTAGCCCTCTGCAAGATAGAATCTGAACGAAGGTACTGCACCGAGATAGACTGCAACGTCGGTGAAGTAGGTATTTGATGCGGGCTTCTTTGCTTCGCCTGTGGGAAGAGCTACACTGTAGCCGTTAAGAAGAGTCGCGATTTCTGCAAGTTTGTCACTTACAGATGCGGTGTTCTCAAAGTAGGTATGAGAAGCAGAAGCGTAAACGAGCATATCCTTCATAAGAGTCTTGGTTGTACCGTCGAACTCACCTTCAAGAACTGCTTTCGTGTACTTGAATACGTCGAGAGTCCAATTAGCATCTACGGTGGATCTTCCCGAATTAAGAGTTACGCTAAGAGCGATATTCGAAAGAGCTTCGCTCGCGGGGAGATTTACTGCAACGTGGTAGTAAAGAACTCCGTCAATTTCAACCTCTTCGTAATCTACCGCCAAACCGTTAACCTTAACACTGTTGAAATTGGTTGTGGGGATATAGACGTTATACACGAAGTTAGACCAAAGGGTTACGCTTGTCTTAATCTTGTAGCCAAGCATTACCTTGGGATAGATAGAGTAGGTTGTTGTTTTAGCCGCCTCGGAGACCTTAACGAACACGCATTCTGCTCCGTCTGCGGTGTACCAAACGGTATTTGCATCGGGCGCGGTTGAGGTTGTGAGAATGGTTATCGCAAACTTGCCGAACTCGCTTTCAGTACCGAACTTAAAGCTATCGGGAGAGCCTGCGCCGACAACGCGCTCGTCATCGTAGGTTGCGAAGGTGAGGCTTCTTAAGCTATCGCCAACAAACTCACCGCCGTTGATTACAACGCTTATATCGTTTTTGTGTGTTCCGCCCTCTTTGAGTCCGAACAAGGTCATTGTCGAAACAGAAGAGCCGCGGTAAATAGTACAATCGTTAAGGGTAATTACGTTATTAGTTCCGCTTCCCTCTCCGCCGCCGGTATAGCAGGTAACGATTCCTCTGCCGGTGCTTACATCGAAGGTTATGCCGTTGAAGTTGAAGTTGAATTTATCTATAGCTGCGGACTTTCCGTCATTGTTGAAGCACAAGATGGGGCTTGCTCCCGTCTTGCCGTCGTCCTTATAAACGTTTGCCTTAAGCGTTCCGTTCATAACGTTGATAGTGGTAGTACCGCTCGTTGAGCCGTGGGAAATTGCGTTGAAGAGGTGGAAATTGCCTCTTGTCCAAGTGTATCCGCCAAGGTCTATTGTAATATTCTTGATATAAGCGAGCGCCCAAACGTCACCGGTTGACTCCGACGTGGAGTAGTCACGGCGGAGAAGCAAGGTGCATCCCGATTGATAGTTAGCGGTGCTATACATAGTGCTGTTAATAAAGGTCTTCCAATCCTTGAACGCGTGAATGTTTTCGCCATTCTTGAAGAGTACGAATGGGTAATCGGAAAGCGAGCCGTACTGCATCGAGATAGTACCGTAGGTCGTTTTGAGAATAGCGGTGCTTTCAAGCACGTAGCTATCGGTGGAATCTGCGTTAGAGGACTTCTTCATAAGGAAATACGTTCCTGCGGTGAGCGTATATTCCGAGGTGGGAGTTGCGCTTCCTGAAGGAAGAACTACCTCAAAATCACTGCTTATAGTAAGCGAGTCGGGCGAGGGTGTTCCATCGTTATAAGAAGCAAGCTTGAGAGACTTAACCGCATCTGTGCTGCTTGCAGTAAGCTTGCCGCCATTAACTATTACGGTTATATCGTTGCGGTTAGCGGCGTTCTGAAGTCCGAAGAGGGTCATCGAACCGGTTTGGCTTCCGCGAATGAAGGTACAGTCGTTAAATGTAACGGTGTTTATCGTCTTACCTGTTTTGTAGGTAGAGTTGCTCGTGCTCTGAATAACGCCTCTTCCCTCGGTAACGTCAAAGATAACGTTTTCGAAAACGCAGATGAACTTATCCGTCGAGGTAGAGTTACTGTCATTGTTAAAGGTTATGGGCGAGGGTACTTGAGTTTTTCCGTCGCTCTTATAGTACGATGCTTTAATAGTTCCGTTAATAACGGTTATTTTAGTCGTATTTTCTGCCGCGCCGTGGCTGATAAGGTTGAAGAGGTGGTTGTTTCCTCTTGTCAAAACGTGATTATCAAGGTCGATGGTGATATCCTTAAGGTAAGACCACGCCCAGTTGCTTCCCGTTGCCTCTGACGTTGAATAGTCGCGTCGAAGAAGCAAGGTGCAACCGGTCTGATACTCTGCGTTTTTGGTCATTTCGCTATCAACGAAGTTTTTAAAATCCTTGAACGCGTGTATCATAACGCCATCCTTGAAGAGTGCAAAGGGATAATCGTCAACCGATGCCTTTTCGGGATCGATGTTTCCATAAGGAGTGTCGGGTTGCTCCAACTCGTAGACCAAATTGCCGTTTTCAGCGTTTACAACTGGGTTCTTGGGGCAGTATATGCCTTCGCTGAAGGTTAATTTAGCCGTTGCGGGAACGGTGTAATTTGCGGGAAGCTCAACTGTGGGCTTGGTTTCACCAAGCGTTACGCTATCAGGCTTACCTTCACCGCTTACGCGCTCGTCATTGAAGGTTGCAACTGAAATCTTGGTAATGTCGCTTGCTAAAATTTTACCGCCGTTTATAACTACGTCAACGTCATTCTTGTTTCCGGAGCTATCCTTAAGCAAGAAGAGCGTCATTGATCCTTCAAGTGTGCTGCAATCGATAGTGCAGTTGTTAAGCACTACCTTTCCGTTCGAGCCAACGGTGCCACCGCCAAAGCAGGCAACGATTCCTCTTCCCTCGTTAAGATCAAAGGTGAGTCCGTCAAAGATGAACTCAAAGTTATCGGAAACGGTAGAGCCATTCTCGTTATTGAACACGATAAGAGGAGTGGTGTTGGTGGTAGTTCCGTCCTTGTAATAATTAGCCTTAAGAGTTCCGTTTATTACGGTTATCTTGCACGTGCTTGAAGTTTCGTTCTTTCCCAACGCCTGGAAGAGATGGTTGTTTCCGCGAGTGAAAACGTATCCGCCAAGGTCTATAGTCAAATCGGGTGTATAGCGCATTCCCCATGCGTCGGCGCCCTCCGTGGTGCTGTAATTTCTACGCATAAGAAGCGTACATCCCGTCAAGGAGTTTGCATTAATAAAGTTGTGCCAATTATCAAACGCATCTACCATTTCGCCGTCTTTGAAGAGAACGAAGGGATAAACCTCTGCATCCGAAAATCTCGAAGGAATAGTACCGTAAATGGTTTCAACCGCGTTGGGATCTACGGAATCAACCTCGAAAACAACGTTTGCTTCAGGCATTTCGAAGACGTAGGAATTATTTTCGTCAAGCTCAATAGCAACCGCCTCTTGATCTCCGATTTTGATTTTTACCGTACCAAGAGTGCAGTTTTCATAAGGCTCGAACGTAACAGTAACGCTCTCCCCTACTGCTTTTGCACCGCCGCCTATCATATTTGTGTTAATTCCGCTAACTGTAACACCGAACTTTCCGTCTGCAGCAATAACCGTGCTTATAAACTGCGTGCCTATCCAATGTTGCGCGTCTGCACAGTAATGCCATCCGTCAAGCTGACGAAGACTGCCCGTGTCAATAATAAACGTTTTATCAACTTTGGTTGTAACTGCAACCTGCGCTGCATTTACCACATCAACAAATTCATATTGCGCGTAAGCGGGATCGGGATTTCTCTTTATCTTACCCATAACAAAAGGAAGATTCGAAAGATCAGCCCCAACAATAGTGCCAACGTCTGCTCTCATATCCGCGATAAGCATCGTGAGAAGCTCTTCGTAAGCATTTGCGCGAGTTTCGTAGGGAGTTTCTGCTTCGCCCTGCATCCACCAAATACCCTTTACAACAGGGGTGTAACCTTCTGCTTTAAGAAGCGCAATACCGTTTGTAACGGTCTTTACAAACTCCTCGTAAATATCTCCCGTCTTGTTTCCGTTGGTGCTAACGCCGTACTTCTCTATGTAAGATGGAGACGTCCACGTACCGTAGTTCTGCGCGGGAGTACCGTCTGTTGTGGGATAAAGGTATGTTCCACCGATAGCGTGCTTAATAACGGCACTCTTTCTATCTCCAACAGCTGCGGCAATTCCAACCTCTGCACCTACAGAATCAGTATTCTTACCGAGTCCTGAAGTTACGGGAACAAGCTCTGAAACTATATTGTTCTCGGCAACGCCGTAGTACAAAACGTTATCAAATCCTTCCGTATAACGTGGGTCGTTAGCGATATAAGCTGAAAGTCCATCGCTTCCAAATCCTACCGCGTTAGACTGCCCCGCGATAAGATAAACGTCTATCTGACCGAGAGATTGAGGCTCAGCCTCTGATGCAAATGCGAATACAGTGCCAACAACAGACATTGCAACAAGCATTACCGCAACAAGCATCATAATAATAACTTTTTTCTTGCTCATAAAAACCTCCAAACGTTTTTGAGTTGTTTTGAGCGCCCATGCGCGCGAGTGTCTTCGCGTGCAAATAAAGGTTCGCTTATAAATATATTATCACATTTAATGCGCTCGTATATGACATTTTTATACCTTTGATATGACAATAAGTCACATTTGTAACTTAAAACACGAAAAATAATAGTGAAACGCCAATCTTTGCGCATAGCAAAAAGCCCGAGCAGTTTTTTACGCCGCTCGAGCTTTTTGCATTAGATTGTTGTTATTGCATCAATTCCTTAAGGGTTGATGCCCACTTCCCAGATACCATCGTTTTCTTCATACCAAGGAGTTTCAGTTCCGGGGGAGGTAGTGAGAATATCGTCTTTCAAAAGCTCTACAACTTCAATTTCGGGATTAACATAATTCTTCATTTTCTGTTCTCCTTTCATTTTCCGTTTTTAACTTCCAATTTTATGCTCCAATTACAGACGCTCTGTAATTGCCTGCGCTCACTGCATACTTCATAAGTCCCTCAACTACTGCGGTAAGATTTGCGTTATTAAGAGTATTCGCGTATGCGTAGTAAGCGTAGAGGTTATAAGACTCGGTTACGCTTATATTGGTATCCTTATCCGTTACGGTGTAGGTTACGTCATCAAGCATCCTATATGCGTACATAGCAACCTCAAGGTATGCGCCGGTAGCATCGTTGCCGGTAGTTACTTCAACACTTCTCTTGCCTGCCTTAAACGTAAAGTCATCTGCAGTATATCCATCTGCAAGATAGAATCTGAACGAGGGTACTTCGCCAACGTTTACGGTTGCGCTCTTGAAGTACTTGTTGCTTGCGGGAGTCTTAGCCTCACCCGTAGGAAGCACTGCCGTGTATCCTGCAAGAAGAGCTGTAACCTCGTTTGCCTTAGTTGTATCAAGGGCGTTATCGAAGTAGGTATGAGCCGCAGACGCGTATGCAAGCATATCCTTCATAAGAGTCTTGACTACTTTATCATAGTTGCCGTTTATTACGGACTTGGTGTAACTAAGAACGTTAAGAGTCCAGTTAGCAGTTACGGTTGTTTCACCGGAATTAAGGGCTACTGCGAGCTTGATATCCGAAAGAGACTCTGCTGCAGCAAGATTTACTGCTACGTGGTAATACATTACTCCGTCGTTTTCAACCTCTTCGTAATCTACCGCCAAGCCGTTAAGCTTAACGCTATTGAAGTTAGCCTTGGGAATGTAAATATTATATACGAAGTTGGACCAAAGTGTTACGCTTGTCTTAATCTTATATCCCATCATTACCTTAGGATAAAGCATATAAGTAGTGGTCGTATCATCTGCAGACGACTTAACGTATACACATTCGATACCGTTTACAGTGTAGGTTGCTGTGGGAGCTTCGGTTTCATTGTTAAGGAGAAGCTTAACGTACTCACCGTTAGTATTTTTAACTATAGTTAACTTATCGTTAGTGGTTCCGGGATAATATGCTAATGCATGAGCTGCATTGGTTGTATCAACGAACAAGAATTTATTGTTAGTACCGTCTAAAATCTTACCGCCGATTACCGTAGCATCAATTACACCGGTATTTCCGGATGCAAATACGTAGCACTTCGCAGGATTAGATGTGTAATCAAACACACAATTGGTAAAGGTTGTTTTTACAGTACCTGTGGTGCTGCCCGCTGTACTTATTCCAACGTATATCAGATTTTTATGATCTGCAAGATTAGGCATATAGATGTGTACGTTATTGAAATCTATCGTATAGAATCCTTTTTGCTTGTCTGCCAATCTTACAATCGATACGGTGTTTCCTCCTGAAACAAAATCGAAGAATCCATTGGTTATTGTAATCTTTCCGTAAGTTTTGTTGGTATTTGTGCTTGTATTGGCAAGAGTGAGGAATGAAACGCTCGCAAGCGACACCTTATTTCCACCGAGATCGATCGTTACGTTGTTGTAATAATCGGTTACGTTAGCAGTTGCTTTGTCGGTATAATCCGCTCTGAAGAGAATCGTGCAATCCATACTGCCAACTAAAGAGCCTACTCCGGCTGCAAGTCCGGCTGCCTTTGCGGCATCAGCGAAGGTTTCATATGCGCCAACAAAGGTCTTGTCTGCCTTAAATACTACAATAGGATATACAGTTGCGTCTAAATATTCTGCAGGAATGTTACCGTTCTCGGTTTCAATACCAAGCTCGTAAGTAACGTAACCGTCACTTTCAGAAACCTTAACAAATACGCAATTGAATCCATTTACGGTGTTCCAAGTGCCTGTAATACCGGAAGAAGAAACGCTGCTCGGCATTACGAGAGTTGTGTATTTACCGTCTCTGTTCTTGTCGAACTTGATGCTGTCTGCTCTGCCGTTGGTGTTATCATTCCATGTGGCGAAATTGGTGTTGATGTCAGTAACCTCATTTGCAATAATCTTACCGCCGTTTATGGTTACGTTATGAACAACTCTATCCATAGACTGACCTATATAGTTCATAGGAATCATAACAGCGCCGGCAAGGTTGCCTGTCATATCGAATGTACAGTTGTTGAAAGTGGAATTAACGTTAACCTGAGCAGTTACGCCATCAAGAGAATATCCTGCTTCCCAGGTTGCGAAGATTACGTTTTTGTTCGTTCCACCGTCTGCAACGAACGTTACGTTATCAAACGACAAGGTGAAGCCGGCATTATTTACTTTGAAGTTATCGTTATAGTTAATGCAGAACAAGCCATGTCCGCCGCTCTTTCTCAAAGTACCGTTTTTAACGGTTATGTTTACGTTGGGAGCTGAATCTTTAGTAACACTGAAGTCAAATAAATAGTTTCCGTTTTTGGTAACGTCTACCTCGCAGTTGTTAAGATCAACTATAATCGTTCCGTTGAAATTAGCCATGTTTTTCTTGCCGTTATTCTGCATATCTCTTCTTACGAAATACACGTACGTACCGTTAGGATCATTCATCATTGCTGTCTGCGCAAGGTTGAAATCCGTATAACCGATAACGCTGCCGTTGTATAAAACTGCAAGAGGATACATATTAGCATCCGAATAGTAAGCGGGAATAGTTCCGAATCCGTCTATAACAACATCTGTAGCAAGACGGTAGTAGTATTTGCTGTCCTCTGTCTTTACGTGCGCGAACTCATGGGTTACACCGCCAATCACCGCGGAGAAGGTAGGAATGGTCGAGTCGGTCTGAGTCAACGTAATATTTACGTCATTAGCATACGTCAAGGTATCTGTTTTTGTGATTGTGAAAAGAGAATAACTATTCAACTTACTTGCAACGATATTGATATTGCCCGTAACGTTGATATTGTAAACGATATCGGTTCCGGTGCAGTTAAACATTGAAAGTCCGGAAAGAGTCGTATCCGTATAATCGAAGGTGCAGTCATTAACGTTTACTGTAACGTTTATTCCTCCGCCCTTCTTATTCCAGTTTCTGATAATCTCTTTCTTAACCGCCTCGAAGGTAACGTTATCGAAGCTATAAACAACTTCCTTTCCTTTATATCCTGCAGCCTTAAGCTCATCGGATAAATAAGTAGTAGTACTGGACATATCAAATCCAAACATGTGATAAGAGCCTTCGTTTCTTACAGTTCCGTTCTTGAACGTTACGGAAGCGGGATTCGAAAGATACAAATCAACGTTACTCATATCGATTTTTGAATAATCTACAAAAGTATTTATCAAAGAGCTGGTTGAGGTTGAATCGTTGCAAAGCGTGTGATTTTGAAGGTCAACCACAATATTTCCAAGCAAGTCCGCAACGGTTAAGCTTTCCTTAACGGAATAAACGTCAGCGCGCATTACGAAATAAACCGTATCGCAAACATTTCTTTCAGCTTCGGTATCAACGAGAGTTTTTGCTTTTGCAAGAGCCAAGCCGAACTTAGCATATCCTTCTACGAACGAACCGTTGTAGAATACCAAGAAGGGATACGTAGCTGCGTTAGCATAAGCTGTAGGAACATCTCCATATCCTTCTATATTGAAGTAAGGCTCAAGCTCGGTAAAGGTATAATACGCGTAATTTTCATCTGTAGACGTCTCGGTTAAGCCATAAATTCCCTGCGTAAATCCATAATATGTATTTTCGGGAATCGTATAACTCTTCGGAAGCTGTATAGTTAAACCGTTTTCACCCAAGAACACAGTGTCGGGAGAACCCGCTCCTGCTTGGCGCTCGGGGCTGAATTCTGCAATAGTAAGTCCTTCAAGAGTATCTGCAATGATCTTACAGCCGTTAAGAGTTAAATCAATATCGGTCTTGTTTTCGCTGGGCTCTGCTAAGTCGAATAGCACGGTAGCGTTAGATCTTTGAGCATAAAATTCGCAATTGTTGAAGGTGACGCTGCTCTTGACTCCCTGATAGCCTATTTTTCCATCAAAAGCTACCAAAATTCCTTGATTGTTCTTAGTATATGCGCTAACGTCTATTTTAACGTTTTCGAAAACGAAATTAATCGTATCCTGCGCACTGTTGGTGTTTGCATCGTTATATGCGATGATAGCGGTATCAGCCTCTGCTGACGACTTTATCCATCCGTTTATAACTCGTATGTTCGTTTTATGGGCGGTAGACTCCGTTCCGTAAGGCTGGAAGAGATGATATTTTCCGCGAGTGAGAGTATGACCGTCAAGGTCGATAGTAATATCGTCAATATACGCAAACCACGAGGGGCTGTATGCTGCATCGGTGGTGTTATAATCCTTGCGCACAAGAACGGTGCATCCCGACTGATACTTTGCATTACCCTTGATAGCGGTATTAATAAGAGTATTCCAGTTGGAAGTCGAATAAAGCGCCTCCTCGTTCTTAAAGATGACGAACGTGTCGTTTGCCTTATCGGCAGGAATAACTCCGTACTTTGTAATAACTGCGTTCGAGTCAACAAGGGTTGAAGTATATACTCCATCGTTAGCTACGGGAGAACCGAACTCAAGCGTCGAGCCCTCTGTCTCGGAATAAAACGCGCCCGCAATCTTAGCGCTATCGCTGAAGCTGAAAGTAGTGTAGTTTCCGTTATCATCTTTGATGAACGTTACTTTATCATCGAGCCAGTTCTGTTCAACAAACTTGGCTTTTGCCACAGTCGAGCCCTTAACGCTGCCACCCTTTACGTTGAAATTAACGTTAGTATTGTTGTTAGTATCTTTCAAATTGAAGAGCGTAAGCGCAGTGCTAACCTTACTGAAATCTATATCACAATTGTTAAGGTTCAAGTTAAGCTGAGCGCTGCAATCTTTCGAGCCGGCATCATAAATCACAAGCGGCTTTGCAGAAACTCCCTCAGGAGTATTGTAGGTTATAGCAAGGTCTTTTAATTCAAGCGTTGCTACGCCGCCGTTTCCGTAAGCGTTAGTTTTGGTAATGGCAAGAGATACGCTGCCGGTAATATTTATATTTCCGTTAGTAATAGTATAGTTCGGCGTTCTGCTTGCTGAAACTGTGTAGAATGGCAAAAGTACGTTAGTTCCGCTTGCGGTCGATGCCAACGTAAGCGTTTTATCGTTAAGGTCAATAACCGTTTTGGAGAAATTATACGTTGCTCTTACATGATGCAATCCCTCGTGGGTATCAGTATAATCTTCTGCCATAACTATATAGTAGGTCTTGACTTTTCTTTTCGTATCATTACCATGAATGCCCGATGCGCTGTAGGTATGTACTCCCTCTAACACCGATTCCCAGGTGTCATGACCGCTCACGTACAACGCATTTGTGCTTACGTCAGAATCGTCATCCATAAGAATATGGAAGGTATGCGCCTCGTAAACCTCTGTAATAATATCTCCGTAAGCAGTTTCTGTCCAGCCGTCATCACCGTTAGAGCTATAATCAAGCGTTATATTAAACTGGTTTTGCGCGCCGAGATACGCAGGAAGCTCGTTGTTATTCTCGTCCTTTGCAAGATCTCTGACAGTCGAGATATACTCAACGTTCATAACCTTGCCGTCAGCCGCTACGTAGAACATAGCTACCATGCCTACCGGCTCAACGGTCTGGTCAATGGTCTGAGCGTCAATAAGCATACACGTAACGGTATTGCCCTTATCTCCGCGAAGCTGGGTAACCTCAATATCGTCCTCATCAACGTGACCGCAAAGAATCATTTCTACGTTCTCGTGCTTTCTGAGAACTTCCCAAAGATACTTGGGCGAAGCATTACCGCCGCTTGAGGAAACCTCTTCCCAATTTGGTCTTGTTCCGTCAAGATTTTCATGAGGATAAGTTTCATCAATATCGTCAGACAAAGATCCGTCACGATAAAGGAAGTCGTGAGTTGTAATTATTGCTTTGTAATCAGAGTTATCAGTAAGAACCTTATCTACCCAACCAAGGCAATCATGCTCCTTACAATCTGCTGCACACGTTCCCTCTATACAATCCGTTTCCTTTGATAACTGGAACCAGTCAAGAGTAAAGATTATGTACTTGTGATCGCCGATAACTATCTTACGGTAGGTATCCTCGATTTTTTCGGATTTAAAGAATCCTGCCATAGGCTGACCGTTTTCATCGAAAACCGTTGTAAGCTTTGCAAGGTCGCTGTAATACTCATTTCCCGAACCAAACGTAGAGTTGAAATACTCGGAAACGTCGTGGTTTCCTCTGACAAGAGAATAAGGAACCTTGCCGTCAAGAACGGCGAGAGCAGCCTTGGCATTAGCCCACTCGAGCTCGAATGCCGTTTTTCCAAGTCCATAAGCAACGTCGTTGTATTCACGATAGTAGGACTGGGTAATATCACCAAGACCAAGCACGTACTGAATATTGTAGGTTTCTTCTCTATCAACTATCCACTGATAGAGATCCTTCATATACTCATGTTTTTTGTCTGCCGTATCAATAATGTTGAGGAACTGCGTATCTCCTACTACAGCGAAGGAATATACGTAGTCACAATTTTTGTGGTCGCAATCACCACCATTGCATTTTACAAGCGTCTTTTCGGGAGCTGAAATCCAGCTGTCTTCTTTTACTGCGCTCGCTGCTGCAGTGCTCATACACATTACACCGACAATAGCGCCGACAGCAAGAACGATGGCAAAGATGCTTATAAGAAGCTTTCTCTTTTTCATTTCTTTTCTCCTTTGTTTTTGTTTTTTGCTATAAGCAATATTTTTCCGCCACTGCAAGATACGTAACGTATTTACGCAGCGTACACTTATATAATAACACAAAAATACGTTTTTGTTATGACAATTTATCCACTTGCATATGACAATAGATCACTTATTGTTATGCTTTTATGAATTTTTGAAGAGAAATGAATATTTTACCGCAAAATGACCCGTATTTACTCACTTCTTTAACCTTTAATCATAATAGCAAAAAGACTTGGGATAGATCTCTCTACCCAAGCCTTTTTTAGCGACTTGATTTATTTAATTTAGACTTTTCTGTCGCAGACTAACCTATGCTCAAATCCCAAAGACCATCATTCTCCTCAAGCTTGGGAGTTTCGGTTCCGGGTGAGCTTGTTATAATATCCGAAGCCTTAACCTCTAAAGCTTCAATTTTTGGATTAACATACTTTTTCATATCTTCACCTCTTCACACTTCACTATTACTTATTACTTTCCGATTAAAGAAAGTCTGTAATCGTTCGCGCTTTCAACGTACTTAATAAAGCACGCTACGAGTTTTTCGTGGTCTTCACCTACGGAATTTTCGAGGAAGTTTGAAATGTGATAGCTTCCGCCTTCGCCGTAAGTAATCGTTCCTGCGAGAGCGTATGCATAAACGTCAAGCTCAACGTAATTGCCGTTCTCGTCTGTACCACTTACCGTGTTAAGTTTTATGCCGTTTGCATAGAAGCTTGCGCTCGTATCGGTGACGTAGAAGCGAATCGTGGGCTTTGTATCAAGATTAAGCGTTACACTCGTCACGGGTGCTGCCGTATAAGTGACACCGCTTGACACGGGTGCGCTTGTGTAGTCCGAACCGATGATAGAGTTAATAAGAGCGTTAACTCTTGCAATCTCTTCTGCGGTGTTAAATTCGGTGAAGTAGTTATACGCTTCTTTAACGTATGCGAGAACGTCTTTCGCAAGAGTCTTTTCCACGTCATTTCCGTTTGCGATAAGCTTGGCCGCATACTTTGGAATTGAGAAGGTAAAGGTTACGTCGGCAGTTGTATCTGCATCAGAAACTATTACTGAAAGATCTATTTCCTTTGCGGACTCCGCAGAGCCGAGAGCAACCGACAACAAATAATATTCTTCGCCGTTAACGATTACCTTCTTGTTCGCAATAGCTTCAACATTTTCGTATGTTATGCCATTAAATGTAAACTTTTGTGTGTATTTTGTAGGAATATATACATTTATAACAAGCTCGTTATCAAGAGTAATGCTCATCTTGGGAACGAAGGATGCAAGAGCTTTAGAGGTGAGCGCATAAGTTGCGTTCTCTCCATCAACACCAACCTTAACGAATACAAGCTCACCATTATTTGCCGTTGCTTTCGGAGATACACCTGAGTTTTTAACCGTCAAACAAGTATAGATACCGCTTGATGATTTTTTGAATACTACCGACGATCCGTTCGTTTCGTGAGCCTCGTAAAGATTAAGCGATGCATTGCTCGTAATAATTTCACCGCCGTTAACGATAACGTTTACTATTGAGTTGCAATCGGCAACATTCGTATCCTTTGCATTAAATATAGTTTTTATTGTATCGTTATCGGTGAAATCGAATACACAATCATTAAAGAATATCTCGTACTTAGCTATCTTCCCATCTGTCACTCTTTCACCGTACGTTCCAAGGAAGTTTTCCTTTGCAAATCCATCAACGTAAGAAAAATTAACATTATCAAAATTAAGGCAGAACGTTTTATATCCTTCTGTATTCTGATAAGTAGCTCCGTAAGCATCGAATTGCATCAAATAGCTTTTAATCTCAATATTACCATTCAATACATTGATTGTCGCGTTACCCATACCCTTATAATTTTTCGCTATAGTTGCAAACAAAGAGGAGCTGTTGTAAGTTTGGGTTAGTGTGTGTCCGTTAAGATCTAAAACTACAGTTCCAAGAATTTGACCTGCATTCGGATATCCCCCGGTAGCTTTAGCATCTGCTAAGAAGAACATCTGAACCTCGCTTCCGATTTCGCCGACTTCACTACCATCCGTCAAGGCTTTAGCCTTAGGATAAGCACCGCCACTATCAGTTCCGTCTGAAAACAGCTCATATGCATCGATGAAGCTTCCATCCTTAAATAGTACAATTGGTGTTGAAGCCGCATTATCAACGACAGTTCCGGGGATTATGCCGTATTTTGTAACGAGATAATTTCCAAAACCACCGACAAGTTTCCATTCAATTCCATCAAATTCGTAATATACTCTCGAAGCGCTGTCGAAATATTTATCGTTCTTACTACCTTTTTCCGTAGGAGCTGCACTTCCTCCATACCAAACAGCTTCAATTTCGCTATTGCGTATCGTCACAATAGCAGTATTTACAGCAGCAACAAAGCTTTCAAGCTCAGCCATAGTTTTCGTTGATACGCTTGCAATAGGATGAGCACCGTTTAAATATACGCCACCAATTGAATCCTTGGCGGGAGTATCCTTTTGATAACGGTATTCATTTGTTCCTTGGTCACCGTTTGCTCCAACCTCGACAGAATAACAATTTCTAAGATAAAGAGCCGACGTCTTTTGCTTGGTGGGAACGGCTTTACCTACGATACCACCGATATTCTGACTATTAGAGCCCGCAGCAACAAGAAGCTTCGGTCCTTTTGCGAGATTGTAACAATTCTCTATGATATAAGGATACAAATCATTTTCGGGATCGGCTTCGATATAAGGCAACCATGCAGCAGCTCCAAGAATTCCGCCCCAATGTGTCTTTCTTGAAGAAGCTATAGTAAAACCATCTTCAAATGAAAGCGTACCTTCGTTATAGCAATCATGGATGCTGATTCCGCCTATGTAAGCAGTTCCCCACGAGGTTGTGGGAGAAATCAATCCAATTATTCCTCCGTAACAGCAGGTTTGAGTTGCCGAGGTATCATAAAGTGTCATACTTCCCGTATATGCACAATTGCTTATTTCAGAATTAAGACCGGCTGTACCGACGATGCCTCCAACAAGACCATAATCGCCCGAGAATGTGTAGCTCGCCGCAGATGTACAACCGTCAATAAGCGTTGCAAATGCCATACCGCATATAGATCCAAGTCTTCCGGCACGGTAATTATTATCGAAGCCATACGTCGTGAACTTTCCGCTTGAGCGTCTGGTTATAATTTTAACAGAATCCTTTACCTCGCATCCTGATATAATGTTGAATTTTGCAAAATTACTATCTGTAACGAGAGGAGATGCCGAGCGTCCTACTATAGCACCGGTAACCCCGGCTCCTACGATCTGTACGTCATCAAGAACGACGTTCTCTATAACGGCACCGTAAATAACGCCAAACAGTCCGTGACCGTAATCTGTCGTAAAATCATGTTGTGTATCATAAGCCTGAATAGTACCGTTCTTTATAGCATATCCATTTCCGTCGTAATGACCGCCAAATGCCGCCATAGCGTTTTCATTGCCAAAATAATAACCTATAGACTGAATCGCAAGTCCGTTAAGATCAATATCACAAACCTGTTCGAAATACATTCCGTCAAATGTAGGGCCTGCAGTTTTCTTAACTTGAGCTGACATCCATAACAAATTTCCGGCACTTGAAATAAGATAAGGAGAATCCTTAGTACCGTTGCCCTCGGGAACTATCTGATCACCAAGCCAACCGGTCTTAGCTTCAACCTCCGTACCCTCAGCTTCAAGATCAACTATAAACTGATTTATATTTCTTAAATATTTGTTTCTTACAGTCGAATAATACTCAATGGATATTTTACTGCCATCCTCATTGAAATAGAACATTGCCACTACGCCAAGACCGCCAAGCTTCTTATCGAAATCTTGAGGATCTATGAGCATTTCGGTAACCGTGTTACCGTTAACACCCTTTACCTGATTGTAAAGAATCGTATTAGTATAAATATGTCCGCAAAGTACCATCTGTACGTTAGCGTGGCGGCTAACGAACTCTTCCCAGATCTGATTTGCGTTGTTATTATCCGACTCCTGAATTGTGGGGCAGTGAGCATCTCCGTAATCAAGAGTGGTGCTATCCGCATAAAGATATCCGTGGGTTGAAACGAAAACCTTATAGTCAGCAAATTCGGGGCGTCCTACAACCTCATTTGCCCACTGCAAAATGGGATCCTTTGCGCCATAATCAAGGTTCATAAAGAGATATTTGATTCCGTTTATCTCTTTAGTGCGCCATGTATTCGTTACGTCGGTAATTTCACCGCCCGTATATCCGTATATACCACCCTGCTCAACAAACTGATCCGTATATGCCGTGTGTCCTGCGAAGTATTCATTAAATCCGTTACCTCCGGACATTTTATCGTGATTTCCTCTTATGAGAGAGTATTCAACGACACCATCAAGAAGCGTTATAGCGTGGAAAGCAACGTCCCATTCTGTGGACTTTCCGTTTTCAAGATCTATAACATAATATCCGCCGCCCGGTTTGGTAGAATCTTCAATGAATGTATATTTGTCATACGTTGTACTCGTTCCCTTACCGTTAGCATCTGTTATATCACCGAGACCAATAACATATTGTATATCTTTATCATAGACATTCTCTGCTATCCAATTATACAAAGTAGGCATAAGATCGGGGAATCTTCGTGTTGTATATTGAGTATCTCCTATAACTGCAAATGAATATGCGGATTCAAAATTATGGAGCGACCTTATTTCCTCCATTTCTTCTTCTGTTATCCACATATCGCTAAAGGTTGCGTCATAGCCGTTGCCGCTATCATCAACAATGTCACTTCCCTTATCTGATGCGTCAATGTCGTAATAAAGAATAACGTTATCGGTATCAAGGTCTGCCTTCGTCATATCGCGTCCCTTAAGATAGTCGGCTTTGATTTCATCCGCAGTTCTCACGTCAGAGTATGCTGTAACGTCACCGAGAGCGCCTTGGAAGTATATGGGATTCAAGGTTCTCGTATCTCCACCCAATACGTAGAATGGCTCAAGAACGCAATCAAGGATAGATGGATAGAAATACTTTTCTTCCGAAAGTTCTCCGTTTAAATAACAGCTTACAACACCGGTATCGTTATTATAAACAAAAGTTAAGTGTGTCCACGTATTATACGGTATAGCTGAATTTTTGAACTGTATATCGTGCTGCCCCGATGTAAAATCCGAACCTCTGTCGTCATACCACTGAAGTCTGGGAATACAGCTGTTATATACTTCAAAATTCAAATGAGCATCTTTGGTATAACTCGTATAGTTACCCATAATAACGCCAACTCTCGAAGTTCCAACATATTCCGGAATATAAACCCAAGACTCGAATGTCTGAGGAATCGACTCGAGTTTTTTCTTTACATCATATGTAGAATCAGGATAAGTACCGTTTGTTCTTCCCGGATCTTGAACTTTAACGAATGTCATTCCTCCGTGATATACGTTTGGATTTACTGCATCATTATTTTTAGAAGAAAGATCTGTGAGACAACCTGGAATAGATGTGTCTGTCAAGTCATATGCAAAGAGAAGCTTCTCGTCATTCGAATCAACGGAAAACGCAGTGTTGGCGGCATCAGCGGCTATCTCGTTTTTTGTACGAATGTCATTGTACATGGCAATGCTCTTAATCTGACCGTTAAAATACTTAGTGTTATTAGTTCTGTAATCTCCGCCTATTCTAAAAGGCTTATACTGTTCCTTGAAAGGATTTTTTCCGATCCATCCGCTTGCCACAAGCGAAGCCTTTTCTTCTCCGTTAATATATAAGGTGCAAAGACCGTTTGACGTATCAACGGAAATTGAAATTTTACAGAATACCGGATTTTCAGCAGTTCCGCTACAGTATTTTCGTATATTCAAAGCATCGTCGTGACCTTGATTACCGGCTACCGTTTTGGTTCCGTCCGCTAAGGTGACAACGTCTCCGCTTGATGTAGAATAACCCGGCTTAAATCTTACCGTTCCGTCCTTGGTGGTATAAAACTCTACGTACTTACCGTCTCTGATCAAAAAATCCAACGCTCTGTACGTATTACTCACATAGTTTCCGAAAATAATATCCGGAGTGGTGGAATCTGTGGCGTTCGGGTCTAACCAAATCTCCGCTTCCACCGTTACATTGCCCGTTGTGGGAGAAATGTTATACTTTTGGTCAAAGTATTTTGCCGCAGTGAATGACATTCCCGAGTTTGATGTTGCCGCGCTTGTAAAGACAGAAAATGCTGCTGTAGCGCATAATGCGATACAAAGAGTCAAAAGCAAGTAAGCGACGTATCTTTTTGTTTTTTTCATAGTTTTTCTCCTTTTTATTCTTGATATAACCAAACTGCAAGGCAAATTGACACATTATCAGCTAATTTTTCGATACACGTAGCCAACTACCGCTTGAAAGGTAAAATATCTAAATTAATTATAGCACAAAAATGCTTGACATTACTCGACAAATATGATACAATTAACTGACAAAATGTGCTGTGAATTGTTTTTAGGAGGTTAAAGCTTGTATATACAAACGAGAAACTTCGGATACAAACAATCGATAATCACCGTTTTCGAAGACGAAAACTGCAACAGGACGCCTAGAACTCATCAGTTTTCGGAAATCCAATGCGTGCTTGAAGGAAGCTTTTACATAACGGTTGACGGCGTAACCACTCTTGCAAAAAAAGGTGATATTGCCGTTATTACACCCTTTAGAATTCATGGGGTAAAAGCAGCAGAACCCGAAAGTAAGCTTTGGATATGCGGATTTGCAAACGATTTCGTGTCTGATTTTATATCAAATGAAATGTCCTTCGAATCAAATACAAAAAGTGTTTATACTCCACCGCGTGAGCTTTTCGAATATATTAAAATCAATATGATTGACACCGGAGAAAAGGTGGTTAGCCTTGAAAACGATAAAGCAACTTTCCATAAAATCAAAGCAATAATATACTCGGTTTTTGAAAGCTACACCGCGGTTATACCGCAAAAGCCCGTTGAGGTGAAAAACTATGCCCTTGCAACGCTTTTGCTCTATCTAAACGAGCACTTTAAAGACGATATAACACGAAAAAGCGTCTGCGATGCAATATGTTATAGCGAGAGCTACATTTCTCACTGCATTGAAATTTTGCCAAATATGAATTTCAGAAAGCTTCTGAATTCATTAAGAGTGGAATATTCTAAAAAGCTTTTAAGCTCCACAGATTACGGCATACTGAAAATCGCGCTTGAATGCGGATTTCGAAATGACAGAACCTTTTACCGCGCCTTCTATGAAATTGAAGGAATTTCACCGGGAAAATTTAGAAAAAACCAAAAATAGAAATGTTAAAAAGAATCATATAAAAGATAAAAACAGAATAGCAAAAAAAGAGCTAAAAACCGCAAAAAGCAGTTTTAGGCTCTTTTTTGTTATCTTTTATTTACATTTTAAGCTAATTAATTACCCAACTTTTTGTTGCGGTAATCGTTCGCGCTTTCAACGTACTTAATAAAGCACGCTACGAGTTTTTCGTGGTCTTCACCTGCGGAATTTTCGAGGAAGTTTGAAATGTGATAGCTTCCGCCTTCGCCGTAAGTAATCGTTCCTACGAGAGCGTATGCATAAACGTCAAGCTCAACGTATGCGCCGTTTGCATCCGTGCCGCTTACCGTGTTAAGTTTTATGCCGTTTGCATAGAAATCTACGCTCGCATCGGTGACGTAGAAGCGAATCGTGGGCTTTGTATCAAGATTAAGCGTTACGCTCGTCACGGGGGCTACAGTATTCGTTACACCGCTTGACACGGGTGCGCTTGTGTAGTCCGAACCGATGATAGAGTTAATAAGAGCGTTAACTCTTGCAATCTCTTCTGCGGTGTTAAATTCGGTGAAGTAGTTATACGCTTCTTTAACGTATGCAAGAACGTCTTTCGCAAGAGTCTTTTCCGCGTCAGTTCCGCTTACCAAAACCTTTGTGGCATACTTAGGAACAGAGAACGTAAACGTTACCGTTGCTACGATATCGTCTACGGCTACCGTTGCTACAAGCTTAACGTCTTTCGCTGCCTCCGCGGAAGGAAGAGCTACTGTTAAGTGGTAATATTCCTTGCCGTCTGCAGTTACTTTTTTGCCCGAAACGGTTTCAAGATTTTGATATGTTACGCCATTAAATGTAAACTTTTGTGTGTAATTAACAGGAATATACACATTCATAACAAGTTGGTTATCAAGTGTTATGCTCATCTTTGGAGTATAATCAATATCTGCAACTTCTTCAGGTCTGAGTCTATACGTTACGGTGTCTTTACCTTCATAAACCTTAACAAACTCTGCTTTTCCACCCAAAATATCATATTCACCCATAGAGCTTGAAGCATCCTTAGGAAGCGTTACTGTTAAATAATTTCCATTTTCAACCTTGCCAAACACAACCTTAGATCCATTATCACGCAAACTAATTAAGTTGACGTTCGCCATACTGTCGCAAATAACGTCGCAGCCGAGAACGGATATGTTGATTATTGCTCCGTCGCAAGCGGCACTCGTATCATTTGCGTTGAAGAGCGTTACAGCCCCCGCTACTCCTCTAACGTCTATAACACAGTTTTTCACCGTTATATTAATCGGGAACTGAACGGTTGTTGCAGACGATATAGGAGAGGCTATAATGTTCTTTGTTATAGCTCCGCTCTTGAGCTTGATTGTAAGATTCTCAAGGGTTATATTGAATGCGTTTGATTTCGTAGAATAGTATCCGATAAGAGCGTTTCTTCCGAGCTCTACCGTTCCGTTTTTCATGACTATAGACGTGTCGTTTTCATTCTTTCTCGAAGCATAAATAATTCCTATGTTTTTAGAATATCCATCGGTAAGCGTGTATCCGCCAAGGTCTATAACCGCTTCATTCTTTATCTGTCCAAGTATAGCGCATTCCTGAAGGGTTCTAGTGTAATCACGGCGCATTAAAACAACAGAATCAAGTCCAAATCTCTTGCTTATATCGATAGCGGCCATGAGTGCGCTTGATTCAGATCCCTGACAAAGAATCGGATATGCGTCATAGAACGTCCAACCGGTTGCGCTCGTAGCATCTTTTTTGAATACCGCAAACGGATAATCTTCGGGATTTGCCTTGTTCGGATCAATTTTTCCGTAAACCGTATCCGTTGACATAAAAGTACAAACCGTATTTCCGTTAAGCGTTGACATAGGTACGAATGAAAGTTCTTCGTTTTTATTTCCTACCGAAACCTTAAACGTCATTTTCGGAACGCTTACGCCCTCGTCAACAACGAGCTTTACGTAACCCTTACTTCCCTCTCCGTACAATACAGATGAAGCAGAGTTTACGTTCTGGAACGTAAACGAAGCCGTGCCTGCGATAATCTCTCCGCCGTTGATTTTTATATTAACAGGGCCTATGAACTTCGTAAGATTTGCATTTGCAAAAACTCCGCTTGAAGAAAGATTTGAAACATCTATCTTACAATCGTTAAACGTTATATTCATAACGCTTGCGACGGCGCTCGAAGTGCTTATATCAAGAGCTACAACCGAAGTAACGCTATTAGTCTGTGAAAGCTTTAGGTTAATGTTTTCAAATGTTATATTAAACTCTGTTGATGTAGATGCACTAGAGCTTGCGTAAGGTCTGACGAGCGGATTTTTCGTAAGCTCTATCGAACCGTTTTTAACTATAATAGCGGTATTTGCAGTTTGCTTCTTTGAGCAGTAGAACAAAGCAAAATTATGTGTAGATGCATCGGTCAGAGTGTATCCGCCAAGGTCTATGGTAAGCGTTCCCTTTTGCTGATTAAGATTGTTATACTGCTTTTCGGAATAGGTGAAATTGCGTCTTAAATATACTACTGCGCCGTCACCGGAATTCTTTGCCGCATTGAGAGCGCTATCTTTTCCGTCAACACCCCAATCACTGTATCCTCCGATGAATTTACCCGACTTGCTGAATACCACAAACGGATAATCCTCTATCGAAGCATATTGTGGGTCTATATCTCCGTAAGGAGTGGTAAGCACGTTCTTAACAAGAGTAAATACGAACGTTCCCTCACTTTCGGATTCAAGTGCGTAAACCATGTTACCTTCACCCGTATTATAGCTTCCGCTCGGAGCGTTATTTTCCGAAAGAATTACATAGGGATATTCGCCGTCCTCATTTTTAGCAAGAATAAACGTCGAGCCTGTACTGTCATCAACCTTACAAATATTCAAATAGCTTTCGCTATCGGCTATAATTCTTCCGCCTATGACGTCAAAATCTCCGACCAAAGCCTTACCGCCGTTAGCACCGCCAACCTCAAAGAGCGTCGTCACACCCGAAGCTCCTCTGACGTCAAACGTACAGTCTGTAAACGTCATCTTGTTATTTGCGGGAGCGGGTTGAGCGCCTGAAGCTCGGTTATGGTAGTATGTAACAAGTGTGCTTGAGCTTCCAATAAGCTTAACTGTAATATCCTCAAATTTGAAATTAAAGTTCTTAACGGTGTTGATATCGTAATTTGCCGTATCCCAGCCAAGAAGTCTTATCATGCCGAGCGAATCTACTAAAACTGTTCCGTTAACGGTAGTTACGTCTATATCCCCATCCTGCTTTGCATCTGCGTTGTAAAGCATAACACCCGAAAGTGTTATAGTGTGTCCGCAAAGGTCAACGTGTAGCTTTCCTCTGCCTTGACCAAGATTGTCATATTTCGTTGCATAAGTATAATCGTCTCTCAAAACAACGTACCAATCCGCATCCTTGGTGTTCTTGAACGCATCAAGCACCGATTGGAACGTGCTCTTCGCATCTACGAACTCGCTGTTTGCGTCAAAGATTACGAAGGGATAAAGAGTTACGGACGCATACTCATCGGGAATCATACCGTATTTGGTTGAAAGCTCACCGATTTCCAACGAGAATACGTTGTTGAGCCCATTCGTTTCCAGTGCGGTATAGCTTGCGATACCCATATCGCTCATATAAGACTTCGACGAATCCGCAGCCAACGATGCCGGAAGGATAAGCTTTGTATATTCTCCATTATCGTTTTTGCTAAAACTCAAAGCTTTAACCGAATCGTTTATATTAAGCCATCTTTCAGAATCAAGTCTTATTTCTCCGCCTTTCATCTCATATGAAACGGAAAGCGTCCCCTCGCCTGTAGGGAAAAGACAACCTACTATTCTTGAAAGCTTGCTGTCATCTATACTAATTACGCAATCCTCAAGAGTGATATTTGATTCAAGACTTGCACCACTCGACACGATAGTTTCACTAATGAGATCAAGCGCATAAGCGGTTCTGCCTGTAAGTGAAAGGAAAACGTCGTCAAATTTAACGTTAAATACCTTTCCTGCCCCTGATGAATTCGAGCCGTTATAGCCGACAAGAGCCGTATCTCCAAAAGAGACAGAGCCGTTCTTGATAACAACAGCCGTCTGTTCAACATCAAGATTATCAGCGCTGAGGGTGAATGGTGCGTTATTTTTTGTGTCCGAAGTAATCTTATATCCGTTGAGGTCTATAATAACCGTTTCAAAATTGCCAAAGCCATAAGGAACAGACGAATCGGTAAGAGTAATGTTTGAATTGAGTTTTACAGTGTATCCTTCATCGTAATTCTGCATAGCCTCACGAAGAGTATCGTATCCCTTAACGAATTCATTTGCGTTATAGAGAGCAACCGCGCTATCTCCTATAGGAGATTTGAAGTTTTTACCTCCGTCATTCGTAGCTATAATTTCCGCTTTGGATATTTCGATATCAGTTACGGTTTCCGTCACGGAAAGATAGTCGATATACATGGGATAGTCAACTCTGTTTCCGTTTTCGTCAAGATATCCCTCAGGAGAAATTTCGAGAAGAATTCTTCTCGCCTCATACTCAGATGCAACGCCAAAATCGGTATCGCGAACGGTGTATTCAAGGGTTAATTCAACCCATTCGTTTGCCTTTGTGTTAAAGTTGTTGATGGCTTGAGTATAATCCATCGTTTCGTATTTATAGTTGTCGATGAAATATCCCGTCATCGACTCTACGTAAAATAGCACGTCACGGGACGTAGTATCATAGAGTCTGAGCTTAACTGTGAATTTTCTGCCGTAATCGTTCTCGGTAAATTTATTTCCGCCGTTTATAAGGGTATCATTGAACAAAGCGGTATTAAGTCTTAAATAAAACTCATTGTAATTAGGGGTATAACCGGGTATATTTTCATACACGTATCCTGTCGTACCCATAACGTACTTGACTGTGCTTACTCCGTCAAACGTCTGCGCCTCGAACTTATCTCCACGTGTCGGATATACAGAATCGGGGTCTCTGACATAAGCGCCGAATCTTGTTCTGTAGCTTGTAGACGATGTGTATCCGTTGGAAGCGGTAACTGCATTAAAATCATCTCTGTACTCTGATGTGCCGGTAGCTTTTGCCTCTTCAATCAAGAAATATACCGTTTCGCCTGCGCTCTTTGTCGCAAGATAGTCGGTAACGTCAATTTCATAATATCCCTTACCTATGAGATTTACAGATCCTACGTAGTAACCCTCAGCTGCGCCTTTAGATTCGGTAGCGTAAATATTTGCAACATTTGCAGCGTCGTTCGAAACGTAAAATCTAAGCGCAAATCCATTGTTATCGCTGAAAACGGGAACGGTTGCGCTAATGTATTGCCCGTCAACTGAAGCGGTATAAACACGTCCGTATTCGGTGGTGAATCTACTCTCGTATGCTTCGTTCATCGCAGTCCCGTTATCCGAAGTAACGTCAGCCGGTATTAACACGGTATAGGTCATTCCTCCGAGCATAGCCTCAGGAGTAAATGTCCACTGCGTGTTTCCGTAGAATGAAGTCCACTCGCCTCTAAGGTTATTACCATTAGAATCAGAAATGGTTATTTTAGATATTTCACTTTCTGAAACCGAGCCTATAAACTGTATCGTAATCTCTTCTTCCTCATCAACTCCCGATGCCTTGTTAAGCGGTGTTACAAAAGCAACCTTTACTTGCTCGTCCTTGAGGTAATATCCGAAGAAATCAAAAAATGCGTCGTACGAATCAATGCCATAGTTGAGATCTTTGCCGTAAGTAAGCATATGGCCTACCGCTGTTTCAAGAGTAAGAGAAGGCACGTCCTTCATTCTTGCAAGGTTCGTTCTTATATTTGAAGAGTTGTACGCAGAACGGTATTCATCGTATATGTTACTCGAAAGGTACATCGGAGCATGTCCGTCTTCAATATCCTCGTAAGCGGGGGCGCAGCAAGGATAAAGCACCGTTGCGTACGAAAGAATTTCTTCTCCTGCATTTGCCCCGCTCTCATATGTGAGCCAAGGCTGCATTTCTCCGCCATCGATGGTTACGCCGTTTTTACAAACCGTTATCACGTCACCGTTTTGATATCTCGTTTCTCCAATGTGATTGACAAACTCTCTTTTAGACGTATAAGCGTTAATTCTTGCATCAATTGCCTCTTCAAGCGTCATATTGCCAACTAAAGTTGTCTTTTCATGCAATTCCTGAGAACCGACAAAGGTAAACCAACCGCCTTTGGAGTTTCCGTATACTCCTATTTTTTCCGTGTCAAAATTATATGTTTTTGCATCTTCATTAGCTATATGTCTAAGATAACGCATAGCTGCAGTATTAATTCTCTTATCGTTATAAACGTGTAGCGAATAGGTAAGCTGGTCACCGGTCAAAGCTCCGTCAGATGCTTTTCCGTCGAAATAATCGTAGCTTGCCATTCTTGCCATAGGAACCCAAAGATAATCAAAAACTACGTTTGCATATCCTCTGAACAAAAATCCGTTTGAATGCGGTCTCATATCCGCTCCTGTTTTCGCAGTCGTACAATATGTGGAAGACGATGCAAGAGCCGTCACGGGTACGGACTTTTCAGGGTTTGTCGGATACACTATATGCATATAAAGATTGAGGTCAACGGGCTTTCCGTCAGGATCTACAAGATCAAAAACAGATTCCGCCCAAGTGTACTTAACCTTGGTATACGTTCCGGCGCCGCCTCCTGTTTCGGGAGTGCCGTTAGCGTCCATATACCACACGGGCGAGCTTCCGTCATGAAGCGGGTGCGAATCACTTATCGCATTCACTACGGTCTTTCTCGTTCCGTCACTGTTTATCCAAGGAATAATAACCTCACCCGTGGTAGCTCTGAAATCATTATTCCACGTTTCAACTATTTTATCAATAGTTCCGTCTGCGCCATGCTTGTCTGCTTCCCAGAACACGTTATTGAGAGAAACATTGCATCCCGCCGGAACAACGAAGCTTTCTTTGTATCCGCCCTTGGGTATACAAGCTGCCTCTGAAATATGATTTCCAACGTTTATGTATCGTCTTATTTCCTGAGCGGACCAATCAAGGTCCGGACTCTTCGCCTTAGCGTTATTAAGATAATCTACGACTACGACGATGAAATCTCGCTCCAACATAGATTTTATTATATCAACGTCGCTATCAGTACCTACTCGCTCAGCTCTCGTATTCACAACGTACATAGCCACCGGAGTTCCGCCATTGACCATGAAATCAGGCGTTGCCGTTCTGGTTGCGTTCTTCGTATCATAGAACACTGAAAGCTCAACCGGAATGCCTATATATCCGTCGCTATCCAACGTTTTAGTGTGAACTCGATGACTCATAATCTCCGCATCGGATTCAATCGCTATCATAGCGTCGGTTTGCTCATTTGCAAGTGAGAAAACAGTGAACAACGCAGATAATAAAATTATTAGTGCAAAAAGCGCCGTCAATTTTTTCTTTAATTTCCTGCTCATTTTTTCGCCCTCTTTTCATATCTATTTTATATATCTTAATTTTAACACACAATTAAGCTTTGAAACAGTTAATTTTCTACAAAAACAAGACAAAATTTTATATATGCGCTTATATAGTACCACAAAACAAAAAATTAAAAAATAGACTAATCAAACATTTTGTGTTTTCCGATCATGTTTGTTTAAAATTTCCCCACAATCATAAAAAGAGATTAACCGTGTTTTTACTTTTCAGTTTTATGCTCTTTTTTGTTATCTTTTGTTTACATTTTAAGCTGATTAACGCTGTCCGTATTCTCTTTGGCTACTGAATTTACATCATACGGTGTTGTTTGATATACAAAATAATTTAGCCAATTTGAGAATAGCAAATTAGCGTGAGAGCGCCAGGAAACTATAGGCTCTCTCGCCGGATTATCGTCGGGAAAATAATTTTTTGGAACCGTTATAGGTTTGCCGAGATTTACGTCGCGCACGTACTCCGCATTAAGCGTTCCGGCATCGTATTCGCTATGACCCGTGATAAAAATTTGACGGTTTTTCTTGCTCATAACGGCATACACGCCGCATTCCTCCGATGATGCCAAAACTTGCAGCTCGTCGCATTTTTCGACGTCTTCTCGCTCCACCGTGGTATGCCTTGATTGAGGAACCATAAATACGTCGTCAAAGCCTCTGAAAAGCATTGAGCGCTTATACTCGACGATATGAGGAAAAACTCCGAAGAGCTTTGTTTCGAGAGGATATTTCTTTATTCCGTAATGGTAGTAAAGCCCCGCTTGCGCGCCCCAGCAAATGTGCATAGTGCTATGAACGTGACTCTTTGACCACTCCATAATTTCGACAAGCTCTTGCCAATACTGAACCTCTTCGAAGGGCAGATGCTCAACGGGCGCGCCCGTGATTATCATTCCATCATAGTAGTTATCTCTAATCTCGTCGAAGGTTTTATAGAACGCCAAAAGATGCTCCTCGGAAACGTGGGTAGCTTTATGCGTCATCGTATGCATAAGCTCAAGCTCAACCTGAAGGGGCGTATTTCCCAAAAGGCGAGAGAACTGCGTTTCGGTGGCTATCTTGGTAGGCATTAGATTTAAGAGCAATATTTTAAGAGGTCTTATATCCTGCGTTATTGCTCGGGTTTCCGTCATTACGAAAATATTTTCGTCTGCAAGCGTTTTTACCGCGGGAAGATTGTTTGGAATTTTGATTGGCATTTTTTACTCCGTATATCACGGGAAAAACAAGCTTTTCGCTTTGAGCTTTTCCCTTTTACTTTAATCTTTAAACTGTTGCTAAAGCCGCGTCAATATCGGCAATAAGGTCCTTGTAGCTTTCAATACCGCAGGAAAGTCTTACGAGGTCAGAAGGAACTCCCGCAGCTATAAGCTCCTCGTCACTCATCTGGCGGTGGGTTGCGCTTGCGGGATGCAAGCAACAGGAACGAGCGTCTGCAACGTGCGTTTCAATTGCAATAATTTTCAGCTCCTTCATAAACTTTTCAGCAGCAGCTCTTCCGCCTTTTACACCGAAGCTAACTACTCCACAAGTGCCATTTGGCATATATTTGTTTGCAATTTCGTGATATTTATTGGATTTTAAGCCGGGATAGTTCACCCAAGAAATCTTTTCGTGCCCTTCAAGGAACTCGGCAACCTTCATAGCGTTAAGGCAATGCCTTTCCATGCGAACGTGCAAGCTTTCAAGTCCCAAATTGAGATAATACGCGCTCTGGGGAGATTGTGTACAACCGAAATCGCGCATAAGCTGCGCCGTTGCTTTGTATATGAAAGCTCCCTCTTTACCAAACTTCTCGGCATAGGTTATTCCGTGATAGCTATCGTCGGGCGTGCAAAGTCCCGGGAATTTTTCTCTGTGAGCCATCCAATCAAACTTGCCCGAATCAACGATGCATCCGCCAACCGCAGAGCCGTGTCCGTCCATATATTTAGTTGTCGAATGGGTGACTATATCTGCGCCGAATTCTATGGGACGGCAATTGACGGGGGTTGCGAACGTGTTGTCTATGATAAGCGGTATTCCGTGCTTATGCGCGAAATTTGCAAAAAGCTCTATATCAAGAACTGTGAGCGCGGGGTTTGCGATAGTTTCTCCGAAAACGGCTTTCGTATTCGGGCGAAGCGCTGCTTCAAGCTCCGCTTCGTCTGCATCGGGACTAACGAACGTGAAGTCTATTCCCATCTTCTTCATAGTTACGGAGAAGAGGTTGAACGTTCCGCCATAAATGCTCGCAGATGAAATTACGTGGTCACCCGCGTTTGCTATATTGAATATTGCAAAGAAGTTTGCCGCTTGTCCCGAGGAAAGAAGCATTCCCGCGCTTCCGCCTTCAAGAGCTGTAATTTTTGCCGCAACCATATCGCAGGTCGGATTTTGAAGTCTCGAATAAAAATATCCCGAAGCTTCAAGGTCAAAGAGCTTTCCCATATCCTCGCTCGTTGCATATTTGAACGTCGTGCTTTGGATAATCGGAATTTGCCTTGGCTCGCCGTTTCCCGGGGTGTATCCACCCTGCACACATTTTGTTTCTATTTCACAGTTTTTCATTTTTTTATCCTCTTTTACCTGATTTAAGGATTACAATGGTTTAAACCGACTAAATCCATTTATGTATTTAGGTAACACTTATATTATTTTTTTATTTTCAAGAATTGCATTATACGCGTCGGCATCTTCGCTTTTTAAGGTAATCTCTACGCCCCAGAAGCTAATATCTGCCTTTTCAACACTTACGTTGAAGTAGTTCAAAGCTCCGGGAGCTCCATAGAATACAAGAACGTCATTTACGAAGAAATACGCGACTTTTTCGGTAACTATTACCTGCCAGCTCAAAACTATCGGTTCACTGCTTGCATCAAAGACGTTTGCAACCGCCCCCGCGCTGCTCTCGTTGTTTTTACCGATGAATGGAGCGCAAATTCCAAGTATTTTATCTGCAGTTGAATCGTAAAGCAAGAATCTGTCATTTGTGGTGTTACTGAATCTGAACTGAACGTGAGCGCCATTGTCTTGAAGGTCACTGACCTCCATATATCCCTTTATGGAATAATAGTTGATAAGCTGCTTGCCGTCTTTATCGGTAAAGTACTTTGCCAGAGTTTGACCTGTGTACTCTCTTGGATTGTTTTCTATCGTGTAAACGGTACTATTAAGCTTCGACTCTGCCGCTGCGGTATTCACAGACGTTTGATTTGCCACGATTCCCGCCAAAGCTTCAGTTGGGGTAAGCTCCAAGAATGCGTTTCCTCTCGCTGCCTCGACAACCTGTCTGTAAGCATCATAAGCTTCGAGGGTCGGGTGAGAAAGGTCGGTTGAGAGGTAGTAATTCTTGTTTATCGTTCCGTCTGCATTGAAGAATATTTGACGTGTGTTAACAAACTTCACGTTAGTATTTTCATAAGTATAAGCTTCAATCATTGAGTTGATAAGTGGCGCGTAGATCATAGATTTCTCATAGAACTGCGAGCCCGAATCAAGCGCGTTTTTCTTAGGCTCAACGCTGCAGTAATAAACCTTTGTGTTGGGAAGCTTCTCGCGGAACTCTTCAAGAAGCGCAATAATTCTCGATGCAATCTCGTACGCGCTCCTGGTGCTGCTATGAACATCGTTAAAGCCTATATGAAGTACTATTTCCTTCGGCTCCATAGGATATACTATTCTTTCGGAAACAATCTCCCAGTTTACTATCTGCGATGAGGAAATTCCCATAAGGAATGCTTTTTCGCCTGCGTAGTCCTCGTAGAAATCTGACCAGAAGGAAGGTTTTCCGTTTTTAAGCTGACCCGAGAAATAGGAATCGCCTATAAATATAGTTCCGCCCTTGTTTTCGGGTTTTATGATATTCTCTTCGTAAAATTTAACGGTTGCTTCGTCGTTGTTTATACTGAATTCGGACACCTTTACGGTGAAGGTTTCGCTATGGTAGTCGGATTTTGCGGTAACGGTTACGTTGGTTGCGGAATTAAAAGCTCCCGTTGCGTAAATACCGCCGTCCTTGAATGCTACTCTTTCATCGCTTGCGGTGAAGGTAACCTCGGATGCGAACTCGGGGTTAGAGAAGCTTACGTTAATGGGCTTCGGCGCGTAATTCGTATAGATACTGCTCGGAGCATCTATTGTCATGACGCCCTTGTCACCGATAACGCTCACCTTGAAGCTCGACTCGCAACCGTCTATAGATGCGGTAACGATCGTTGTAGTGTTATAGACGAGCGCTGTGAGCTTATAGTCCGATATGGATATATTATTCCCATTAAACGTATATGTAACGGCTTTCTCGGCGCCGTTAAGTTTTACCGATTTCGGCAAAATCATTTCCTCGCCATTATTTATAAAAACGTTGTCAAAACTAATATTTATATTACCGTTAGTCTTTTCTTCTTTAACCTTAACTATGAACGTTTGCTCTTCCATACCCTCTGCGGTTGCGGTAACTGCTGTTTCGGTATTCGCAACAAGGGCAGTTACCTTACCATCAGCGATGGAAATACAGTTTCCCTCGAAGGAATAGTTTATTTGAACGCTTTTTTCTCCAATAACGAAGGAGCTTACAAGCTGCGCCTCGTTGCCGGCATCAAGCGTTATATCTCCAAATGAAAGCATTAAGGTAGGCATACTATCAGTTTTCGCATTGTTTTCTTCAGGAACGAGCGAGCAACTAACAGTCAACATCAATATAAGCGTTAGAAGCATAAATATATAAACTACTGTTTTTTTCATTTTGTTCTCCTTAAAATATTTTCTTTATTAGAGTTTAGCACAAATTAAATGAAAAATCAATACTTTTGCGAGATTAAAATACTTTTGTTTTAGAAACTGTGTAAATCCTATGTTAATTTTGGATATATATATTGAAAAAAAGATGAGCTTGTGGTAAAATAGTAGCGTAAATAATTTACTAAAACGATTATAGTTATTAAACTTTTAGAAGAAGGAAAAATAATGAAAAGCATTTATCTTTTTTGCACGAAGCCTCGCGTTTATTTAATCGAATTTCCCATTTTGGCAATACTTTGGATTGCGATTAAATTCAACAAATTCTCGGAAAATACGTTCAAATTTTATCCCTTGATATTTGTTTCGGCATTCTTCGTTATTTTCACAGCAGTTTATTTCTTCAGGGCTATTTCCATAAGCAACGATGAGATAAGGTGTCTTGGAGTTTTCTCGTCGAAGGATAACGCCTTAATTGCCGAAAACAAGACACTTGTCATATCGCTTCACCCCCACTTCAATATGAAGCTTGAGCTTTATACCGACGCTGCCGAATCCCCCGCTTTTGAGTGGATGAAGGCTTCTGACGTTGCTCACCGCGACGTATGCGTTTTCAGAGCCGGCGCAGTAGGAACAAAGCGCTCCGCTATAAAAATTCTTGAATATTTTTCAGTTCCCAAGGAAGACGCAATCAATTGCTCGACCGATGGATTTAACTATGAAAACGATAATATTAAAGTTGAATCTTTTAGTGAAAACGAAACACTTAAAATCAAAATCAAATTCAAAACCACCATTATTTGAACATAACAGTTTACATTTTGCATACAAAAACGAACGAGTTTTATTTTCAAGCCACTCGTTCGTTTCTTTTTTTATAGATGCTATATACCATTTTAAATGTACGGTAATTTTTGTTTTTCAAAGCTACTTATACACTTCGAAAAGATATAAGTTGAGCGGTCTATATTTCAAGACCGCTCTTTTTTATTTTGCGTTATGAAGCGTTTTTCGCTTCATTTTTTTATTAGTTATAACGCTTTGCAGTACCGCCTGCAAGAGTAATCATCTTAACCGCCTGAAGCGAGAACTTATCAGCCTCAACAGTCAAGGACTTGGTCATTGTACCCTTTGCAAGAATCTTTACTCTTCCGGCAGCCTTGTTAACAAGTCTCTTTGCCTTGAGAGTTTCAAGCGTTACTTCGTCACCGTCTTCGAAGTTGGCGCAGATGTCATCAATGTTTACTTCAACCATCTTGCCGGAGCGAGATTTCTTGATAACCTCGATGGATTTCTCTGCAACCTCATCGTTGATCATTTCATCAGCGTGTTGAGCATCGGTGAAGACTACCTCTTCTGCAGCGGGTGCTTCTTCAACAACCTCTTCTATAGCGGGGGCTTCTTCTTCAGCTTTTGCACGAGCTTCTTCTTCAGCCTTTATACGAGCTTCTTCTTCAGCTTTTGCACGAGCCTCTTCTTCAGCCTTAATGCGTGCCTCTTCTTCAGCTTTTACACGAGCTTCTTCTTCAGCCTTAATGCGTGCTTCTTCAACAACCTCTTCTGCAACGGGTGCTTCTGCTACGGTTCCAACCGCATTGTCTGCAGCCTTGTGAGTATCCATAGCGTTATCTACGTTTTCCTCACGAAGAATCGTGCTTTCGTCAATCTTAACGCCTGCGGGAAGAATTATCTTCATAAGTCCGCGACGAGCAAGCTCGCTATTGGACTCGTAAGGCTTGTGGTAATCAACCTTCTGGATAGTTCCAACCGAAACATCAAGTGTCTTCATAAGCTCATCAATAAGCTCGAGAGCATATCTAAGAGCTCTTGCGCTTCTAATCTTAAGAAGCATGGGAAGCTTGTCGAACTTAGGATTATCAGAAAGGTCGGTGAAGTGATACTTATTAACGTTGTAATCCGAGGGAATGAGAGCCAAGTTAACGGTAAGAGTCTTACCCTTAATGTTGATTCTCGCGCACTGTGTGCGTCCCTTTGCAAACGTTTCGTAGTTCCAGCTTGTTCTGGACTTAACGCCCTTATAAGAGAGAAGGTGGTTCTTAAGCGCGGTATAGTAATCCTGAATATCGTTATCAGCCTGGATAAGTCTTGATGTGAAGGAGCTTCTATATCTGATAAGAACAACGTTACCCTCAACTGTGATGGTGTCATCAGCAGCGATGATGGGCATTCCTGCAGACTCTGTAGCCTTCTCGGTTACGGCTGCTACGGACTCTTCTACGTCATTTGCCATTTCAACGTTTGCGGTTGCTTCTGTTTCGTTTTCTTCGATTTCTGCATCAGCTACGTCATCGTTATCGTAGAGGAATACCTCTTCACGAGTGAGAGTCTTATCCTCGTCTGAATCAAGAATATCGTTTACGTTAGCTTCGCGAATCTCAACGTTAGGATCGTACTTAACGCCGGCGGGAAGAATAACCTTAACTATGCCGCGCTTTGCAAGGCTTGCATTTGACTCGTAAGGCATACGGTAGTCAACTGTGGGAACTTCGCCCTGCTCAATGCCAAGCTTAGACATAACCTCTGCGATAAGCTCAAGCGCATATTTAAGTCCTCTATCGCTCTTAACCTTAAGAAGCATAGGAAGAGCTGCAAACTTGGGATTATCTGAAAGATCTGTGAAGTGATACTTACTTGCGTTGTATTCCTTAGGATCAAGCGCAAGGTTAAGAGTAAGTGCCTTACCCTTGATGTTAAGCTTAACACACTGACTTCTACCCTTTGTGAATATCTCGTAGTTCCAGCTGGTCTTTGCCTTAACACCGGTGTAAGAAAGGATATAATTCTTAATCGTTGTGTAGTAATTCTGGAGAGCTTCGGGAGCCTGAATGAATCTCGAAGTGAAGGAGCTTCTATAGTGAACGTAAACTACTTCTCCATCAAGAACCATGCTATCTTCTTCTGCAGCAGCTGCTACAGGAGCTTCGGCTTCAGCTACAGGTGTTTCTTCAACAACCATTTCTGCAGCGCGTGCCTCTTCTTCAGCCTTTGCACGAGCTTCTTCTTCAGCCTTAATGCGTGCCTCTTCTTCAGCTTTTGCACGAGCTTCTTCTTCAGCCTTAATGCGTGCCTCTTCTTCAGCCTTTGCACGAGCTTCTTCTTCAGCCTTTATGCGTGCTTCTTCTTCAGCTTTTGCACGAGCTTCTTCTTCAGCCTTTATGCGTGCTTCTTCTTCAGCCTTTGCACGAGCTTCTTCTTCAGCCTTAATGCGTGCCTCTTCTTCAGCTTTTGCACGAGCTTCTTCTTCAGCCTTAAT